>JBAXFI010000023.1:0-28437 GCA_037139995.1 Comamonadaceae bacterium | reverse complement strand
CGCGACTGGCCGGTCAGGTGATGGAAACCGGCGCCATTGCGCGGCAACTGGTGGACGGCCAGAGCCTGATCCGCGCGCTGGTGTTGGCGCATGGCGGCACGGTTTACACCCGCGTGCTGGCGCGCTTACTGGAAATAGCGCGCATTCTGCCGCTGATGGAACAGTGGTTGCTGGCACTTCAGCCACGCGAGCCCTATCACCAGGTTCAGGCCATGCCAGCGCAGGCGCAAGGAGCGGGTCTGTCGGAGGCGGCGCGCGGAGCGCTCGGGCATTGGCTCAAGATCGAGAACGGACGCATCGCGCATTACCAGATCGTCGCGCCCACCAGCTGGAACTTCTCGCCGCGCGACGCAGCAGGAACCCCCGGCGCGCTGGAAGCTGCGCTGGTCGGTGCCACTATTGACAGCGTCGAGGGCCGTGGCCAGAGCGTGGCCGTGCAGCACATCGTGCGCTCCTTTGATCCTTGCATGGTCTGCACCGTGCACTGATAATTTACTTAGCATCATGGCCACAACGCCCCCGTCACCGTTACCGCATCTGCCTTTGGGCGAGCTCGAAGGGGTGGACGAGGCGACCTGGCTCGATGTGATCCAGAAGATGGACGAGGTCTACTCCAAGCTGGTCAGCGACGAAGTGGAGTTGGAAGAAAAAAACGCACAGCTCGAGCAGTCGCAGCAATTCATTTTCAGCCTGTTGTCGGCCATGAGCGATGTGCTGATTGCCTGCAACCAGGACGGTGTGATCGAGGAGACCAATGCGGCCCTGTGCGAACTGGTGGGCCAGACTGAGGAAGCGCTGCGTGGCAGCCCGGTTCTGAGCCTGCTCGCCGACGAGCAAAGCGTGCAGCGCTGGCGACTCGCCATGTACCACTCGGCTTCACGCGAGGGTACCGTGGTGGAAATCAATCTGCGCGGCGCCGATGGTCAAGTGGTGGCGGTGGATCTTAATTGCACGCCGCGGCACAACAGCGCAGGGCGCCAGGTGGGGCGTGTATTGGTCGGGCGACCGCTGGGCGAACTCAAGCGTGCCTATCACCAGTTGCGCGAAGCGCACGACGCCCTCAAACTGGCGCAGCAGCAGTTGCTGCATTCCGAAAAAATGGCGTCCTTGGGGCGCTTGGTGGCGGGTGTCGCGCATGAGCTCAACAACCCGATCAGCTTTGTGCTGGGCAATGTGCATGTGCTGCAGCGCTATGGCGCGCGTTTGAGCAGCTATCTGGACGCGCTGCATCAACTGGAACTGCCGCCGCAGGTGCAATCTTTGCGCGCCGATCTGCGCATCGACCGCCTGCTCAAGGACCTGCCGTCCTTGATGGAGGGAACACTCGAAGGCGCGCAACGTACGACGGACATCGTCAACGGCCTGAAGCGCTTTTCAACGGCGGGGCACGAGGAAGTGACGCCAGTCGAAATCAATGCAGTGGTGGAGCGGGCCATTCTGTGGGTCAAGAAAGGGACGGCGCCACGCTTTGACATTCGCTGGAGCCGCGCTGAAGACTGCTTCGTCACCGGCAACGCCGGTCAGTTGCTGCAGGTGATGATGAACCTGATCCAGAATGCCTACGACGCCGCCAACACCGAGCGCGACCAGGCCCCACAGCTCGACATCAGCCTGCAGTGTGACCAGAGCAACGTGCAACTGCGCTTTGCCGACAACGGTCCGGGTATCTCGCAGGAACACCTGTCGCGCATCTTTGACCCTTTCTTCACGACCAAGAGCGTTGGCAAGGGCACGGGTCTGGGCCTGTCGATCAGCTACGGCATCGTCGAGCAGCATGGTGGCGTTCTCTCGGTTGAAAATTTGCCGCAAGGCGGGGCCTGTTTCACGCTGCGCTTGCCCCTGCCGGCGCGCTGACTGCCGCTCGCCGCCGCGCGGTGATCTCAGCATTTTTTCTGAGGCCATGTAACTTTCGGCCGGGTCGCGGCTATTTACATCAGGCAACTCAATCAATCCACCATGTCTCAAATTCAGGCCATCTACCAGCAACACGCGAAATCGGTGTTCCGGTTTGCGCTCGGGCTGTGCGGTGACCGCCATCTCGCCAACGACCTGGTCGCCGAATCGTTTGTACGCGCCATGTTGTCTTCCACGCCGATCGAAATGGAGACTGTGCTTGGCTACCTGTGCACGATTGCCAGGCGCCTGTACCTGAAGGAATGGCATCGGCAGCAGCGTCATTTGGCGCTGGAAGATATTCACGAGGACCCGGCTTGCGGGCCGGAGCAGCAGGCCATGGACAGCCAGTCCCTGCAGCTGACGCTGGCGGCGTTGCAGACCCTGCCTGAAGTGGACCGGACCGCGCTGCTGATGCGGGCACAGGATCAGGTCCCCTACGAAGACATCGCTCGCGCGCTGGGAATCTCGCTGGCCTCGGCCAAGGTCAAGGTATCAAGGGCACGTATCAAACTTTCGCTGACTCTCAAAGGAAACACACCATGAACATCGACCAAGACATCATCATCGACCTGCTGCCTCTGTATTTTTCACAGGAGGCCAGTGTCGCCACGCGGACTGTGGTGGAAGCGTACTTCGCCGAGCATCCTGAATTTGCAACCGCCATGCGCACGGCTCAGCATCAGCCACCCCAGATTCCCGCAGCACCCAGAGCCGACAGCGGCGCGATGGCGATGACGCGGCTTCGGCAATTACTGCGTTGGCGCGCCGGACTGCAGGCCATCGCCATTGGCTGCAGCCTGGCACCGTTTTCGTTCATATTCGCCGACGGGCGACTGAGCTGGATCATGCTGCGTGACGCGCCTGGGTCGGCCATGGCTTGGGGAATAGCCGCCATCGGCGCCTGGCTCGCCTTCGTCGTGCTCAATCGCAGGATGAACGGGGTCTGACAGAAGCGCGCCCTGTCAGATGACAGGGCGTTTTCGTTATGGCGTCCGCGATCCGGGTGGCTTGGACTTACATATTGGGTGTGGCCAGAAAGGCGGCGATGTCGGCCAGATTCTGTTGCGTCAGGATGGAGAGAGTACCCATGCCACCGCGATTGTTATTGATGGCCGACAGAATGGTGATCGCGCTGTTGGCGCCGTTGAGCACCTTGCTGCCACCTGCTGCGGCTGGGCCGTGGCAGCTGCTGCATCGACTGGCGTAGAGGACCTTGCCGTTGCTTGCAACCGGAATCAGTCCGACGGGCGGCACGACCGGGGCGCTGGGGTCGATGATGGAAAAGGCAATCGTCTTGCCGGTCGCGGCGGCAAATGTGGCGTTGCCCGACTGGCTGGCAGTCAGCGTGCAGTTGCCAGCCGTCAACAGCTTCAGGGCACCCGCGTTGACATTGCAAACGGCGGGCGTCAAGGAGCCAATCGTCACCGGCAAACCAGAACTGGCAGAGGCGGTCAGCGCAGGTGCAACTGCACCGAGCGTTTGCGTGGCCGGTGGCGTGAAGGTGATTGTCTGCGTCGTCAGGAGCGCTGGCGAGGTCGCGGCCGTGCCGCTGTTGCCGCTCAGACCGTTGGCCATGTAGGTGGCGATGTTGTCCGCTGCTGCGGCTGTGATGGTGCTGGCCAGATAGCCCATGCCTCCTTCATTCTCATGGATCGCCTTGAGCGTTTTGGATGCGTTGCTGGCATCAGCAATGCGGGCTCCGTGGCAACTTTGGCAGGAGGCTTCGTAGATAGCCTTGCCGACAGTTGCATTGCCAGTTTGTCCGGTGCTGGTGCTCAATTTGCCGGCTTCATGGCCGGTCTTGAGCTCGTTTTCGACTGTCTTGATATTGGTCTTGGCGGCAATACCGTCAAGCACCGCATCGTAATCATCCCCTTTGCCTGATGCCGATGTGGCTGTCATTTTGCTGCCTATGACGTCGTCTGGCAGGAAGGCCGTGCTCACACCTTTGGATGTCAATTCGGTTTTGACCATTTGGGTGGCGGTACGGATGCGGTCTTCTGTGTAGGTCTTGACTTCAGCGACCTGGACGTCAGACGCGGCGCCCGTAGCGCTCAAGGAAGCCACCACCATGTCGGTGACGGGGTTGATGTTGACGGTCCCAGTGCCTCTGACTAGAGAATGCAGCCGCGCCGGTTTTCCCGTGCTGTCGGTGTAGTCCACTCGAGCCACGCAGGGCAGCGTCATGTTGCTGACATCCACACTGTAGCTGCCGTCGCTGGCAGTGTTCACTGGCGCCGTGCTGGCCGTGGCGCAGACGAGTGTCACGCTGCCTTTGTCGATTGCCCAGCCGGTCGCGGCAACGCCTTTGACGATGGCGCTTGCACCCGTCGTACTGCCACCGCCGCCGCCGCAGGCGGTCAGCGTGGCGAGCAAGGCGACGGTCAGACTCTGCGTCAGCTTGGGTCGTAATGAATTCATGGTGTATCTCCTCGAAGGTTAAAGGTCACAGCGTGAAAGCAAATTATCCATCAATTTGAGTAAATCGGGAAAATATCCCAAAATATAAATGGTTAGCATTTGTTACGCGATGGGGCTTTTGCGTCGCTAGCGCCTGTATGAAAATGGCGTTCACCAGAAATGCTTCTAAGCTATTGATTTTGTTGGGGTTTTTGTTTTGATCCGGGAAAGATGTACAAAGCGGATGTACTTTGGCAGCAGATCGGCGCGCAGCAAAACCTGCTCTCGGCACCTGAAGCCTCTCCAACTTGTTGATTACAAACAGAGTTTTTGATTTGCCAAGACCTGGCACGTGCTATGCGTAGGTAAAGTCATCTGAATCGCAAATCCAACCGGAGAAAATCATGACAAACGCCAACATCACCCGCACAGAAGCAGTTGCAAACGAAAACACAGCAAAGAACGTCGCACTCTTCATGGCAGCTCCTTTCATCGGCCTGGTCTACGCAGTCTTGCTGCCCTTCGTCGGTATCGCGATGCTGCTGGTCACTGGTACCAAGGCCCTGGTTGCCGCCGGTGCGCTGGCTTATGCAGGTCGCCTCGTGAAGAATGTGGCCCTGTTCGTCGCAGCCCCCTTCATCGGTTTGGTCTACGCGGTGACTTTCCCCTTCGTCGGGATCGCCATGCTGCTCTGGACCGCGGTTGAAGCACTCACCGCCACCATCGCAAAGATCGAAGTTCCGGCGCTCAGACTCACACCCGCCTACGCTGCCTGATCACTTCAAGCCCCAAGCACAGCGCCCTGTCAGACGACAGGGCGCTTTCTTTTGGTACCTCTATCAGAATGGTGTTCTGTCCTTTTCCAGCCCGAGGCGCAGCAGTTTCATGCGCAAGCCGACGCGGGTCAAACCCAGTTCTTCGGCGACGCGCGTTTTGTTGCCCTTGTGGCGCAACATGGCTTCACGCAGAACTTGCGCCTCGACCCGGTCCAGCTGGTGCTTGAGCAGGCTTGAATCAAGCTCGGCCCTGTCCGGTTTGACGGTGTTGCCAGCCCCACGCTGGTGCAGTCGCGGCGAGAGCAGATCGGCGCCCAGCACCGGACCATCGCCGAGCGCCAGCGCGCGCCCGACCTCGTTCTGCAACTCGCGCACATTGCCGGGCCAAGCGTGGCCGAGCAGACAGTTCATCGCTTCGCTTGACAGCTTTCTACCTTTGAGCGCGGAGCGCTCCAGCATCTGCGACACGATGGGTGCGATGTCCTGCGGCCGCTCGCGCAGCGCCGGCAGATAAAGCGTGATACCGGCCACGCGGTAGTAGAGGTCTTCGCGAAAGCGTCCGCTGGCCACGTCGGCTTCCAGATTGCGGTTGGTGGCGGCAATCAGCCGCACATCGACTGCCACCGGTCGTGGACTGCCGACCGGGCGAATCTCCCCCTCCTGCAGGGCGCGCAGCAGCTTGACCTGAAAGGCCGGCGAGGTCTCGCCGATCTCGTCGAGGAACAGGGTGCCGCCATCGGCCTGTTGAAAAAGTCCGATGCGTGATTCGGTGGCGCCGGTGAAGGCGCCGCGCTTGTGGCCGAAGAGTTCGCTTTCCAGCAGCGTGTCAGGCATGGCACCGCAGTTCTCCACCACGAAGGGCTGATCGGCGCGCGTGCTGGCGTAGTGGATGGCACGCGCCAGCAGTTCCTTGCCGGTGCCCGACTCGCCCGTGATGAGTACCGACAGGTCGTGGCCGGCAACTCTCTCGGCCAGGGCGCAGACCTCATTGAGCGGGCTGTCGGCGGCGCGCGTCAAGCGGTCGAAGCCGGACTGACTTCTGACCTTGAGGCGCAGATTGGCCACCCGCTGCGAAAGATGTTCCGGGCTGGAGCGCAATTCCAGCGTCAGCCGCTCGTTCTCCTGCTGCAGTCGCCACAGTTCGGCGGCGCTTTGCAGGGTCAGCAGCAACTGGTCCGGGTGCCAGGGCTTGAGCAGGTACTGCCAGATGCCAGCATCATTGACACCGGCGATGATGTCTTCGGCGTCGGTGTGGCCTGACAGAATCAGTCGCATCGTATTCGGCCAGCGTGCCCTGACATGGCGCAGGAACTCCACGCCCGAAGTTCCCGGCATGCGCTGGTCTGACAGCACGATCTGGATGTACTCGCCTTCCATCAGAGCCAGACCTTCTTGCGCCGACAGTGCGGTGAAAATCGTGAAGTGGTCTTCCAGCGTGCGCCGCAGCGTTTCCAGCGAGCGCTGTTCGTCGTCAACCACCAGAACCGACAAAGGCGTGCGACTGGTCATGGGAGTCTCCACCCCAGATCACGGTGCCGTGCCAGATGGCGCGGCGTCCAGGAAGCAGGGGACTTGTGAACGAAATGGTGGCGCGCTATGTGGTAGCTCGGATCAAAGCCGTAGAAGTTGCGGCGCATCTGCGTCAACTCTTCCTCGCGGTACGCGGCCAGCGGCTTGACGGCTTCGTCACGCTGGCGTGATTCACGTTTGGTGGCTAAGCGCAGTGCCAGGTCGCTCTGGGTGGCCAGCGCGGCCGCACGCCGAGCGACCTCGAAACGAAACACCGGCAGTTCGCCAGCCAGACAGGCGTCGGTGAAACCGGCCTGCAGTGCACGGCGCGCCGTCATGGGTTGGCGGTCTCGCATGATGGCTTGCGCCGCGTCGCTGCCAATGCGCCGTGGCAGCAGGTAAGTCCAGTATTCGGAGCCGTACAGGTTGCCCATGTTCTTGTAGTGCGGATTGAGCAGCACCGCCTCGCGCGCCCAGACCAGGTCGCAGGCACGCGCCAGAAAGCAGCCGCCAGCGCCGGCGTTGCCGCCGAGCGCCGCCACCGTGATTTGCTGTTCGGTGTTGATCAACTCCAGCGCCAGATCGTTGATGGCGTTGATGTTGCGCCAGGACTCATCAGCCGCCGAGCCGCCGTTCAGGCTGGCTGCTTCGATCACGTTGAGGTGAATGCCGTTAGACCAGAAGTCGCTTCCACCCAAGAGTAGCAGCACCGTGGTTGGACGTTGTTTGGCCCAGCGCAGCGCGGTGCGCAGGCGATCACACTGGCTGCTTGACATGGCGCCGTTGTAAAACTCGAAGGACAGAAAGCCAAGCGGCCCCGCTTCCTCATAGGCGATGTCCTGCCATGTTGCTGTGCTGCTGCGCCACCAGTCTGGCAAAGGCTGCTTTGGCAGCGCTTGCGCATCGTCTGCAAACGCCAGAGCGGCAGGGAGTTTGATGCTGGTCGCGCGCTTGACGTGGCCGATCCAGATCGCGCCATCCGCGGTGGCTCTGAGCAAGGCCGTTTCACGACGCGCAATGACAGCACCGGGTGTACCGCGCAGCGTCGCTTCCGGCCAAGCATCAAACAAATGGCAGGGCTGGCCGAACAGATGGTCTGCCACACCAGGAAAACCATCTGCAGCGCACAGCTTGCTCAGTACCGTGGCGCTGCTGTCGCGCTGCCAGTCAAGCTGGCGTTGTTCCTGCTTCATCATCGGGCGCCATTGTCCACGCGTGGCCGGCAGCGTGGCCGACGCCTGCGGCACAAAGCTGCCTGATTCAAAGCGCTGCACCGCCTCAAGCACGGCACGGCTGGCGGCCAGCGTGACTTCCTGGCGGTACAGGCTGGACTTCCTGGCCTGGCGCATGGGGAAGCTCGCGCTGGCCCAGACCGGCCCCGCGTCCATCTCGGCCTGTGCCTGCAGCACCGTGACGCCCCACTCAGTCTCCTGGTTCTGGATCGCCCAGTCCAGCGCCGAGGGACCGCGGTCGCCCACGATGCCGGGGTGCACGATCAGACAGACAATGCGCCACCAGACGGACTCTGGAATGGCGCGGCGCAAATAGGGCGCCACGATCAGGTCGGGCGCAAACAGCGCCACCGCTTCTTCGGTCACGCTGTCGGCGATGTCAAATTCGATGGAGGTCTGATGCCCGCACTGCTGCAACTCAGCTGCCAGACGCTGGGTCAGGCTGTTGAAGGCGTGGGTCAGCAGCAGGATGCGCATGGTGCCAGCCTAGCAAATGCGCGGCAGCTGATCGCTGGCCAGCCAGTCCACGATGCGCCGGCCACCGAAGGCGGTGCTGAGTTGCACGAAATGGTGGGCATCAAACGACACCTCGCCGATCAGCGCGGCATCCTGCCCCAGTGGATGTGCACGCATCGCCGCCAGCAGCGTGGGCGCATCGGCACTGGCGCAGATGGCGATCAGCTTGCCCTCGTTGGCGACATTGAGCGGATCCAGCCCCAGCAATTCGCAGGCGGCGGCGACCACCGGCTTGACCGGAATCGCGCTCTCTCGCAACATCATTCCGACACCCGACTGGCCGGCAATTTCGTTCAGGGTGGCGGCGAGTCCGCCGCGCGTCGGGTCGCGCAGGCAGCGGATGTCAGTGCCGGTGGCCAGCATCGCTGCGATCAGACCGTTCAGCGCCGCGGTGTCGGAAACAATCGGGGCGTCGAACGACAGGTTTTCGCGCTGGCTCATGATGGCCACACCATGGTCGCCCATCGAGCCCGAGACCAGCACCACATCGCCAGGTCGGGCGCGGCTGCCGCCGAGTTCCAGACCCTCGGGCAGGACGCCAACGGCGGTCGTGGTGATGAAAACACCGTCGCCCTTGCCGCGTTCCACCACCTTGGTGTCGCCTGTTACGACTGGCACACCGGCCGTGCGTGCAGCCTCGGCCATCGATTCGACGATGCGCGCCAGGTCGGCCAGCGCAAAGCCTTCTTCGAGGATGAAACCGGCAGCGAGATAGAGCGGTGTGGCACCCATCACCGCCACGTCGTTCACGGTGCCGTGCACCGACAGGCAGCCGATGTCGCCGCCGGGAAAGAACAGGGGCGACACCACATGGCTGTCGGTCGACATCACGATGCGTGCCGGCTTGCCGTCCAGCATCGGCGCCGGCAGAACCGCGCCGTCGTTGCCCTGACCCAGGTACTCGTTGCCCAGATGGTGGGCGAACAGTTCCGAGATCAGCTGCACCATGGCGCGACCGCCGGAGCCATGCGTCAGATCGACCCGACCGCTTTTCAGATCGAGTGGCCGCACATAGCCTCTTTTGACATCAGCCATCAGTTCATGTCCTTGTAGCGTCCGTAACTGTAATGCGCGGCGCAGGCGCCTTCGCTGCTGACCATGCAGGAGCCAATCGGATTCTCTGGTGTGCAGACGGTGCCGAAGATTTTGCAGTCCTGCGGACGTTTCACGCCGCGCAGAATGGCGCCACATTCGCAGGCCTTGTTGTCGGGCACCGACTGGTATTCAAGGTCGAAACGCCGTTCGGCGTCGAAGGCGGCGTACTTCTCGCGGATCTGTAGGGCCGAGTAGGGCACGATCCCCAAGCCGCGCCACTCAAATTCCCGGCGCAGTTCGAACACCTCGGCCACGCGCTCCTGGGCTTTGAGATTGCCCTCGCGCGTGACGGCGCGGGAGAACTCGTTCTCGACTTCAGCACGGCCATCGTTGACCTGGCGCACCAGCATCAGGATCGCCTGCATCACATCGAGTGGCTCGAAGCCCGCAATGACGACCGGCTTGCGGTATTCCTCGGCAAAGAACTCGTAAGGCCGGCTGCCGATCACGGTCGAGACATGGGCCGGGCCAATGAAGCCGTCAATCGGCACCGTGCCCCACTGGCGCACCTCGGGCGACTCCAGAATCTGGCTGATCGCCGCGGGCGTCAGCACATGGCAGCACAGCACGCTGAAGTTGCTCAACTGTTCCAGCTGCGCCTGCTGAATCGCCAGCGCGGTCGGCGGCGTGGTGGTTTCGAAGCCAATGGCAAAGAATACCACTTGACGTTGCGGGTTTTCACGTGCCAGGCGCAGCGCATCGAGCGTTGAATAGACCATGCGGATGTCGCCGCCACGGGCTTTGGCTTTCATCAGCGAAAGCCCGTTGGACGCCGGCACGCGCAAGGTGTCGCCGTAGGTACACAGGATCACGTTCTGCTGCAGGGCCAGATTGATCGCCATGTCGACGCGGCCGATCGGCAGCACGCAAACCGGGCAACCCGGGCCGTGCACCATGCGCACAGTTTCCGGCAGCAGGTCCGACAGGCCATAGCGCGACATGGCATGCGTATGGCCGCCGCAAAATTCCATGAAACTGTAGCGACGATCGCCCTGGGCACTGTGCGCAATCTTGCCGGCGATGCTTTGGGCGACTTCGCCGTCGCGGAATTCGTCTATGTATTTCACGCTGCGAGCTTGCTTTGATCAAGCTCGGCGAACAGCGCCAGCGTCTTTTCGGCTTCCTCGGGGTCGAGTCTGGACAGCGCGTAGCCGACATGCAGGATGACGTAGTCGCCGACCTGCACGCCGTCGAGCAGTGCCAGCGAGATTTCCTTGCGCACGCCGCCAAGGTCCACCACGGCCCGGTCGCAGTCTGCGCCGCTGCCTATTTCTACCACCCTGACCGGAAGTGCAAGACACATCTCAGCGTTCCTTAGAGTTGATTGCGATCCAGGCCTGCCCGACGGCAATGCCGGCGTCACCCGGCGACAACTGCCGTGGCGCCAGCACCGTGATGCCGCTTTGTTCCAGATTCTTTCGCAGTCCCAACGATAGCAGGGAGTTCAGGAAACAGCCGCCGCCCCAACTCAGGGTTTTCACTCCCCCAGCCTCGCTCGCTCCTGCGACCCAGCTGGCCAAAGCGTCGACCAGCGTGGCGTGAAAGACGGCCGCCGCCTGATCGACGTCGGCCTCGCCGTCCAGCGCAGCCAGCAGCGGCAACAGGTCGAGCTGCCCGTCACCGCTGATCGACCAGCCGGCGTTCATGGCCCGCGGCCAGCCATGCTGCTCGATGTGGCGCGTGGCCGCCTGCTCCAGAAAAATCGCGGCCTGCGCTTCGTATTGCATCTGATCGCACAGTCCCAACAAACCGGCTGCTGCGTCGAAGACGCGGCCCATGCTGCTGCTGCACGGGCAGTGGAGGTTCTGGCGCAGCAGCTGGGCCACGATACCCGAGCCCCCTTGGGTGAAGCGCCGACCGATCTCTGCGTTGCGGCCAGTCTCATGCCATACCGCCGCTGCCATGCGCCAGGGCTCACGTGCCGCTTTGTCGCCGCCGGGCAGGGGTAGCGGCCTCAGATGGCCAAGCCGCTCGAACTGCGCGCCATCGACGCGCAGCAATTCACCGCCCCAGGCCGCACCGTCAGAGCCGAGTCCGACGCCATCGAGCGCCAGACCGAGCACCGGTCCGTGATGACCATGTTCGGCGCAGACAGCGGCGATGTGGGCGTGGTGGTGTTGCACTGCCACGGTGGGCAGCCCATGACGCGCGGCAAAGGCCAGTGCGGCCTGGGTGCTGTAGTAGTGCGGGTGCAGGTCGTGGGCGACGAGCTCGGGCTTCACGTCGAGCAGCTTGAGCATGCGATCGACGGTTTCGTCCAGAAACTCGCAGGTGGCAGCATTGTCCAGATCGCCGATGTGGGGTGAGGCAAAGGCCTGGTCGCCGCGCGTCAGGCAGATGCTGTTCTTCAGCTGGGCGCCGAAAGCCAGTACGGAGGGCCCGCTGCGCGGCAGCTTGAGCGCGGCAGGTGCATAGCCGCGGCTGCGCCGGATGAACTGCCACCGATTGACTGTCATCCCGGACTCGATCCGGGATCCAGCGTCTGCGGGGACCTGGATGCCGGATCGGGTCCGGCATGACAAAGCCGCTGCTGAATCTTCATACTCAGTCAGCGGACGGATCACACTGTCGTCGCAGCGTGCCACGATCTCGCGGTCGTGATCCAGCAGCGCATCGGCGATACCGGCCAGCCGGCTGCGCGCCTCGGTCGTGTCGCGCACGATGGGCTCACCACCCGGATTCGCGCTGGTCATTACCAGCACCAGTGCCTGCGCTGCTGCCAGCCAGTCGGTCCCACCGGGTCGCCCGGCCGCTTCGTGAAACAGCAGGAAGTGAATTGGCGTGCTCGGCAGCATGACACCCAGGTTCAGCAGTGCCGGCGCCACACCCTCCAGCGCCTGAAGGCCTGGCGACTGTGCGCGCAGCAATACGACCGGCCGCTCACGCCCCTCCAGCAGCGCGCGCTCCTGCGCCGAGACGCTGGCGTAGGGCGACAGGCTGGCGACGTTGGCCGTCATCACGGCAAACGGTTTGGCTTCGCGGTTCTTGCGCAGCCGCAAACGCGCCACCGCAGCGCTGTTGCGCGCGTCACAGGCCAGGTGAAAGCCGCCCAGACCCTTGATCGCGACGATGGCGCCAGACTTCAGCAATTCGAGTGTGGCGGCGATGGCATCACCTTCGATAGCGCGGCCGTCAAGCTGGCTGAGCGCAAGTCGCGGCCCGCACTGCGGGCAGCAAGTGGTCTCGGCATGGAAGCGTCTGTCAGGGGGCGTCAGGTACTCGCGCTCGCACTGCGGGCACAGCGGGAACGGCGCCAGGCTGGTCTGCGGCCGGTCATAGGGCAGGGCGCGCGTGACCGTGTAGCGCGGGCCGCAGTGCGTGCAGGTGATGAAGGCGTGGCGCCAGCGCCGATGGCCGGGATCAAACAACTCCGCCAGGCAGTCCGGGCAGACCGCCACATCGGGTCCGATCGCCGTGTTGGACTGACCGGTAACGCTGGCCAGGATGCTGAACGTACCGAGTGTGCCGAGCGTACCGAGCGTACCGAGTGCCACGTCCTGGCTATGTATGCTGTCTACGCGTGCCAGCACTGGTGCCTCGTTGCGCAATCGTTCGAGCAAGGCGTCGATTTGCAAGCGCGTTCCCTGTGCCGCAATTTCGACGCCCTGGGCGTCGTTACGGACCCAGCCACTGAGTTGAAGTTCTTGCGCCAGACGCCAGACGAAGGGCCGAAAGCCAACCCCCTGGACGATGCCCGTTACCCGGATGTGGCGCGCGATGCAACTGGCGTTCGTCATTGCGGGCGCTTGCTTATCATCGCGGGCGCTTGCTTATCATCGCGGGTGCCCGTGTCATTGCGGGTGCCCGTGTCATTGCGGATGCCCGTGTCATTGCGGGTGCCCATGTCATTGCGGGCCACGACCCGCAATCCAGTATTGGCGTGCTACTGGATCCCGGATCAAGTCCGGGATGACAAGTGGCAAGTCCGGGATGACAACCGGGGGCATGGATTGCCACGCTTCGCTCGCAATGACGAACCAATTGTTGAGCCCTCACGGACGTTGTTGCAAGCGGGCTTCCAGTGTGGCAATGCGCTGCTTCAGGCGCTCGACGGTTTCCTGTCTGGCAGCGCGTGCACTGATCACGCCAGTACGCAGAAAATCCAGCCACTCGTCCATGCCGGCGCCGCTGGTCGCAGAAAGCTCGATCACGCGAATCCGTGGATTGACACGGCGCGCGTAGGCAATGGCCCCGGCCACGTCAAAATCCAGATGCGGCAGCAGGTCGATCTTGTTGAGCAGCATCAGGCTGGCCGCGCGAAACATGTCAGGGTATTTGAGCGGCTTGTCCTCGCCCTCGGTCACTGACAGGATCACCACCTTGTGCGCCTCGCCCAGGTCAAAGGCGGCCGGACAGACCAGGTTGCCGACGTTTTCGATCATCAGCAGGCTGTCGGCCTGCAGGTCGAGTTGCTCCATCGCATGGCCGACCATGTGGGCGTCCAGATGACAGCCCTTGCCGGTGTTGATCTGGATGGCAGGCGCGCCGGTGGCGCGAATGCGCTCGGCATCGTGTGTGGTTTGTTGATCGCCCTCGATCACGGCCAGCGCCTGGCCTTCCAGCAGGGTGATGGTCTTGCACAGCAGTGTGGTCTTGCCGGAGCCCGGGCTGGAGACCAGATTGAGCGCGAAGATGCCTTTCTCCGAGAGTTGCTGCCGATTCGCCTGCGCATAGGCATTGTTCTTGGCCAGGATGTCCTGCTCGATCTGCACCATGCGTTTGCTGTCCATGCCCGGTGCGTGGGCGTGCGCCGCCTGGCCGTGTGGATGTTCGTGCGCATGCGGGTGCGTGTGTTCATGCGATTCATCGCCATGGTCATGGCCGTGGCTGTGCCGGCTGCCATCAGCATGCACATGATCATGGCTATGTTCATGGTCGTGGTGGGCCGTCTCGCCCTCGATTCTGACTTCGCCGGCGCCGCAGCCGCAAGTTGTGCACATTCGATCTCTCCGTTAAGGTATTCGCTTAGGGAAACGAAAATTGCTGATATTCCGTTGTGACCCCGGACTCGCCACTTGTCATCCCGGACCTGCCACTTGTCATCCCGGATCTGCCACTTGTCATCCCGGACCTGCCACTTGTCATCCCGGACTCGATCCGGGATCCAGTGGCACGCCAATACTGGATTGCGGGTCGTGGCCCGCAATGACACGGGCAGCCGCAATGACAAAGCCTGGATCGTAATGTCAAACAGCTTGACAACTGGTACTTTTGCAATTTCCGACTTCGCTACTCTACTTCAAGTTCCTTCAATCGCATTTCAGTGCCGCCGGTCACCTGCATCTGGTAGCCGCCGCAGTGCGGACATTCACCAAAGACTTCGGTCATGGGCACTGACTTTGCGCAGGCCATGCACCAGCCGGTGCCTGGCAGTGCAATGATCTCCAGTTGCGCCCCTTGCGCCACGCTGTCGCGGGTTACCGCATCGAAGCAGAACTTCATGGCTTCGACCTCGACGCCCGAGAGCTGGCCGATCTCCAGCCATACGGTCTTGACCTTGGCAAACTGCTGCTGCCGCGCCGCGTCCTCTATCAGTTGCAGCACGCCCTCGGCCAGCGACATTTCATGCATTTGGACTATTCAGCGCGGTGCAGAAAATCGGCGAAACGCTTGTCACGTGTGCTGATGTGATTTTCGATGAAGGCCAGGGCTTCGTCGGTGCTGGCCTTCAGGCTGGATGAGTCTGCGGTTTCCCAGTCGGTGGCGATCACTCTGAGCAGGTCCATCATGTGGCAGTGATCATCGGCGTGATCCTCGTACTCTTCAAAACTGTGCTGCCGCATGATCAATTCTTCGGAAACGAAATGGGCTTCGCAATAGTCGCTGAAATGCCCCAGAAGTTGTGCCACTTCACTGGTGCTGCGCTGTTCGCGTATCGCTTGGCACAGCGTGCGTAGCAGGCTCAGCTGAACCTCGTGCTCGCGATCGATGCCGGCCTGAGCCGCAGTATTGAAGTCGGAAATCGTCGACATGCTCAAGCCCTCCATTAATCAGTTGGTACCGACGCCAAGCCTAGCGCATGGCAAAGAAGCGTCGGCGTGACAGCGAAGGCTTGTCGACCGGTTTTTCTTCGTCGGGTGCCGACTTGGTGGCCGGGGCGCTCAACAAACCGATCAAGGACGCGCGCGCCGTCTGGGTCGCTTCACGCTGGGTCGGGAACCTCTCCATCGGGGAAAAAAGTGAACAGCTCTGGTATTCACCGAGTTCAGGCTCGACGCCCCCAAGAAAGGCGAAGTCGCCAGCCGGAAACTTGACGAAGCGGCGCTTGTTTTGCCCAGCGGAAATCCAGTCTTCCTGGCTGCCGGGCAGCAGCAGGATGCTCATGCACCAGGGCGTGATGACAACGCCCAACCAATGACCCTGCCAGCGCTGGAAGTCGACCGCCTCGACATTGAGCGCCGCATTGAGAATGGGAACATCAGCCATTTGCTCGCGCTGGATGCGAAAGAAGGCTTCTTCGACCAGTTCCATCGGACTGTCGCCGTGAATGCGAAAACTCATGGTTTTGCCTCGCCCCAGCTGCGGGCGTCAGCGCCCTCGGTCATCAGTTGTGTCATCAGTGCCAGAGCCTCCAGCGCGCGCTCGGGTTCGATCCGCTCGAAGGCAAAGCCGCCGGCCTGGATCAGCACATAGTCGCCAACGGCCACCGCTTCTTCGAGCAGCATCAGGCTGACCTGGCGCTGCTGTCCGAAGCACTCGGTGAGCGCCATGCCATCATGAACTTCAAGCACGAGCGAGGGGGCAGCAAGACACATCTCAGGCGACCCCGCTCGTCCGTGCTTCAAGCAGGTAGTCGCGCGCACGAAGTTCCATGACGGCCATTTCGACCAGCAAGGGAACTTTTGCAGCCACCGTGTCGGTCATCTCCATGCCAAGTTCGAGTGAGATCGGCTCGACGCCGAGCACGATGATTTCTTTCGGCATGGCATCGAGTAATTCGAGGCTGGCCAGCACGTCCGGCAGGGCGATCTGATGCGGTGAGAGTTTGCGCCGGAAGAAAACCGGAATCTCGTCGCCGGCAATTTTCACCACGGTACCCGCCGCCTGACCGGTCTTGACGACATCGATGACGATCAGGAAATCGAGGTCCGACAGGTCTTCGATCATCTCCATGCCGGAGGTGCCACCGTCAATCACCAGCACGTTGTCCGGCACTCGGTAGCGCTGCTCCAGCAGTTCAACGGCGCGCACACCGGCTGCCTCATCGGTGAGGATGGTGTTGCCGATACCCAGAACAACTGCACGCATGGAATTTGGCCCAATAAAAAGGAAGGGTCGGCTGAATGAGCCGACCCTTGGATGGTAAGGCCGTTCAGACCGCCTTGATGGAAATGGCCGTGTCACTTTCCTTGTCGGTCAGATGAATGGCGCAGGCGATGCAGGGGTCAAAGGAGTGAATCGTGCGCAGCACTTCCAGTGGTTTCTCCGGGTCCGCAATCGGTGTGCCCATGAGGGATGCTTCGTACGGGCCGGGCTCGTCCTTTTCGTTTCTCGGACAGGCGTTCCAGGTCGAGGGCACCACGCACTGGTAGTTCTTGATCTTGCCGTTGTCGATGACGACCCAGTGCGATAGCGCACCGCGCGGCGCCTCGTGAAAGCCGACGCCCATGACTTCGCCTTTGGGGAAGACCGGCTTGTTGAAGGTCGCCAGATCGCCCTTGCCCATGTTGGTGAGCAAGGCGGTCCACTGATCGGCCAGCAGGTCAACGTTGACGCAGCAGGTGATGGCTCGCGCTGCGTGGCGCCCGATGGTGGAGTGCATAGCGCCCAGGCCGATCTTGGTCTTGGCCAGGGCCGACACCGTATCGAGTGCGGCGGTGGCGTACTTGGTGGTCGGAGCGTGACCAGCTGCCAGGCCATTGAGCACGCGTGCCAGCGGACCCACCTGCGCCGTCTGGCCGTAGAAGGTGGGCGACTTCATCCAGGAATACTTGGCGTCTTCCTTGAAGTCGGTGTAGTTCGGCGCGGTCTCGCCCTTGTAGGGATGCAAGGCTCCGGCCTTCGCGTAGTTGTACCAGGAGTGCTTGACCGACTCCTCGACGCCTTTTTGCCAGTAGTCATCGTTGAAGGACGAGATTGGTTTGCGCTTGCCCAGATCGCCGCCTTCAATGAAGCCGCCGGGGAAAGCAAACTGGGTGCCCTTGGTGTCCAGTGGAATGTCGGGTACCGACAGGTAGTTGGTGACACCCTTGCCAATCGCTGTCCACTCGGGGTAGAAGGCACCGACTGCAGCCACGTCAATCAGGTAAACGTTCTTGACGAAATCCGACAGTTCATCGATCCAGCCCTTGATCGCCATCAGACGTTCCACCGTCAGCACGGCCTGCGAATCGGTGGCCAGCGGATTGGCCACACCGCCGACAGCAACGTTCTGGATGTGCGGCGTTTTTGATCCCAGGATGGAGACGATCTTGTTGGCCTTGCGCTGCACTTCGAGTGCCTGCAGGTAGTGCGCCACTGCCAGAAGATTCACTTCGGGCGAGAGCTTCATGGCCGGATGGCCCCAGTAGCCGTTGGTGAAGATGCCAAGCTGGCCGCCGTTGACGAAATGCTTGAGCCGCTCGTGCACGCGGCGCATCTCGTGCTTGCTGTTGAGGTGCCAGCTGGAGAGGCTCTCGCCCAGTATCGAGGTCTTGTCCGGATCGGCTTTGAGCGCCGAGGTCACATCGACCCAGTCGAGGGCCGACAGGTGATAGAAGTGGACGATGAAATCATGGACTGAGTGCGCCAGGATGATCAGGTTGCGGATGTACTGGGCGTTCAGCGGAATTTCCATCTTGAGCGCGTTCTCGACCGCGCGCACCGAGGTGATGGCATGCACCGTGGTGCAGACGCCGCAGATGCGTTGCGTGATGGCCCAGGCGTCGCGTGGATCGCGTCCGAGCAGAATCAGCTCGACGCCGCGCCACATCTGGCCGGAGGACCAGGCTTTTTGCACCTTGCCGCCATCGATGTCGACATCGATCCGCAGGTGGCCTTCGATGCGGGTGATCGGATCAATCGTGATGCGTTTGGACATTTGGAGTCTCCATCTTTATTTAATTGGCCACCTGTGCGTTTTCCCGTGGCAGTACCGGGAAGCGACGCGTGATGATGATGTAACCGAGGACCTCGATAGCGAACATTCCGGTGGTCACCATGACTTCCGTGAATGAGGGGAAATAGGTCCAGCCGGACCCGGTGTGATGTCCGTAGCCGATCAGGAAACCATTGAGGCGCAGCAGGATACCGCCGAGCATGATGGCGATGCCGGCCAGGAACAGGCGTGCCGGATTGCGGCGCGACTCGACATTGCCAATCAGGAAGAAGGGGGCGACAAAGCACAGGTTCTCCAGCCAGAAGGCGAACGCCTGCAAATTCGGTTTGAAGGCTTCGCCGAGTGCGCCGCGCGCCAGCAGGTCGGCCAGGCGCACCAGCAGATAAACCGCCAACACACCCAGCATGACTTTAGACATCGGGTTGAGCAGATGCATCTCGATCTTGCGGCGATAGGCAGATGCCGCAACACAGGACTCGAACAACACCACGCCATAGCCGATGACGATCGCCGTCAGCAGGTAGATCAGCGGCACCATCGGGGTTTGCCAGAGCGGGTTGACCTGTCCGCCCATCACCACCAGCATGGTACCGAGCGATGCCTGGTGCATCATCGGCAGCACCATGCCCAGCGCGATAAAGAAGAACAGCACCTTGGTCAGTTTCTTCTTGGCATCGCGAAGGCCGAGTTTCTCCAGGAAGACCGGTGAAAATTCAATCCACATAACCATGATGTAGGCCGTCACGCAGGCTGCTACCTCGAACATGACCGAATTGGCGTTCACGTAGCCAGGCCAGAAGATGTGCCAGAAGTTCCACCAGCGACCCAGATCAAAGAAGATGCCGCCGCCGGCCAGGGTGTAGCCAAACAGGCTGGCCAACAGGGCCGGGCGGATCAGCGGGTGATACTCGCCCTTGTTGAAGATGTAGACCAGCAGGGCCACCGAGAAGCCGCCGCAGGCCAGCGCCGAGCCGATCATGACATCGACCACGACCCAGATGCCCCAGGAGTAGCCGTCGTTGACGTTGGTGACGGCTCCCAGACCAAAGACAAAGCGCACCAGGAGAATGGCTGCCATGACGGCGATGAGCACGCCGCAGACCAGCGTGGCGGCGTTGATCAGGCTGCCGCCGACCGGCGCAGGACTTGTGTGTTGATGCTGTGCCATGCTCATTTCTCCCCTGTTCCGTTGCCGTCCGAATCGTCTTCATCGTGGACGTTCTTCTTGGCGATGAAACTCAAGGCACCGAGCACCGCGATCGGCATGATCAGGCCGCCGTACAAGGAGTGCTGAATCGTCTCGGAGGTGGCTGCCGACGATTTGGGCGGCAGATCGGGCATGCCGACCTTGTCGAAACTCACGCTGGAGAGTTTGAGTACCTGGGTGCCGCCGTATTCCTTTTCACCGTAAACGTGTTGCAGGTACTTGCCAACCGGGCCCTCGTAGCTCTGGTCGGGTCCGCCCAACTTGCCGCGCGGGTAGCGTGTGACGCTGCCAGGTTTGAGGGCCAGGCGGCGTTTGGCTTCGAGCAGCAGGTCGCTGGTCTTGCCGGCCAGGGTGGCGCCGGTGGGGCAGACTTCGGCGCAGGCTGAATAGTGTCCGTCCTTGGTGCGATGGCGGCACAGTTCGCACTTGCCGATCTTGCCGGTGGGTGAGTCGTACTGGTATTTGGGAATGCCGAAGGGGCAGGCCACGACGCAGTAGCGGCAACCGACGCAGGCGCTGGGATCGTAGGAAACAATGCCGGTCACGGCGTCCTTGATCATGGCAGAGACCGGGCAGGCTGACACGCAGGACGGGTCTGCGCAATGCATGCACGAGGTCTTCATGAAGGCGTAGCCGTTCACTTCGGAGTCCTTCGTCTCCATGCTGCCGTTGCGGTACATTTTGATCAGGTTGAAGGTGTAGCCGGAGGTGTCCAGCGGCGTGTCCCACAGATGGTCTTCGGTCGAGAACTCGGGCGGATTGTTGTTGACCTCCTTGCAGGCGGCAACGCAGGCCTTGCAGCCGATGCACAGGGTGGCGTCGTACAGGAGTCCGAGCGCCCCGGTCGGGACACTCAGAGTCTCCCGGGCGCAAGCGGGTGGCGCAACAGTGGCCGCTGTGAGGGCGGCACTGCTTGCGAGAACCCCTTTGAGGAAATCGCGGCGGGAGTCCATGCTTAGCTCCGCGCCTTGTCTTGCTGTTTGCCTTCGGATTTGGCCCGCTCAGCCTCTTCGGCGGCGTGCGACAGACCCAGGTTGCGCGTCAGCATCACGGCCGCACCTGCAGCGGCGCCAGCCAGCGCTGCCAGGGCTGCGGCAGAGGCGAGGGTGGCACCCTTGCCTTGTTCCTCAACGATGCGTGCGTACTGCAGTGGCGGCGCCACATTCTTCATGGTGGCGAGCTGATGGATTGGCTTGGCAAAGCCGACGCCCTTTTCGGTGCAGCCGATACACGGGTGGCCGCAACCGACCGGCCAGTTGTTCTCGCCGGCGTCGCCAAAGCCGAGCGTCGGGCAGTTGGCGTAGGTCTCGGGTCCTTTGCAGCCCAGCTTGTAGAGGCAATGTCCCTGGCGGTGCCCGGCGTCACCAAACTCGATCGCGAAGCGGCCGGCATCAAAGTGGGCGCGGCGCTCGCAGTTCTCGTGAACCAGTCTGGAATAGGCAAACTTGGGGCGACCCAGTTTGTCCACCTCGGGCAGTTTGCCGAAGGTCAGGAAGTGAACGACCGTGGCCAGGAAGTTGTAGGGATTGGGTGGGCAACCCGGAATCGTTACCACCGGCTTGCCCAGCACTTCGGCCACGCTCGATGCCCCGGACGGGTTGGGGCCGGTCGAGGGCATGCCGCCCCAGGAGGCGCAGGAGCCGATCGCAATCACTGCAGCAGCGTCGGCGGCGCATTCCTTGAGCAGGTCGATGGCCGTGTGACCGCCGATCTTGCAGTAATTGCCGTTTTCCTTGACCGGAATCGCACCCTCGATGACCAGCACGTACTTGCCCTTGTTGGCCTTCATCGCGTCCTTGCGCGCCGCTTCGGCCTGGTGTCCGGCGGCAGCCATCAAGGTCTCGTGGTAGTCCAGCGAAATGATTTCAAGAATCAGTTTTTCCAGCGTCGGATGCTCGGCGCGCAGCAGGGATTCGGTGCAGCCCGTGCATTCCTGAAAGTGCAACCAGATCACGGAAGGCCGCTTGGCCGCCTCGATCGCCTTCGCCACGGCAGCATCCGCCCCCTTTGGCAGGCCCATGGTGACCGCCAGCGTGGCGCAGAACTGCAGGTAGTCGCGTCGGGACATGCCAAGACGCTGTTCAATGCCGTGCAAAGCCTCACGGCCCAGCGTGAAAATGTCGTTCATTTCGCCCATGTTGTCTCCTGGAGCCAGACCTCGATGGGGCCTGATGAAAGCTTCAAAGCAAATAGCGCGCCATCCTGGTGCGCCGTGACGGGGCGCCAGGAATGCGAGGTCTTTCCTGTGGTGGGGCTCTGTTGCAGGGTAGTACGCCCGGCGTTAACGGTTAGTGAATAACCGGTAAGCTAACCAGTTGCTGCATGCCTGTACAACGGATCCGATCGGAGCATGAGCGCTGTTTGATTGGTGTCTGCCCATGTTGCGCGAGCGGCACGGATCTTGTATGGTGAGGGCTTATGGAACTTCCCAACGACTGGATTGCCTTGCTGGGTCTGGTGTTCGTGTTCGGCGCCAAACACGGCCTGGATCCCGACCATCTGGCCACCATTGACGGCCTGACGCGCTACAACCTGCGCGAGGCGCCGCAGCGGGCGCGCTGGTGTGGTTCCTTATTCTCACTGGGTCACGGCAGCATCGTCATGCTGATCGCGTTGGGCGTCGGCGTCGCGTCCAGCCAATGGCAGGTGCCGCCATGGATGGAGGATGTCGGTACCTGGATTTCCATCGCCTTTCTGACCTTGCTGGGTTTGTTGAATCTGCGCGCCGTCTTGAGCGCCGCCCCAGATGCGGTGGTGGCGCCGGTGGGCGTCAAAGCCGGACTGCTGGTGCATCTGCAATCGGCTTCGCATCCGCTGGCGATTGCCGCCGTCGGCGCTCTTTTTGCCCTTTCTTTTGACACCATGAGTCAGGCCGCGCTGTTTGCTGTGACCGCGACCCGGCACGGTGGCGTCATGCACGCGCTGGTGCTGGGCTTGGCCTTTACCTGCGGCATGCTGCTGATGGATGGCATCAACGGCTTGTGGATCGCGCGCCTGCTGCGCCGGGCCGATCAGCGTGCCCGCGTCGCATCCCGGGTGATGGGCCTGATGGTTGCGCTGATCAGCCTGGGCGTTGCTGCGCTGGGCCTGCTGCGCTGGCTGAACGTCGATCTGGCGCTTTGGTACCAGGGTAAGGAAATAGCCGTTGGCGCGGCCGTCATCGTGCTGCTCGCCCTGAGCTTTGCTGCCAGTCAGTTGCTGGCAGGCCGTGCCGTACGGCGCTAGGCGGCGCTACCAGTCTTCCTTGACCGCCAGCACCGCGTCTTTGCCCGCCGCCGCCCGGCCGGACAGCCAGGCGGTCAGCGTACCGGCTGCAACCACCGCCAGACACAGGGCCAGCAGGCGACTCCATGGCACAACCAGATCCATGGTCCAGTGGAAGCTCTGCGGATTGACCACATGCACCAGCACCAGCGCCACCGCCAGTCCCAAGGCCAGCCCCGCGATGGCACCCAAGCTGGTCCAGGCGGCACCCTCCAGGCCCACCACAGCCAGAATCTGGCTTCGCGTCAGTCCCAGGTGAGCCAGCAAGCCAAATTCCTTGCGCCGCGCCAGCACCTGCGCGCTGAAGCTTGCGGCGACGCCAAACAGGCCAATGCCTATAGCCACTGCCTGCAGCCAGTAAGTGACGGCAAAACTGCGGTCGAAAATTCTCAGTGACATGGCGCGAATCTGGCGCGTCGTACCAAATTCAAGCAGCGCCCCGGCACCCGGATCCAGGGAGTCGGCCAGGCCGCGCAAGGCTTGTTGCACCGCTTCGGGCTGCGTCTTCTCACTCAGCCAAATTGCCAGGTCATTGGCGCGCTGGTCGCCGCTGAGTTGCTCGAAGACTGCCCTGTCGATGGCAATGGCGCCGCCCTGGTGCGCATAGTCGCGCCAGACGCCAGCGACGAAGAAGGGTCTGATTGGCGACGCGTTGCGCGGCTCCAAAACCTTGAAGGCGTTTGCCAGGGGCGCAAACACCGCGCCGACGCGGGCGCCGTGCAGATCAAGCATGGCTTCGCTGACATAAATGCCGATGGCGCCATCAGGCACGGGTAAGGGCTCACCGACCATGGGCAGATCGTGACCGGGGTCGCTGAGTTCACGTGCCATCAGCGCCACGGCCGGCCGATCCGGACTGAGCAGCAGCAAGACCAGGCGCTGCGCTTGCAGGCCTTGCACACCGGGCAGCTTGCCAGCGGCCTGCACAAACTCGGGTTTGAAGTAGACCGTGTCGCCGGCCGCCAGATTGCGGGCGCTGCGCAGATAAAGGTCGGCTGGCAACACCTGGTCAAGCCAGTGGATCATGGACTCGCGAAAGCTCGCCACCATCACGGTCAAGGCCACCGCCAGACTGAGCGAGGCCACCACCGCGCTCACAGCCACAGCGGCACTGCCGCGCACACGCCGGGCACGCTCCAGCGCCAGCACCGGCAGAGCGTGGCGGCTCAGGCGCGGCGTCAACTGATCCAGCAAGAGGCCAATCAGCCAAGGCAAGGCCGTGATGCCGCCCAGCAACAACAAACCGATCGAAATATAGGCCGCCAGTGGCAGGTCAAACACCGGCGGGGCGCTTGCCAGCAGGGCGCTGCTGACGAGTAGCAGGATGCTGATCCAGTGACTGCGCCGCTTCATCAGGTCCGTGCCCAGACCCTTGAGCGCCAGGGCTGGGGCCAGTTGCTGCGCCTGTCGCGCCGGCCACCAGCCACCGACCAGGGCGGCGACAACGCCCAGCACTCCATAGAGCAAGGCAGCCGTGCCGTCCCACTGCAGGGTCGGCACGGCACCAGCAAAGTAGCCGCCGCCGAGGTCGCCGCCGAGCATGCGCAGCGCCAGCAGCGCCAGTGCTGTGCCCAGGGCGATGCCGGTGGCGCTGCCGAGCAAACCCAGTGCGAGTGATTCCCACAGTACCAATGCCAGCCGGCTGCGTGCGCTCAGACCCAGCACGCCCAGCAGGGCAAATTGCTGGCTCCGCTTGGCCACGCTGAGCGACAGAACCGAGAACACCAGAAAAGAACCGGTAAACAGCGCCACCAGTGCCAGCACACTGAGATTGACGCGGTAGGCGCGCGACATGTTGCTGACCTGCGCCAGCGCATCGCCCGGTTCCGTCAGAGTGACGTTGGTCGGCCAGTCTGCGCCGCGCTGCAAGCTGCGCACGAAGGCAGCGCGGTCAACGCCGGCCTGCAGCCGCAGGTCGATGCGCGAGAGTTGTCCCTGCCTACCAAAAAACTCCTGCGCCGCGCCAATGTCCATCAGCGCCAGCGGAGCACCGGCAGCGCTGACGCTGCCGGCCACGCTGACACGTTTGAGTTGCAGCGCACTTTGCAGCTGCAAGGTGTCACCGGCCCAGCGTTGGCGTGCGGACGCGTTCAGAAACACATGGCCAGGCGAGAACAATGCCAGCCGGTCGGTACCCGTGTTGACACGCGGCATCAGCGCCGGTGCCACACTGGCCACCAGCAGCGCATCGACACCGACAATGCGCAGCGGCACACGCTCGCCCTTGTCGTTCAGGGCGTAGCTGCTGACCTCCAGCACGGGCGAGGCCAGCGCAACCTCCGGCAGTTGCGCGACGCGGGCATAGAGCGATTCGTCAAAACTGCCCTGCACCGCGCGCAGTTCCAGATCCGGCTGCCCACCGACAGAGCGCACGGCCTGCGAGAATTCAGCGAGCGCAGAGGCATTGATCAGATGCACTGAAAAGGCCAGCGCGACACCCAGCGTCACGGCCAACACGGCAGCGGCGTTGCGCCAGGGGTGATGGCGCAACTCCTGCCAGGAGAAGGTTTTGAGGAGATCGAGCATGGTGATGAAGCTGCAGTGTATTCGTCACACCCGCTTGGCCAGGCGAGCACTCCGATGTACGGGTGTGCTTGGTCCAGCCTCATCCTTTGCGAACGATCAAGAATGGCTTCTGCCGGCCTTGTGCCCCTCATTCTTGTGTGCTAGCGTCAGACCGTTACGAGGAGAAAGTCGTGTCTACAGTCGTTTCGAAATATGAAGGTGAGTCCAGGTTCTACTGCCCCTATGATTTAGGCAAGGTTGATGAATGGTGGATCGAGTGGGATGTTTTGTATGTCAAACTTGCAAAAGACGCTGAGCCAGAGCAATTCCTGCCTTATTGGGGAGTCGACTCCGATCTGTTGAAGCATCCAGCCTCGTCAGCGGTGGTGGCATCACGCCATACCGTCTATGCCTATGCAGACGCAGCCGAGGAAAAGCGACTTGGAAAGTTCCAGATCGGCGACCCCTATCCGAATGAAGAGGAGGCCACTGCCAAAGCCACAAGCGCATTTGGTGATCAATGGGTACTGCTGAATATTGTTCCGGAATCAGCAGTCGACTTCGTGGATGAGGACGCCGTGGACAGTTTCCACCTTGTCATGAAAGGTGGAATCAAGTTAAGCGCCTACGCCCAAGTCACGCGCCTTGATGGATCACTTGCCGATCTTGTTGAATTTGATCCGCGAATCGTGACGCCTTATCAACTCTGCGACATTGTGGAAGATGCTGAGGGTGATAACTGGGATCAAATATCAGTCCATCGAACACACGAAGCCCCGGCCTGCTGTGTCATCACAAGCGACAGGAAGTACACGATTCTGCCAAGAAGCGGCAAGTGACAGGCTGCGTGTCAGGATCAGCTGGCAAGTTCTAGCGTCTGGTGAACATCCTGCCAAAGGACTCAAGCTGCCAGTCAAACAGTCCTTGCTGTGCCTGCAGCATCGTCTGGGCAGACTCCGCGAGGGCTTTCACAGTGCGCTCGGATTGACTTTGGTAGAACGTTGGTCTTGCGTTGAGCAGTGCATCACGCCCCCCCGGCGAGAACAGCAACACAAGGTCAGCCAGCCAGTCCTTGAATATCGCCGATCCTGCCGCCGTGTGAATCCGGCACAGCTCGCCTGTCAGGCTCGACAAGGTTTTGATCGGCGCGCTTGCGCCAGCAAGTGTCGACAATTGCTTTTGTGGAACTGCCTGTTTGTTTGCAGCTTCGTTATGCTTGTTCATGGTGCCCGCCTTTCTGCCTGATCGGCCCAAAGCGGGACATCAGGTGCCTGCTTCAAGTGCCCATCAATCACGCCTCTACTCTAGATGGCCAAGCGCCCCTTCGTCTTGACAATTCGCAACAGGGATTCCTTGCAGTGACAGATTTCCTTGCGGCCGGGCAGGCTACTGAGCTGCGGCGCCTAGACTTTCGAGCTCTCCGGTCCACTCCTGGAGCTTCGTTTCATCCAACTCCTCGACCATGCCAATGAGCGTTTCCTTTACCGGTGCCAGACCCAGGAAGCGCAATATGTTGCGCTCCAGTGACTTCACGCTGTGGGCGCGGAAAAACCATCGATAGAGGGTGGCATGCATACCCATCGTGACCACCACGCGTGCCGAGCGGCCGGCGAGTTTCTTCACCTCAAAAGGGTTGGCGCTGTGCTTGTTGAAGGCGAAGTCGGGACGCGCTACCTGTTCCAGAAAGCCTTTCAGCAGGGCTGGCATGTCACCTAGCCAAAGCGGATAGAAAATGACAATGTGCTCAGCCCACGCAATGTCGCGCTGGGCCTGTTCCAGTGAATCCGGCAGCTTGCCAAACTGCCATTCCTTCTTGCTTCGCAATAGCCGAAAATTGAGTTTTGCCACCGCGATGCGACGCACTTCGTGACCCGCGGAGGCGGCACCACGCGCGTAAGCATCTTCGAGCACATGTCCGAGATGGGTGATTTCAGTATCAGGGTGGCCCTGAATCAGAAGAATCCTTTGCTTTGTCATGATGCGTATTTCCCGGAGTGCCCGCGGACAGGCAATTGATCGTTGCCGGTGGCGCCACACCCCCGGCGCCACTGCCCCCAGCAGTCTCAAGCCCGCCCACGGGACCGATCATCGATCAGTTGACCGCCAAGCGCTTGGCGGCTGAGGTGGCCTTCTTGGGCAGTTCAAGCGTCAGCACGCCGTCTTCATATTTGGCGACGGCCTTGCCTTCGTCGACGTCCTGCGGCAGCGTAAAGGCGCGTGACACCGAGCCGTAATAGCGCTCGCTGCGCAGCACCTTGTCACCCTCTCCCTTGAATTCCCTTTCGCCCTTGGTCTCGGCATCAACCTGTACCAGATTGCCGTCGATGCGTACATTGATGTCCTCTTTCTTGACGCCCGGCAGATCGGCTCGAACCTTGAAGGTTCCGTTCTTCTCCACCACATCAACACGCACATCGAGTTCGTCGAGCGTTCTGTCTATCCGTGCCGGCGACAGAAAGCGCCTGAACATCGATTCGAAGGGATCGTTGAGAGCAGGTTCAAACAAGCGTAAGCTGGCCATGATGTTTCCTTTCGATTTGAGGTTTCACAACACACATTGACCGCGCAATCCTGCGTTGATGACAGGGCCGCGCAGCAGTCTGAGGATAAGTCGGTGCTGAGTTTGGAAATTGACAACTCGCAAAACCTGCTCAGTCAGCAACACGCCCTGATGTCACTGCCTATTTACGCTGGGCCTGCTCTCCGTTAAAGTGCCAGCATGGATTTGCTCACTCAAGGTCTGTTCGCGGGGATCGATGCAAGCTATCACGAGGTTTTCAGCGGCAGTCCCTCGCCGATGTGGGTTTACGACGTACAAACGCTGCGCATGCTTGGCGTCAATCAGGCTGCACTGACGTTTTATGGCTACGATCGAGAGGCTTTCTTGCACCTGGGTTTGCGCGACCTGCATCCCGAAGAGGAACACGAGCGGCTGCGCGAATCGTTGGACTTGCCGCTGATCGAGCGCGTCGCACAGCGCGCCTGGCGGCACCGCAATCG
>JBAXFI010000022.1:0-28636 GCA_037139995.1 Comamonadaceae bacterium | reverse complement strand
ACAGCAGCGTGATGCTGGCCATTTCCTCGTAGACGTTTTGGGTCACCGTGTTGAGCGCTGAAGCCGGCATGAACAGGTACATGAAAAGTACGGCCACGCTGCCCAGCGCAAACGAGATCGGCGCGCCCGAGAACATGAAAATCAGCGTCACAACCCCAAACAACAGCCCCATGCTCAGCATCGTCATGACGCCACCCGCTCTGTTTTGCCCAGCATGACGTTGATGCGAGCGCTGAGTTGAATCAGGAGTTGCAGACTCAGCAGCGTCATGCCCGCGGCCATCAAACCGTAGGGAATGGACAGCGGCGGTGCCCAGGAGGAAGAAGTGGTTTGATGCTCTACCCAGGCTTCATGAAACAAGGTCCAGGATTTCCATGCAAAGAAGCTGCAGAACATCAGACACAGCAAATCCACCAGCAGCAAGCGCAGGCGATTGAGCGAACCCGGCAGCAAGCTGGCGATGGCCTCAATGCCGACGTGTCCACGCAAGGCCTGGACAAAGGAACTGCACAAGAAAGTGGCGCCAACCAGGCAAAAGACAGCCGCTTCATCCTGCCAGTCTGTGGAAGACTTCATCACGTAGCGCGAGACCACGCTGTAGGTCAGCACGGCCGAGGCAATCAGCAGGGCAATCATGCCTGCCATGACCATGAGCCGATTGATCCGCATCAGGACGATCGCCAGCGGCAGCAACAGGCGCGGCGTATCTGGGTCCACGCCCAGCACCGCGGACCCGACTTCAATACCGTGCGTCATGCCAGTTTCTGTGCCGCTTTGAGCAGCGCCGCACATGACTCGCTCTTTTCCGAGAAGTCCTTCCAGGCTGTTTCGCGCGCGATCACCTGCCATTTCTTCAGGATCGCCTCATCCATGTCATAGACCTTGGCCCCAGCCTTGGCGTAAATTTCGGCAGCCGCCTTGTCGTCTGCGCGTGCGGCTTCCTGACCAAAAACCTCCAACTCAGCGCCAACCGCCATCACCACATCCTGCTGCGCTTTGGGCAAGCGGTTAAAGACCTCCTTGGAAATGATCAGGGGCTCCAGCATGAACCAGTAGGTCTTGTTGCGACCCGTGGTCAGATGTTTGGCAATTTCCTCCAGTTTGAAGGAAATGAAGCTGGTGCTCGAGGTCATGGCAGCGTCCATGGCACCGGTCTGCATGGCCGCGTAGATTTCGTTGGAAGGCAAAGTGATCACCGAGGCACCGGCGGTCTTGAGCATCATGTCCATCTCTCGACTGCCACCACGCACCTTGAGGCCCTTGGCATCGTCCGGTGTCAGCAGCGGGCGTACGCGACTGGCAACGCCGCCGGCCTGCCAGATCCAGCTGACAATGATGATTCCCTTTTCGTCAAGCACCTTCGACAAGAGTTTGCCAACCTCGGCAGTCTTCCAGAGCGCGCCTTGCTCGTAACTGGGTACCAACGCAGGCATCAAACCAATGTTGGTCTCAGCCACCTCACCGCCAGCGTAGGAAAGTGGAAACAGGCTCATGTCCAGCGCGCCCTTGCGCACAGCAGAAAACTGGGCGTTGGTCTTCATCAACGAAGACCCGGGATAGACCGACGCCTTCAGTGCACCGGCTGTTCTCTTCTCAACCTCGACGGCGAAGCGCCGGCACAGGCGGTCCCTGAAATCGCCTTCGGTCAGGGTGCCTCCCGGAAACTGGTGCGAGATTTTCAATCCCGCGGCGCCACTCTGAGGCCAGGCTGAAGGTGCCATCGCCGCCGTGGCGACAGCGCCGGCGCCGTGAATGAAGTGTCGTCTGGATAAGGTCATTTTTTGTCTCCTGGGTTATGGCCGAGTCTTGTTGTCGGCCTATTTTAGAAATTCTTCTATGCCAGCGGAAGCGGGGACTTTCCCTTGCAACAGATTGGCCCGGTAGCGATCCAGCCGTTTCAGGTCGTACAGGTAGTTCACCATCATCCCGCAGGACTGTTTCATTCCCTTGGACGATGGGTCTCCAGCCCAGTTCAGTCGCTCGATCCGTGCGCCGTTTCCCAGGTGAAACCTTGCCACCGGATCGACCGGTTTGCCATCTACCAGTGCTCGGCTGAGGTAGTAGGCGGCGCAGCGCAACAGCATGCGTCGCAGCGGCGATTTGACATCGAGTTCCAGCGCCCTGTCCGCGCCAAGCAATAACTGTGCGGCCGTCACACCCTCAGGGCCTGTCTCCCCGGTCAGTTCGGCACGCGCCTTGTCGTCGAGCTGATCCAGCATTGCAGCGGCGTTCTTGCCCAGCCAGCTGCGAAAGCCCGGAATGGGAGAAAGTGTGGCAAAAGTCTTCAGCCGGGGGAACTCGAGCTTGAGCGTTTCCACCACGCGTTTGATCAGCGAGTCGCCGAAACTGACGCCGCGCAGTCCGGCCTGGGTGTTGCTGATCGAGTAGAAGATGGCGGTTGTGGCTTTGTTCAAGTCTTCCACCGCGGCCGATTCGTCGAGCAGTGGCGTGATGCCGGCAGCTATTTCATGCAGCAGGGCCACTTCAACAAAGATCAGCGGATCTTCAGGCAAGCGTGGATGAAAAAAGCCGTAGCAACGCCGATCGGAATCCAGTCGATTCTTGACGTCGGCCCAGCTCTTGATATCGTGGACTGCCTCGTACTTGATCAGTTTTTCAATCAGGGAGGCCGGCGAATCCCAACTGATGCGGCGCAGGTCCAGGAATCCGACGTCAAACCAGGTGGAGAACATGTATTCCATCTCGACATCAAGTGCCTGCAACTGCGGGTCGGTCCTGAGCGCCGGCAACATCTCGGCGCGCAGGTCGACCAGGAAGCGTATGCCTTGCGGGAAGGCACTGAAGCGCTGCAGCAAACGCCGGCGCGGCGACACGGTGGCGCGGCGATACTGCACTTCGGCAAGCGCCTCGTCGGGTGTCCCCACCGCGGCCGAAAAGCGCGTCTGCGCAAGTTTGATGACCTGGGGATCGGCCACGAACTGCTCGCTCATCAGCAGCCAGCAATCACGCCGCTCAGGCGCTGTTGTCGCTGCATACCACTGCGCGAATACGCTGGCGCGGCGCCCGCCCTCGACCTCGCTGACACGTCCATCCACCACCGCCCGTAGCTCAGCCAGCGTGTGACGCAGGGCGCGCGGCGACATCGCTTCTCCCTTGCGCCGCAGGGTGCCAACCAGGCGCTCTCCGGTTGAGCGCGAAGCAACCGGTCCACGCGCAGCAGCACTTGATCCGGCCGCCCCGACTTCGCTGCGCTTTGACTCCACCAGGCCATGCATGGCGTCTGTCACTTCTGCAGCTTTGGGTCCAACCGAAGCCGCGCCTGCATCACGGGCCGCTCCCTGCCGCTTGGCACCCGAGGCGGGCAATAACTTCGAAACCTTGCGACTGATCCAGTCAGAGGTGTTCATCGATAGCCAGCAAAGTCAGGTTCGAGCCCGGGATTGCGCCCAGCGCCACAGACCGACGCCGCCGAAAATCATCGGCAGGCACAGCCACTGGCCCATGCTCATGCCCAAGGACAGAATACCCAGATGGGCATCGGGTTCGCGAAAGAACTCGGCACAGAAGCGCAACACACCATAGCCGATCAGAAAAACAGCCGCCACCTGCCCCTCGCGCCGCTGCTTGCGTGCGTACAGCCACAACAGCACGAACAGCAGAACGCCCTCCCCCAAAAACTGATAGAGCTGCGATGGATGGCGCGGCACATCGCCAGCGCCGCGAAACACCATGCCCCAAGGCAAGTCGGGACTACAGACCCGCCCCCACAGTTCTCCATTGATGAAGTTGCCAATCCGTCCCGCTGCCAAGCCGGTGGGTACGCAGGGCGCGACAAAATCCGCTACCTGCAGCCAGGGCCTGCTGCGTGAGCGGGCAAACCAGACCATCGCCACAATGACCCCCAGCATGCCGCCGTGGAAACTCATGCCCCCTTGCCACACGGCAAAGACTTCAAGTGGATGCCCCAGATAGTAGAGCGGCTTGTAGAACAGGCAGTAGCCCAGTCGCCCACCAAGCACGACCCCCATCACCCCCATGAAAAGAATGTCTTCCACATCCTTGCTGCTCCAGGCGCCCCTTTCCCTGATCGAAGCGAAGGGCTCATGCAGCAGGCGGCGCCGACCCAGCAACATGAACAGCCCGAAGGCCGCCAGATAAGTCAGTCCATACCAGTGAACGGCGAGCGGGCCAACTTGCAGGGCAACAGGATCGATTTGAGGATGAATCAGCATGAACGGATTGTGCACTCAGGCTCGACTTCCTGAGTGATCTATAAAATGCACAGAATATACAAAACCGCGCCCGGGTGCCACCCTGGCCTTAACGACCGAACCCATTAGCGAGAAGCATCCCATGACCAAGCAAGCCGTCATCCTCAATCCGAGAAGCAGGAACATCACTGAGGGCAAGTCACGTGCCCCGAATCGTTCCATGTACTACGCCATGGGTTACGAGGCAGAGGACTTCAAGAAGCCCATGGTCGGTGTGGCCAACGGCCACAGCACCATCACGCCCTGCAACAGTGGTTTGCAGAAACTCGCCGACGCAGCCATCGAGGCAATCGAAGCGGCCGGCGGCAATGCCCAGGTATTTGGCACACCCACCATCTCGGACGGCATGTCCATGGGCACGGAAGGTATGAAGTACTCACTGGTCAGTCGCGAGGTAATTTCCGACTGCATCGAGACCTGCGTGCAGGGCCAGTGGATGGACGGCGTGATCGTGATTGGTGGCTGCGACAAGAATATGCCAGGTGGCCTGATGGGCATGCTGCGCGCCAACGTGCCGGCCATCTTTGTCTACGGCGGCACCATCCTGCCGGGCCACTACAAGGGCAAGGACCTCAATATCGTCAGCGTCTTTGAGGCGGTGGGCGAAAACGCCGCGGGTCGCATGAGCGACGAAGACCTGCTGGAGATCGAGCGACGCGCTGTTCCCGGGCCTGGCTCCTGCGGCGGCATGTACACAGCCAACACCATGTCGTCCGCCTTTGAGGCCCTGGGCATCTCGCTGCCCTACTCAAGCACCATGGCCAATCCGCACGACGAGAAAGTCAACTCGGCCAGAGAGTCAGCCACCGTGCTGATCGAGGCCATCAAGAAGGACCTCAAGCCGCGCGATATCGTGACCCGCAAGTCGATTGAAAACGCGGTTGCCGTCATCATGGCCACCGGTGGCTCGACCAATGCGGTATTGCACTTCCTGGCCATTGCCCATGCGGCTGGCGTCGACTGGTCGATTGACGACTTTGAGCGCGTACGCCAGAAAACTCCGGTTCTGTGCGATCTCAAACCCAGCGGCCAGTACCTGGCGGTTGACCTGCACCGCGCCGGCGGCATTCCCCAGGTCATGAAGATCTTGCTGACCGCGGGTCTGCTGCATGGCGACTGCATAACGATTACTGGCAAAACCATCGCCGAAGTGTTGCAGGACGTCCCTGCCGTTCCCCGCGCCGACCAGGACGTGATCCGCCCCCTGTCCCACCCGATGTACGAGCAGGGCCATCTGGCCATATTGAAGGGCAATCTGGCGCCCGAAGGATGCGTTGCCAAGATTACCGGGCTGAAAAACCCCGTGATGACCGGACCTGCCCGCGTGTTTGATGACGAACAGTCCGGCCTGGCTGCCATCCTTGCTGGAAAGATCGTTCCGGGGGACGTCATGGTGCTGCGCTACCTTGGCCCCAAGGGCGGACCCGGCATGCCAGAAATGCTGGCACCCACCGGGGCGCTGGTCGGTCAGGGTCTGGGTGAATCGGTCGGCCTGATTACCGATGGCCGATTTTCCGGCGGCACCTGGGGCATGGTGGTAGGACACGTTGCGCCTGAAGCCGCTGTCGGTGGCACCATCGCCTTTATCCAGGAGGGTGACTCGATCACGATCGATGCGCGTCAGTTGCTGCTGCAACTCAATGTCAGCGACGAAGAGATCGCCCGACGCCGTGCCGCCTGGACGGCGCCGAAGCCGCGCTACACGCGTGGCGTGCAGGCCAAGTTTGCCTTCAATGCCTCGACCGCCAGCAAAGGCGCGGTGCTGGACAATTACTGATTCGCTGTCAGCGCTTTTTATTCTTGCCCGAGGTCCCCAGGGCCTCGTGGTTGCGCTCTATGCGCGCCTGGCGTCGCTTGTCCTCTTTGGCCATGGCTACCTTCTTGGTATGGCCTGACCAGTCGGACCAGGACCACCAGAGCACCGCCAAAGCAAAGGGCGAAAGCACCCACCGCCACTCCCAGGCAGCTACCGGCCCCAGGCCAAAGTACTTCATCACCAAGAAAATCAATCCAAGTCCGAGCAAATACACCGCTGTTCTCCCAAGATGATCAGGCGTCTGGTTCTGCCGTGATTGGCAGCCCAATCACTACAATTGCGCCTAGCAACTGTACCCTAACCCTTGAGGAAATAGCCCATGAGACCTGCGCTCTTGATTATTCTTGCCGGCTCCTTGATCAGTGCTCACGCCCTGGCCGACCAGGCTTTGGCCAAAGCGAAGAACTGCCTGTCCTGCCACGCTGTCGACAAGAAGATCGTGGGTCCCGCCTATCAGGAGGTGGCCCGAAAGTACGCCGGTCAAAAAGACGCAGCGGACAAACTGGCCAGCAAGATCATGAAAGGTGGAGCCGGCGTGTGGGGGGTCATACCGATGCCGGTCAACAGCCAGGTCAGTGAAGCCGAAGCCAAAAGGCTGGCGAATTGGGTTCTTTCCTTGAAATAGGCGGGCCGTGGCAGGCAAAAAAAAGCCCGCAAATGCGGGCCTTTTTTCTCTATGACCAAGCGTCAATAGGTTTGGCCCAACTGGCTCAAGATCGCCGGATTCTCCAGAGTTGACGTATCCTGGGTAATGGATTCGCCTTTGGCCAGCGAGCGCAACAGACGCCGCATGATCTTGCCGGAGCGCGTCTTGGGCAGGTTTTCACCAAACCGGATGTCTTTCGGCTTGGCAATCGGGCCAATCTCTTTGGCAACCCAGTCGCGCAGTTCCTTGGCAATGGCACGTGCCTCGTCGCCGGTTGGGCAGGGGCGTTTGAGGACCACGAAAGCGCAGATCGCCTCCCCCGTCATGTCGTCCGGTCGGCCCACCACAGCGGCCTCAGCCACCAGGTCGGTCTTTGACACCAGCGCCGATTCAATTTCCATGGTGCCCATGCGGTGACCTGACACATTGAGAACGTCGTCAATGCGACCCGTGATGCGGAAATAGCCACGGTCAATACTGCGCACGGCACCGTCGCCCGCCAGGTAGTAGGTGCCGCCCATTTCCTCAGGAAAGTAACTCTTCTTGAAGCGCTCCGGGTCGTTCCAGATCGTGCGGATCATCGACGGCCAGGGCCGCTTGACCACCAACATTCCGCCTGAGCCATTGGGCACGTCGTGGCCTGCTTCATCGACGATTGCCGCCATGATGCCCGGCAGCGGCAAGGTACAACTGCCGGGAACCAGCGGCGTGGCGCCCGGTAGCGGGGTAATCATGTGACCACCGGTTTCGGTCTGCCAGAAAGTGTCCACAATCGGGCAGCGCTCACCACCCACGTGCTTGTAGTACCACATCCAGGCCTCCGGATTGATAGGTTCACCCACCGACCCCAGGATTCGCAAGCTGCTCAGATCAGAGCGGGCTGGATGCACTTTTTCATTGCTCTCGGCTGCCTTGATGAGAGAACGAATCGCCGTTGGTGCCGTGTAGAAAATGCTGACCTTGTGACGCTCAATCATCTGCCAGAAGCGGCCCGCATCCGGGTAGGTCGGAACACCCTCAAAGATGACCTGTGTCGCACCGGCGGCCAGCGGCCCGTAGGCCACGTAGGAGTGCCCGGTAATCCAGCCAATGTCAGCCGTGCACCAGAAGACATCCGAAGGCTGCAAATCAAAGGTCCAGTCCATGGTCAGCTTGGCCCACAGCAAAAAACCGCCCGTGGCGTGCTGTACGCCCTTGGGCTTGCCAGTGGAACCCGAGGTGTAAAGAATGAAAAGCGGATGCTCGGCACCCACGGAGGCCGGCGCACATACCTCAGCCTGGCCAGCCACCGCATCGGCAAAAGTGATGTCTCGACCCGCCACCATATTGCAGGCACTGGCGGTGCGCTGGTAAACGAACACGTTCTTGATTGACTCGCAACCGCCCAGGGCCAAGCCCTCATCGACGATCGCCTTCAAGGGCAACTCCTTGCCGCCGCGCATCTGGAAATTGGCGGTAATCACCGCCACTGCGCCAGCGTCAATGATGCGTTCCTGCAGGGCCTTGGCGGAAAAGCCGCCGAACACCACACTGTGGGTGGCGCCAATACGGGCACAGGCCTGCATTGCAATCACACCTTCCAGCGTCATTGGCATGTACACCAGAACCCGGTCACCCTGCTTGATGCCGCTGGCCTTGAGCGCATTAGCGAACTGGCTGACCCGACCCAGCAATTCCCGGTAGCTGGTCTTGGTTACCGTACCATCGTCTGCCTCAAAAATAACAGCCGTCTTGTTTTCCACCGGCGTGCCCATGTGCTTGTCCAGGCAGTTGGCGGAGGCATTGAGTTCGCCGTCGCTAAACCACTGGTAGAAGGGAGCGTTCGATTCATCGAGCGTCTTGCTGAAAGGCTTGTTCCAGACCACGTTTTCGCGTGCCAGTCGGGCCCAGAAGCCCTCAAAATCTGCTGCAGCTTCGGCGCACAGGGCGTTGTAGCCGTCCATGCCGGATATTCGCGCGGCGTTGATGACGGCCTGGCTCGGCGGGAAAACACGGTTTTCGACCAATACGGATTCGATGGCGGACGATGGCGTACTCATGGCGGGGACTCCTCTAGTAGTTTTAAGCTGCCCGCGACTGTCGCGGTTTGCACTTACATGCCACTGACTAAGGTCAAACTTTGGGCTCGTCCGACCCGGCTACAGTGCATGCACCCGCCTACAATTCGCCGACATTGCACAACCCGAGGTTTACTTCACCATGAGCACCATCCGCCAATCTGACCTGATCGAATCAGTCGCCGCAGCCCTGCAGTACATCAGCTATTACCACCCGGCCGACTACATTGCCCATCTGGCCCGTGCCTACGAGCGCGAGCAAAGCCCAGCAGCCAAGGACGCCATCGCACAAATCCTGACCAACAGCAAAATGAGTGCCATCGGGCACCGCCCGATTTGCCAGGATACCGGCATCGTCAATGTGTTTCTGAAGGTCGGCATGGACGTGCACTGGGGTGAATTCACCGGCAGTCTGGACGATGCCGTCAACGAGGGCGTACGCCGCGCTTACAACCACCCAGACAACACGCTGCGCGCCAGCGTTGTTGCAGATCCACAGTTCGAGCGCAAGAACACCAAAGACAACACGCCGGCGGTGATCTTCACGGAAATTGTGCCCGGCAACACGGTCGAAGTCACGGTGGCGGCCAAGGGCGGCGGCAGCGAAAACAAGAGCAAGATGGTCATGCTGAACCCGGGCGACTCCGTGGTCGACTGGGTCCTCAAGACGGTTCCGACGATGGGCGCCGGCTGGTGCCCGCCCGGCATGCTCGGCATCGGCATTGGTGGCACCGCGGAGAAAGCCGTGCTCATGGCCAAGCAGAGCCTGATGGAAGATCTTGATATGTACGAGTTGCAGGCCAAGTCGTCAGCCGGTCAGTCACTCACCAAGACCGAGACACTGCGCCTCGAACTGTTTGAAAAAGTCAACGCGCTGGGCATAGGCGCGCAAGGTCTGGGCGGTCTCACCACGGTGCTTGACATCAAAATCAAGATGTACCCGACGCACGCCGCTGGCAAACCGGTGGCCATGATTCCCAACTGCGCAGCAACACGGCATGCGCACTTTGTGATGGATGGCAGCGGTCCGGTTTATCTGGACCCACCATCGCTCGATTTGTGGCCCGACGTGCAGTGGACGCCCGACTACGTCAAGAGCAACAAGGTGGACCTCAATACGCTTACCAAGGAACAGGTGGCCAGCTGGAAGCCCGGCGACACACTGTTGCTCAATGGCAAGATGCTCACGGGGCGCGACGCCGCGCACAAGCGCATCCAGGACATGCTGGCCAAGGGTGAGAAGCTGCCGGTGGACTTTACCAACCGGGTGATCTACTACGTTGGTCCGGTCGACCCCGTCAAGGACGAGGCGGTCGGCCCCGCCGGGCCCACGACAGCCACCCGGATGGATGGATTTACCGAGATGATGCTGAGCAAGACCGGCCTGATCTCCATGATAGGCAAGGCCGAGCGCGGTCCGGTAGCGATCGAGGCCATCAAGAAGCACAAGAGCGCGTACCTGATGGCTGTCGGTGGCGCCGCCTACCTGGTCAGCAAGGCGATCAAGACAGCCAAGGTGCTTGGCTTCGCCGATCTCGGGATGGAGGCCATCTACGAATTTGACGTGGTCGACATGCCGGTGACGGTGGCAGTGGATGCCGGCGGCACCAGTGCCCACATTACCGGTCCGGCCGAGTGGGAGAAGCGCATCGCCAGCGGCGAATTCAAGGGTATCGCAGTCAAAGGCGCTTGAGCAGCAACCTGTGTTTCATCGGGTGCCAGCCAAGCGACTGGTAGCTGCATACCATCCGCAGGCACCCATACGCTGACACAAAGCTACTAGTCGAAGGGTAGCCCGCAGTCATTCACATTAGGGGCCAGTGCTCCGAAAATTGTTTCATCGCCAAAGAGTTGGCAGTGACAACAAATGATCGGAGAGTCCCTATGAAACGCAGTCTGAACAGCTTCCTGGCAAGTGCCCTGGTGGCTACATGCACTTTCGTCGGTAGTCAAGCTTTCGCCAGCGGCACGGTCTATGTGAAGGAAAACAATTCCATCAGCATGGAATCTCTGAATCTGGTGCTGCCGATTCAAAGCGGAGCACACAATTACGACACCGGCTCTTTGAATATCACGGTGGGCAGTGGCCTGCGCGAGGGGTCGATCACGAATGGCACGTCGTTTCTGGCCTATTGCATCGATCCCTTTCAGTGGAGTTCGTCGTCAGCTCTGGCCTACAGCACGGTGGGCCTCGGCACGTTGGGGACAACTCAGGAAGCCGATGTGGCCAAGCTCTACTCGCAGTCCTATGCCGGCACGAACGGCAATAGTGTCAACAGCGCAGCGTTCCAACTGGCCTTATGGGAACTGGCAAAGGATGACGGCGTCCTGACCACTGGCATGGTCCACACCACCGATGCGACCAACGCTTCGGTGGTGGCTGCTGCCAGTAGCATGATCTTCAACGCCCAGCACGCAAGCGCTGGCTCAACCCAGTACTCCTTTAACCTCTACACCAATGGCAGCAACCAGGACTATCTGGTCGCCACGATAGGTTCTGTCACTCCGGTGCCGGAACCTGAAACTTACGCCATGCTGCTCGCCGGGCTTGGTCTGATCGGGTTCACGGCAAGCCGGCGTCGCGTTTCCAAATAAGCCTCCGTTTTGCCGGTTCCACTGATTGGCGTCGAACGGCTAGAATTGTTGAACTGAATTTTTTCCAGCGTTACCGCTCCACATGCAAGCTACCTTGAAGGGATGATCCACCATGAAGAAGTTAGCTGATGCAGCGCCCGCCAAACACAGCCGCAGCAAGCGCATAGGTGCCGCCATGCCAACCTGCCTCCAAGGCGTGAACGGGACAACTCGAGACATCAGCGCCAGTGGCCTGTATATTCTGCAGGACAGCGAGTGTCAAACAGGCTCACTGATCGACTTCTGGGTGGACTTGGAGACCCCAGGCGGGAAGCTCAAGCTCTGCTGTCAGGGTGAAGTCGTAAGGGTCGAGAAAGTCGATCACCGTTTTGGCATCGGCATCAAGATAATTGATCAAGTGATCAAGAGTGTCAACTAGACCGCTTCAGCGGTCCAGTGCTTGTTGCAGAACACATAGAGTTCCAGCCGACTCGTCACACCCAATTTTTCATAAATTGCTGCCAGGTGATTGCGCAGCGTGTGCTGACTGATACACAAATCGTCGGCAACCACCTTGAGTTGCTTGCCGGACGACGCGACCACCGCCTGCAACACCTTTTCTTCCTTCTTGGTCAGACTGGCGAGCTTCTTTTCTTCGGGTCCGCTTTCCTTGGGCGCGTGCGCCCGGGCAACCTCCAGCAAAATCCGCGCGGTCGCACTGCGGTTCAGCCAGAGTTCCCCCTCATGAATCTTTTCGATCGCGTTAAACAGTGTCTTGGGCAACTCATCTTTCAAGACGACGCCGCGCGCGCCCGTAATAACAGCCTGGTCATGCAGAACCAGATCCTTGTTGCCAGTCAGGACGACGATCTTGGCTTTGCATTCTGCGTGCAGCAGAGGAATCAGATACAGACCATTGTCCTGCCCCATGTCCAGTTCCATGACGATCACATCGGGTGCCTGCTGCCGGATCTGCTGCAACGCTTCATCTCTGTCAAGCGCGAAGCCACTGACCATGAAGCGCGAGTCGGTCTCTATCAGCAGTTTGAGACCGGCCAGCGCAATTCGCTGACAGTCTATGAGCTGTACTTTGATTGGATCCTTGGTCACTTTGGACATTGTCGATTAGGCCTGTTATCCCGATAGAGTGAATGCTATGAGGGAATGCTCCCGCAAACGGGGCTATGTTACCGCGATTTCAACCTTCGCAGAAGTTCGCGATGACAGGCAAAATGGAACTGCTTCCTGTATTGATCAGGATTCTTGTGCCGGAGCCTGCTACTCTGTGCATCCCGTCACCCCTACACTGGAGTCCGATATGACTATTTGTCCCGTTGCTATCGCCGTCGGTTGCAGCAAATGCCCGGTTCTCAAGGTCTGTCCTCTAAAGAGCGTACTTGGTGACGCTGCCAAGCCGCCCGCGACCAAACCTGCGACGACTCGCAAGAAGAAGTAGACAGGCTGGATAATCGGTGTCCATGAATTCACTTCTTTCCCTGCTGCAGCCCTACCCTTTTGAGCGCCTGCGTCAGCTCTTTGCCGATGTCACGCCGAACCCGGCCTTGGCGCATATCAGTCTGGGTATGGGTGAGCCCAAGCACCCGACACCAGCTTTCATCCAGCAGGCAATGATCGACGCCATTGCGAGCACCCCCAGCGGTCTGGCCAGTTACCCCGCCACCGCAGGTGAATCCGCCCTGCGCGACGCCTTCGCCCATTGGCTGCAAGGGCGTTACCACCTGAAGGTTGATCCGGCGACCCAGCTGCTGCCAATCAACGGCTCACGCGAAGCTCTCTTTGCGCTGACGCAAACGATCGTCAATCAGGCGTCAAGCCGCAAGGCGACCGACGTCAAGCCGGTCGTCGTGTGCCCGAACCCGTTCTACCAGATCTACGAGGGCGCAGCACTGCTGGCTGGCGCCGAGCCCTACTTTGTACCGACCGATGCAGAGCGCAATTTTGCGCAGGACTGGGACTGCGTTCCCGACGCGGTGTGGCAACGTACGCAATTGCTGATCGTCTGTTCACCGGCCAACCCGACCGGCTCCGTGATGCCCCTTTCCGATTGGAAAAAGCTGTTTGATCTGAGTGATCGCTATGGCTTTGTCATCGCCTCCGACGAGTGTTACAGCGAAATCTATTTCCGCGACGAGCCACCGCTGGGCGGCATGGAGGCCGCGGTCAAACTCGGACGGCTTGATTTCAGGAATCTGATTTCCTTGACGAGCCTGTCCAAACGCAGCAACGTGCCAGGCATGCGCAGCGGCTTCTGTGCCGGCGACGCCAACATCATCAAACAATTTCTCTTGTATCGAACCTACCACGGTTGTGCCATGAGTCCGGTCGTGCAGACCGCCAGCATCGCGGCATGGCGGGATGAAGAGCATGTCATCGAAAACCGCGCCAAGTACCGAAGCAAGTTCGCGCAGGTGACACCCATGCTGGCCGCTGTGCTGGAGGTCGCACTGCCGGATGCAGGCTTCTATTTGTGGGCCAAAGTCCAGGGCAGCGACGTCGATTTTGCCCGCCGCCTGTTCGCTCTCTACAATGTCACGGTCTTGCCCGGTTCCTACCTGTCGCGCACCTGTGACGGCATCAATCCAGGCGAGCAACGCATTCGCATGGCTCTGGTAGCCGAGACGGCCGAGTGTGTGCAGGCCGCACAGCGCATCGTCGAATTTGTCAAATCCGGGCTCTGAGCCCACTCCCTTACCTTGATCTGAAAGTCGCCACTGTATGACCCAACAAATCCAGCAAATCATTGACGGCGCGTGGGAAGACCGCGCCAATATTTCCGTCAAGACTGCCCCCCGTGATGTCAAGGAAGCCGTCGAACATGTCATCGCCCAGCTCAACGCGGGACAGTTGCGTGTGGCTACCCGCACCTCGGTCGGTCAATGGCAAACACACCAATGGATCAAGAAAGCCGTGTTGCTGAGCTTCCGCCTGAAGGACAATGAAATCATGAGGGCCGGTGAACTGGGCTTTTATGACAAGGTGGCGACCAAGTTTTCCCATATGGACGATGCGGGTATGCGCGCAACCGGTGTGCGCGTCGTACCACCGGCCGTGGCCAGGCGCGGCAGTTTCATCGGAAAAGGAGTGATCCTGATGCCCTCCTACGTCAACATCGGCGCCTACGTCGATGAAGGCACCATGGTTGACACCTGGGCCACCGTGGGGTCCTGCGCTCAGATCGGCAAGAATGTGCACTTGAGCGGCGGTGTCGGCATTGGTGGCGTACTCGAACCCATGCAGGCGGGCCCAACCATCATTGAGGACAACTGCTTTATTGGCGCCCGCTCGGAGGTGGTAGAGGGCGTGATTGTGGAAGAAAACTCGGTTCTCTCGATGGGTGTTTACCTGGGTCAGAGCACGCCCATTTACGAGCGTGCGACCGACACCGTCAGCTACGGGCGCATCCCGAGCGGTTCGGTGGTCATCAGCGGCACTTTGCCAAAGAATGGCGGTCTGTACAGTCTCTACGCAGCCATCATCGTCAAGCGAGTTGACGCCCAAACCCGCGCCAAGACCAGTTTGAATGACTTGCTGCGCGATTGATTTTTCCAGCAGCGACAACAGGACGGAGGGACAAAAGCATGGCAACTGAGGGCAACGCAGGCACGATGGAGCGGATACTGCGCCTGATGGGAGAGAAGCGTGCTTCCGATCTCTATCTATCGGCACATGCGCCGGTACTGATCCGGATCAACGGACAATGCGTACCGATCAACAGCCAGACCCTGCCGCCCGAGGGGCCACGCAATTTGCTGTCGGAAATTCTGTCGGAACAGCATTTGAAGGAACTGGACGAAACCAGCGAACTGAACATGGCCTGGGGCTTGGCCGGCGTCGGCCGGTTTCGCATCAGCGCAATGCGTCAGCGCGGCACGATAGCAGTCGTCATCCGATACATATTGATGGATATCCCGCCGCTGGCCGCCCTGTCGGTGCCGCCTATTCTGTGCGACCTGGTAATGGAGAAAAGGGGCTTGCTGCTGATGGTGGGTGCCACAGGCACCGGCAAAAGCACCACCCTGGCTTCCATGCTGGACCACCGCAACGAGAACTCAGCGGGCCATATCCTGACGATCGAGGACCCGGTTGAATTCTTGTTCAAGAACAAGCGCTCCGTGGTCAATCAGCGCGAGGTCGGTGCCGATACCGCTTCGGGTCAGGTGGCACTGAAAAACGCCTTGCGACAAGCTCCCGATGTAATCCAGATTGGTGAAATTCGTGACCGCGAAACCATGTCGGCAGCCCTGGCCTATGCGCAGTCGGGGCATTTATGCCTGGCGACCATGCACGCCAACAACAGTTATCAGGCACTCAACCGCGTACTCAGTTTCTACCCGGTCGAGGTTCGCCCAACGATGCTCGGCGACCTTGCCGCAGCCTTGCGCGCCATCGTGTCGCAGCGCTTGCTGCGCACAACGGCGGGCGGGCGTACACCGGCCGTCGAAATACTGCTCAATACCACGCTGGTAGCTGAAATGATCGAAAAAGGTGACTTCTCCGGCCTGCGCGAGACCATGGAAAAGTCGATGACCGAAGGCAGCCAGACTTTCGAGCAGGACATTGCCCGCCTCATTACCGACGGTACCGTGGATCGCAAGGAGGGTCTGGCGAATTCTGATTCACCAACCAACCTGATGTGGCGACTGCAAAACGACTTCAGCGCTCGCGCCAAGGCAGAGGAGCCCGTGGATGACCCGGACGACGAGCCATCCTTCACTGAAATCACGCTGGACGTCAACCATTGACAGCACAGACCGCGCCAGGGATGACGGTTTTCGAACTGATCATTGCCGCCGCGCATGCAATGGAAGAGGCCGGCGTCAGTTTTGGTCACGGCGCGACCAATGCATTCGACGAAGCCGCCTGGCTGGTCCTTTGGCAACTGGGTTTGCCGCTTGACTCCGCTCTGCAAGGCGATGATTCGGTCGCCGATCAGGTGCCAGCGCCTGACCAACAGGAACAAGTGTCTGCCCTGCTGCGTTCAAGAATCGAAACTCGCAAACCTGCCGCCTACCTGACACAGGAAGCCTGGCTGCAGGGCCTGGCTTTTTACGTTGATGAGCGCGTCATCGTACCGCGCTCGCTGATCGCAGAATTGCTGGTCAACGCTGCGTTGGATCCCTGGCTCGACGGCACGACACACAGGGTACTTGACCTGTGCACCGGTAACGCGAGTCTGGCCATTTTTGCCGCCCTGGCCTACCCGGAGCTGAGCGTCGACGCAGCTGACATTTCGGCTGATGCCCTGGCAGTGGCGCGCATCAACCTTGACCGCTACCAGTTGTGCGAGCGCATCAGGCTACTGGAATCCGACGGCCTGGCCGGCGTTCACGGTCCCTACGACCTGATTCTGTGCAATCCGCCCTACGTCAATGCACAGAGCATGGCAAGCCTGCCGCCCGAGTACCGCGCCGAGCCCAGCCTGGCACTCGACGGCAACCGCAGCGGCGCCAGCGACGGCATGGACTTTGTCCGGCACCTGCTGGCCCATGCGAGCGCCCATATGAGCGAACAAGCCATACTCGTCCTGGAGATTGGCAACGAGCGCGACAACTTTGAAGCGGCATTTGGCAGCATGGACGCGATCTGGCTCCAGACCAGCGCCGGTGAAGACCAGGTCTTGCTGCTGACCCGCGACGCACTATTAAAATACCCGACACCGACCTGAGTTGCGTCGCCGACTGCGCTCTGCCCCAGAAAGATTTCCTTGATAACCCTTAAAAGTGTGACCTTGCGCCGCGGCGCCAAGGTGCTTCTCGACGCTGCCAGCGTAACCATCAATCCGGGTGAGAAGGTGGGTCTGGTCGGACGCAACGGCGCCGGCAAGTCTTCCCTCTTTGCCCTGCTCAATGGCACGCTGCATGAAGATGGCGGCGAATACTACGTACCACCGCAATGGCGCATGGGTCAGGTAGCGCAGGACATGCCTGAGACCGAACAAAGCGCCACCGACTTCGTGGTCGAGGGCGACACCGCCTTGCTGGCCGCGCAGCTGGAAGTGAGCGCTGCCGAGGCGACCGACGACTACGACCGCATGGCGCACGCCTATATGGAACTGCAGGACGCCGGCGCCCATGACGCACCGGCGCGCGCCCAGGCACTGATCCTGGGTCTGGGTTTCAAGACCACCGAACTCGCCAACCCGGTGAACAGTTTTTCCGGCGGCTGGCGCATGCGGCTGCAACTGGCGCGCGCGCTGATGTGCCCCTCCGACCTGCTGCTGCTCGATGAGCCGACCAATCACCTGGACCTGGACGCCCTGGTCTGGCTGGAGGCCTGGCTCAAGCGCTATGAGGGCACCATCATCGTCATCAGTCACGATCGTGAGTTTCTCGATGCCGTCAGCAACGTGACGCTGCACATTGACGCCACCAAGCTGATGCGCTACGGTGGCAACTACAGCAAGTTTGAAGACATGCGCGCCGAGCAGATGGAGTTGCAGCAAAACGCTTACAGCAAGCAGCAGGACAAGATTGCCCACCTGCAAAAGTTCATTGCCCGCTTCAAGGCCAAGGCAAGCAAGGCCAAGCAGGCGCAGAGTCGGGTCAAGGCACTCGACCGAATGGAGAGAATCGCGCCGCTGCTGGCCGAAGCCGACTTCACCTTCGAATTCAAGGAACCCGCCAACCTGCCCAACCCCATGCTGGCCATGCAGGGGGTGAGCTTTGGCTACCCCGCAGCCGACGATGCGCCGCCCGGCACCGGTCCGACCGTGATCGTCAACCATGTCAGCCGATCCGTGCTGGCAGGCCAGCGCATCGGCATCCTGGGCGCCAACGGACAAGGCAAATCGACGCTGGTAAAAACCATTGCCCGCACCCTGGCGCCGATTGGCGGCGAGCTGACGGAGGGCAAGGGCCTTAACGTGGGCTACTTTGCGCAGCAGGAACTCGACGTGCTGCGCCCGCTCGACACACCGCTGGAGCACATGATCCGTCTCGTCCGGGAAATGACTGCGACCGGAAAGATGCTCGGACAGGCGACGCGGGAGCAGGATCTGCGCAGCTTTCTGGGCACCTTCAACTTCGGTGGCGACATGGTGAAGCAGCCCGTTGGCAGCATGAGCGGCGGCGAGAAGGCGCGCCTGGTCCTTTGCATGATCGTCTGGCAACGCCCCAACCTGCTGCTGCTCGATGAGCCAACCAACCATCTGGATCTGGCCACGCGCGAGGCGCTCTCCATGGCGCTTAACGAATTTGAAGGCACGGTCATGCTGGTCAGCCACGACCGGGCGCTTCTGCGTGCCGTCTGTGACGAGTTCTGGATGGTCTCTCGTGGCGGTGTCGAGCCCTTCGACGGCGACCTCGACGACTACCAGCGCTACCTGCTGGACGAAGCCAGGCGCCAGCGCGAAGCCATCAAGGAAGCCAGCAGCAGCGCTGCCAAGGCCGAGCGCAAAGCGCTGGCCACTGCAGCCGCACCCGTCAAAGCAAAGCCGGCGGCGCGCGGCACGCTGAAACGCCAGCTACAGGACATCGAAGAACGCATGACCACGCTGCAGGGCGAAGGCGGCTCGCTGGAAGCGCATCTGTGCGCAACGCCACCACCGGCCGACTATGCCGAACTCGGCATGCGGCTCAAACTGGTCAACGATGAACTGCAAGCACTGGAAGAACAGTGGCTGACGGTGACCGATCAGCTCGAATCCGTGTCAGCCTGACTGCGCTTGGCGCAGTGCTTGGAAGCCTCACCCCATATGCAGACCGCCGTTGACGGAAAAATCCGCCCCCGTTGAATAGCTGCCATCGTCCGAGGCCAGCCAGGCGATGATGGAGGCGATCTCGCCAGGCTCGCCGAGTCGCTTGACGGGCACGGTGGCGATGATTTTGTCAAGCACATCCTGCCGGATCGCCTTCACCATGTCCGTGCCAATATAGCCAGGGCTGACGGTGTTGACGGTCACGCCCTTGTTGGCCAGTTCCTGCGCCAGGGCCATCGTGAAGCCGTGCATGCCGGCCTTGGCAGCCGAATAATTGGTCTGCCCAGCCTGGCCCTTGGCGCCATTGACCGACGAAATGTTGATAATGCGCCCCCAACCCTTCTCTACCATGTCGGCCACCACCTGTTTGGTGACGTTGAACATGGAGTTGAGGTTGGTCTCGATCACTGCATCCCAGTCTTCACGCGACATCTTGATGAACATGCGGTCCCGGGTGATGCCGGCGTTGTTCACCAGCAAGTCAATCGTTCCGTGCTCTGCCTTGGTCTTGGCAAATGCTTCGACTGTGGAATCCCAGTCACCCACATTACCCACTGAGGCGTAAAACGTGAAACCCAGAGCGGTCTGCTCGGCCAGCCACTTCGCGTGGTCGCGTGTCGGCCCGCAACCGGCGATCACTTTGAAGCCTTCCTTGTGCAAACGCTGACAGATCGCGGTTCCGATGCCACCCATACCGCCGGTGACGTAGGCTACTTTTTGACTCATGAACTTGCTCCCGATAGGTTGAAAAATTTATACATCGTCTTCACTATAACGACTAATCTGCATATTCGTATTGCGGAAAACACTGAGATCAACGCTTGCCCAGAGCCGCTTTCCAGTCCCGAAACACGTCAATATCGAATCCATCGGGATAAAACAGATAGCCCGGCTTGTGGCCCTTCGTGTCGGTGACACCGTACTGCCAGATGAATTCCTTGGTCTTGCGGTCAATCACCAGCACGCGATCACGCAGGTCGTCGACCACAAAGATGTCGCCCGTATCGGGCAACTCGCGGGCAATGCTCGAATGGTCCAGCATCTTTTCGCCGTCCTTGACAAAGTACTCCCAACTGATCTTGCGCGTGGCCGGATCGAAAATCACGACGCGCCCGGGTCGCCAGAAATCAGCCACGATCACCTGCTTGCCGTCGACCGTCAGGAAGGCGTCGGATGGATAGCGGATATTGGGCGCCTGGACACTCCACAAGACCTTGCCTTCGCGCGTGATGCGCGAGATCCAGGAACCGGAAATTTCCGTCACCAGAATGTCACCGTTCTCCAGCGGCGTGGCGCCATTGGGGTGACCCAGCTCGTGCGGCGGCTTGTGATTGCATTTACCCGGCGTGCCCCATTGCGTTGCAATGCTGTTGTCCTTGGGATCAATGATCAGAATCCGGCAATTGCGGATATCGGCGGTGATGAACTTGCCGTCGGCCAGCAGATGCGCGTCGTCCGGATAATTCAGGAAGCCCGGCGCCTTGCCGCGAAAGTCCGGCGTGCCGTAGGTCCAGATCAAGGCCTTCTTTTCGTAATCGACGATATGCACATCGAAGTTGTCCTCCTCGCTCACCGCCAGCAATTTGCCGTCCGGTGAAAAGTTCACATCTTCGTTGCCCCGATAAACCTTCAAGGCGGGTGACACAAACTCCCAGACAATGCTCTTGTCAGGCGCGATTTCGATCAGACGGTTGTTGCGGCGATCCGCAATCACCACCGGGTAGGGCAACGGTTTGCCCCAGGACGGCACCGGATTCTTGCGGTTGCCCGTGATGGGCGGAATCGGGGGCAGAGCGACGCCAGCCGAGACAATGCCAGCGCCGGTCATTTCAGCGGTAACCGTAACCTCGACGCCAGGCGCTTTGGGTTTGGCTGCTTTTTTTGTGTCCTGGGCCAATGCCGGTCCCGCGCCAAGGCCCACCGCCAACAAGAGGGCGATCAAGGCGGCTTGTCTTGACAAAACTCGCCGGGTATTCTTGTTCATGAAATCTTCCTTCTGAAATGCGCTGCGCTGTCTACCAGCTTTCCTGGACGACCCGCCCCTGCAGCTTTTGAGGGGGTCGAATGTTGTCGGCGAATCGTGTTCGCCAATAAGCAAGTTGCTCGGCCGACATCGTCAGCGGCTGCTTCATCACCAGCCAGGTCACGCCCTCGGTACAGGGTGGCGCCGTGAGAGAACCTTCATATCGGTAATAAGCGTGTCCGGCGGGCAGCAGGGCCGCAGGGTCGGCCATCGCATCCGCCATGGTGTGATCGCCACCGGCACGCGCTGGAATCCGAGGCCACAATGCTGCCAGCGCTGCGTTGTCTGCGCCCTGACGAAACAGCACGACCAGGGCCAGCAACTGGCCCGACTGGCTCTTGTGCAGCAGGTGCGCCGCCATGGGAAAATCCTCGCCCTCGATCCGGTCACCGCCCGGCGTGTGAAAGTGAAACTGCTGCAGCGTGTAGCTCTCTTTGCCGATCAGCAGCCGGCTGCCCTTGGCCATGCGCACCCTGGCGGTGTGCCCGTCGTTGGCGATCCTGAGTGGCGACTGCCGATACTGAAAATCCAGCGCAGCCAATTTTTTTTTGACCGGCGTCACGATGTCCACCGGCGACTGTTTGCGCCCGGTTTGACACAGGGAACTTTCAGCCCGCAGCAGTTGCGGCGCGAGCAGCAGTGCCCAGATCACTGGAGCACTGCCGGTGCGCAACAGCAAGGTCAGATTCAACGCTCGATCGTCAGCGCCACACCCATGCCGCCGCCGATGCACAGGGAGGCGATGCCGCGTTTGGCATCGCGACGCTGCATTTCATGCAGGAGTGTCACCAGAATGCGGCAGCCAGACGCGCCGATCGGATGCCCAATGGCTATGGCACCGCCGTTGACGTTGACTTTGGAGGTGTCCCAGCCCATCTGCTGGTTGACCGCGCAGGCCTGGGCGGCAAAGGCTTCGTTGATCTCCAGCAGGTCCAGATCGGCCGCCTGCCAGCCGGCGCGTGCCAGCGCCTTCTGCGACGCTGGAACCGGGCCCATACCCATCAGCGCCGGATCCAGCCCACTGGTGGCAAAGCTGGCAATCCGACCCATCGGCTTGAGGCCCAGTGCAGCCGCCTTCTTCGCACTCATTACCATCACGGCGGCAGCGCCGTCATTGATGCCAGAGGCATTGCCAGCGGTCACACTACCCGCCTTGTCAAAAGCCGGACGCAAGCCCGCCAAGGCGTCTGCGTTGGTCTTGCGGTTCAGGTATTCATCGGCCGCAAAAACAATAGCATCGCCCTTCTTTTGCGGGATGCTGATGGACACGATTTCGTCCTTGAACCTGCCGGCGTCCTGCGCCGCGGCAGCCTTCTGCTGACTCGCCAGCGCCAGCGCATCCTGCATGGCACGCGTGATGCCGTACTGCTTGGCCACATTCTCGGCCGTGACGCCCATGTGGTACTGGTTGTAGACGTCCCACAAGCCGTCGACGATCATGGAATCGATCATCTTCCAGTCGCCCATGCGCTGGCCATCCCGCGATCCCTGCAAGATATGGGGCGAGGCGCTCATGTTCTCCTGGCCGCCCGCGATGACGATCTCGCTGTCGCCCCAGGCAATCGCCTGCGCTGCCAGCATGACGGCTTTGAGGCCGGAACCACAAACCGCATTGATCGTCAAAGCCGGGGTTTCCTTGGCCAGACCGCTCTTGATCAGCGCCTGGCGTGCCGGATTCTGCCCGGCACCGGCAGCGAGCACCTGGCCCAGGATGACTTCACCAACCTGGTCGGCGCCCAGACCGGTACGCGCCAGCAGGTCCTTGATGACTGCCGCACCCAGTTCGGGTGCCGAAATTTTGGCTAGGCTGCCACCGAACTTGCCAACGGCTGTACGGGCGGCGGAAACGATAACGATGTCTTCCATTTGATCTCTCCAGAGTAAAAATAAAAACTTGTCAGGCCTTGGCTTTGACGTAGCGACCGGGCGCAGCCTCGATCGCCTTGTGTTTGCCCTTGCCATAGGTCTTGGGTGCGGCAATCTGCTTGCCGGCGTGGGTCTTGAGCCACTGCGACCAGTCACCCCACCAGCTGCCCGCGTGCTCGCTGGCGCCAGCGAGCCACTCGGCCTGGGTCTTGGGAAACTTGCCGTCTTCGCGCGTCCAGTGACTGCGCTTCTTGGCCGCAGGTGGATTGATGACGCCGGCGATATGACCGGAGGCGCCCATCACGAAACGCTTCTTGCCGGGCAAGGCCTGGGTCGAGGCGTAGGCACCGCCGATGGGAACGATGTGATCCTCGCGCGAGCCGTAAACGTAGACCGGCATGTCCAGCGTGCGCAAATCGACGCCGACGCCGCAAACCGTCGCTGTTCCTGGTTTGACCAACCTGTTTTCCAGGTAGGTGTTGCGCAGATACCAGGCGTAGAAAGGCCCCGGCAGGTTGGTTGAGTCGCTGTTCCAGTAGAGCAGGTCAAACGCTGGCGGTGTCTCGCCCTTGAGGTAATTGCCAACCACGTAATTCCAGACCAGATCATTGGGGCGCAGAAAACTGAAGGTGCTGGACAAATCCTTGCCCTTCATCAGGCCGCCCGCTCCCATCTCTTTTTCGCGGTAATTGACGAACGATTCATCTATGAAAACGTCCAGCACACCGGTGTCAGAGAAGTCCAGGAAGGAGGTCAGAAAGGTCGCGCTGGACACCGGCTTCTCGCCGCGCGCGGCCAGCACCGCCAGCGCGCAACCCAGCAGCGTCCCGCCAACGCAAAAGCCCAGCGCATTGACGCTCTTGGCAGCGCTGATTTCCTGCACCACCGCGATCGCCTTGATGACGGCATCCTCAACGTAATCGTCCCAGCTTTTTTTCGCAAGCGTCGCATCGGGGTTGCGCCAGCTCACGACAAAGGTGCGGTGGCCCTGCGCCACCGCATAGCGGATCAGCGAGTTTTCTGGCTGCAGGTCCAAAATGTAGAACTTGTTGATGCAGGGCGGCACCAGCAGGAAGGGTCTCTCATAGACTTTGGCCGTCAGTGGTTTGTATTCAATCAACTGAAACAGCTCGTTTTCAAACACCACGGCACCCTCGGTCGTCGCAACGTTCTTGCCGACCTCAAAAACACTCTCGTCGGTCATCGAAACATGACCCTGGCGCATATCGTGAATCAGGTTGCCAAGCCCCTTGGCAATGCTTTCACCCTGAGTCTCGATCGCCAGTTTTTGTGCCTCGGCGTTGAAAGCCAAAAAATTGCTTGGCGCCGCGGCAGCGGTCAACTGCTCCACAGCAAAGCGGATGCGCGCGCGCGTCTTGGCGTCGGTCTGCACCGCATCCGCCAGCCCCATCAGCGTGCGAGCATTGAGCAGGTAGGCGGCAGCGGAAAAAGAGGCCAGCGGGTTGTTGTCCCAGGCCTCCGTCGCAAACCGTTTGTCCTTGGGTCTTTGTGTGCCATGCATGCCCTGGGTCCACAAACCGGCCGCGTCTCTGAGGTACTGCTGCTGCAGCTCTTGCAATTTTTCCGGCGCAAAGCTGATATCGGGTGGTTTGGGTGGTGGCGTCGCGCCGCCAACGCCCGCTGCGCCCAGATCAACGTTCTGCAAAGCGCTCAGGGCCTGGCTCCAGTTTTCAGCCAGCGACTGCTGAAACTGCTGCACCGATTGCGCCCAAAAATCAGAGGATTCCTTCGTCATGCTGTGTCCTGTTTACTTAGCCGATCCAAGTAGAAACCCGAGTATCTCAGGTCCGGCCCTTCAAAATACTGACATTTTCCGGCCAACCACGATTGTCCCGCAGTTCGAGCCGGTCGCAAGCCGTCAGGCCAGCCAGATGCAGGCAGCCATGCGGCCGCTGACGCCATCCCGTCGGTGCGAGAAATAGCGCGCCCGATTGCTCACGGTGCACCAAGCGCCTGTACCGTCATTGCCATAAATCTTGCGCACGCCCAGAGCGTTCAGGCGAAGACGAGCCAGGCCCTGCAAATCAGCCAGCCATTTTTCGCCCGCCACAGCAGCAAACAGCGCGGCCGCCTCCGAATCCTGCGAAACAAAGGCATTGCGCACATCGCTGCCGACGACAAAAGCCTGCGGTCCGATGCATGGCCCAAGCCAGGCCAGAATGCCGGATCGACCGCTCAGCGCATCGCCACCCTGCAACAAGTCCAGCGATGACAAGACGGACTCAAGAATGCCAGGACCGCCCTGCCCGGCCAGACCGCGCCAGCCCGCATGTGCTGCGGCCACTACACTGCCGCGCTCGTCGGTCAGCAAAACCGGCAGGCAATCGGCCGCCATGACCGTGCAGACAAGCCCGCCCTGATGGGTGCAGCAAGCGTCTGCCTGCGTGCCATCAGCACTCGCATCGGACAGTCTGAGCGTCTGCACACCGTGCACTTGCTTCAGGAAGATGGGTCGCGCCCCCAAAGCCTGGCGCAGCAAGGATCGGTTGGCCGCAACGGCGGCGGGGCTATCGCCCACGTGGTCACCCAAATTCAGAGAATCAAACGGCGCTCCGGAACGGCCTCCCAGGCGCGTCGTGCACAGTGCACGCACGTGAGGCGGAGCCGGCCACTGCGGTATAAGCCAATCCATCAGCCTTGCAAGCCCTTCCACCACAGTTTGACCGCTTGTTTGGCCGTCTGTGCCGAGCGCCACACTGCCGTCTTTCTGACTTCGGCCAGCACGGCGTCCTTCCATGCCTTCCAGCGTGGATAGCACCAGGCGAACCAGCCCAACTGCATCAAGGCCGGTTGTGTCAGCTGGAACAGTCGGGCCATGATGGCCGTGCCGCCAATCTTGGCACTCAGCAAGAGCACCAATCCGAGCAGGGTCTGCCCCTTGCCAAACAGGTAGAGCGCCAGCAGTTTTACGGGTAGCAGGGTCAGCACCGGCAGGCCAAACGCCAGCAACGCGATCTTGGGTGACAAGCGCACGATTCTGCGCTCCAGTGCGGCCCACAGGGGCAAACGGGCCAACCGCACAAAAAGCGCCGCCAGAGGTTCCCAGCCCCACTCCTCAAACAGCAGCAGAGCAGCAAACAGGAAGAAGAACAGCCGCTGAAGAAACCTTCTCAGGGTTTGCATGTCATGCGGCGTTTGGATGCACCTTGTCGTAGGCCTTCAGTAATTTGCGATGCATCTCACAAGCTTCAAGACTCAGCCCGGGCGAAGGCAAACCCATGAAGCGATCTGTCTGCATGATCAGCGCGTGCGCCTGCGCCACGGCCCCTGCACCATAGAGCTGACGCAGGGCATCCAGGTAGGGACCGCTGTCACCCATGTCAGCCAGGTTAATCAGTGTCTCAATACAGGCGTAAACGTTGCGGCGCTGTGCATTGAGTTGATCGAAGTGCCGGATCCAGTCGCAGCCCTCCAATGTTGCCGCCTCGTCGCCAATGGCCAGCGCGAGCAGCGTCTTGAGTTCGCCGATGCGCAGGTCGCTCCAGAACGATTCGGCATCTGTCGCCAGACCGATGACCGCGGCCACCGGACGCTGGTCAGCCAAGGCAGACTCGTTCAGGGTTTCCAGCAGATCAGCGCATTCCTGGTCGTCCAGATCACCCAGATTGAGAATCGCCTCGCGGATCTCGTTGCCCACGCTGTTGTTCTCGAACTCCAGGTCGTCCACCGGGTAGATTTCCGACATCCCTGGCACCAGCACGCGGCAGGCGTAGACCCCCAGGTGGGTGAAGTCAGCGATGTAAACGTCGAATCCATCGCGCTGGATGCGCTCGATCGACCACGCGTAGTCCTCGGCTGTGCTGTTGCTGAAGTTCCAGTCGCAAAACTCGAAATCGGGCTGATCGCCAAGGAACTTCCAGTGGATGACGCCGCTGGAATCGACGAAATGAATTTCGATGTTGGTTGAACTGGCTACTTCTTCCAGATCGAAGCCGGGGATCGGAAAGCCGGCCAAGGCGTCCAGCGCGCGACCCTGCAACAGTTCGGTCAGGGCCCGCTCCAACGCAATCTCAAAGCGCGGATGGGCGCCGAAACTGGCGTAGCAACCCTGATCCTGCGGGTGCAGCAGCGTCACGTTCATCACTGGATACTGCCCACCCAGGGAAGCGTCCTTCACGAGAATACCAAACCCTGCGGCACGCAAGGCATCGATACCGGCGGCGATACGCGGATAGCGTCCGATCACCACCTCAGGCACATCGGGCAGGCACATGCCTTCGCTGATGATGCGAAATTTGATATGGCGCTCGAAAATTTCCGACAGGGCCTGGGTGCGAGCTTCGGCCCGGGTGTTGCCCGCCGACATGCCATTGCTGACGTACAGGTTGCCAATGATGTTGACCGGAAACCAGGTAGTCGCGCCGTCGCGTTGGCGGACGTAGGGAATGGCACAAATGCCGCGCTCGACATTGCCCGAATTGAACTCGACCAGGCTGCCGGCATCAACCGTACCTTCCGGGTTGTAAAGGGCTTGCAGCTTCGGGTTGAGCAGTTCTGCCGGCCAGGGCGCATCCGGCGGCACCGCAAACCAGCGCTCCTGCGGGTAGTGAACATAAGGGCGATCGGCAAGCTCCGGCCCCAGGTAATAGTGGGTCCAGAAGTAGTTGGTGGAGAGACGCTCCAGGAATTCACCCAGGGCGCTGGCCAGGCAGGCCAGTCGGGTCGCACCCTTGCCGTTGGTGAACAGCAGCGGGCAATCCCGGTCCCGAATGTGTACCGACCAGATCCCCTCCACCGGATTGAGCCAGCTGCGCTCCTCGATGTGAAAACCAAGCGCCTGCAAACGCGTTTGCAGCGTCTGGATGGTGGACTCAAGTGAGGCGTCTTTGCCGGGGATGAAGTTTTCGGTGTGCATGGGTGCCAGCATACCGCACGGCAAGCGCCCGAGGCACTGGCGCTAAACTCAGGCCATCAGACGATGGAACACTGCTTGCTGGAGACTTTCATGATTCTTGAACTCGCCGATATTCGCATTCACCCCGGCCAGAACGCCGCTTTTGAAGAGGCGATCGTGCGCGGCTTGAAGCATGTGATCCACGAAGCCAAGGGGTTTCAAGGCTACAAGGTCAACCGAGGTATTGAAAGCAGCGAGCGCTACGTTCTTCAGATATTCTGGGACACGCTGGAAGATCACACCGTCGGATTTCGCCAGTCCAGTGCCTTCACCGAGTGGCGCTCCATCGTCGGTCCGTTCTTTGCAGCCCCCCCGGTCGTCGAGCACTTTGAGCTCGTTGCCAAATCCGCCTGAAGAAAGAAAGATGTCATGAGCTACGTTTTCAATCCTGCCCCGGTCGTCTCGGTCCCGGTGTTTGGTAGCGCCCTGCGCTTTCCGGTGCATCGCATCTACTGCGTGGGACGCAACTACGAGGAGCATGCCAAGGAGATGGGTTTCAGCGGCCGCGAAGCACCCTTTTTCTTCATGAAGCCGGCCGATGCATTGGTCGTGGTCAACCCCGGCGAAACTGGCCACATGCCCTACCCCACGCTGACCAGCAACCTGCACCACGAAATCGAACTGGTGGTGGCGCTTGGCAAGGGCGGAAAGAACATCGCGGCTGCGGACGCACACAAGCACATCTTTGGCTACGCCGTTGGTCTGGACATGACGCGCCGCGATCTGCAAAACGAAATGAAGAAACTGGGCCGCCCCTGGTCCATCAGCAAGGGCTTTGACCACTCGGCAC
>JBAXFI010000021.1:0-30105 GCA_037139995.1 Comamonadaceae bacterium | reverse complement strand
CGAGCACGACCAGACCGACCAGTTCATCGAGTGACTCACGACGCCCCGGTCCGCGGCGATCGGTCATTGCGCCCGGCGCCGTCAACGGAAGCTCGATTCTGAAACGACTCCCCTGGCCTGAACGCGAACAAAGTTGCAGTCGATGATCGAGCAGGCGGGCCGTCCGTTGCACAATATTCAGCCCCAGGCCCAGCCCCTTGCTGCGCTCGCGCTCCGGATTGTCGACCTGATAAAACTCCTTGAAGATGGCCTCCTGATGCTCCGCTGCAATCCCGATTCCGGTGTCCCAGACCTCAATCCAGGCACTGCCTTCCTCGCCTTTGCCGCGGCATGCCAGCAGCACCGAGCCGGCACGGGTATAGCGCAGCGCGTTGCCGAGCAGGTTCAGCAGGATGCGGTGTATCTGGACCGGGTCACTCAAGACCCAGACATTGCAGGGTCGAACGCGCAGACTTAAGCCCTTCTCGGCAGCCATCAAGGCCAGTTCGGCTTTCAACTGGTCGAACACATCGTTCAGCGCGAAAGCCTGCAAGTGAACCGGAACCGCCCCAGCATCGAGTCGTGAAATATCAAGCAAGGCATCCAGCAGTTCGCGCATCGCCTGGACCGCACGGTCCATGTTGGCAACCAGGTCTATGGCCTGCGCATCATGCGTCAACTGCCCCAAGCGCGTTACGAACAGGCCCAAAGCGTGCGTCGGCTGTCTCAAGTCATGACTGGCCGCTGCAAGGAAACGCGATTTGGCGAGGGTCGCCGACTCGGCCTCCTCCTTCTTCTCGCGCAACTCCTGCGTCGCCTGGGCAATGCGACGCTCCAACTCATCGCGCCCCACTTCAAGTCGTTCGGCCATCTGGTTGAGAGCCTGCTGCAAATCACGCAAGGGATCTTGCTCCCGCAATTCAGCACGGGCGCCGAACTCGCCTCGTCCAATGCGCTCAATCAGCCTCGACACCCGCGCCACTGGTCGAATCACACCCTGGCCGAGTCGCACCGCGAGCAGGCCACCCAACAATATTCCTGCCAGCCCCAACATGACGCTCAAACGCAGCAACTGAAGTTGCCGTTGCCGCAGTTTTTCGCCCGTCACTTCCAGCATTACATGCCCTAGAACACGCACCGGCGCTGTGCTGGCGCTGGCACGGGCGCTGCCGTCAAAAAGGTCATTGAGCGCCACTTGTTCTGCCGCGATAGGCTGCAGCAACAAGTCGGTACCCCGCAGGATGTCGCGATCCAGAACCTCCTGGGCACTCAAGCGGGCCGGCATCTTGTAAGTAATGTGACCGCCGCTGGCCATGATCTCGCCTCGGGAATTCAGGATCACGACGGAGCGCACCGCCGACTCCTGCATCGCAACACGGACCAGCCCCTGCAACTGCCCGACATTGCCAGAAAACAAACCGTATTCGCTGGCGCCGGCGAGTTGCCGGGCCATCGAGCGAGCCCGTTGACCATGCGAATCCTCGTTATCACCCATACCGATATACAAGAAGACGGCCATCAATAGCAGCACAACCAGACTGACCGGCAGCATGGCCGCCAGCAGGATCCGCCTGCGGATGCGGCGAACGATCATGGCCGGCCCTCGAGCAGCCGCAGGCGCCGGGTCAACTCCAGCGCGTCCATTGACAGGCCGAGCGAGCGAGCGACGTGCTCATTAACGGCAATCTGAAAATCAGTGGAATAGGCGCCAGACGCCGGCAAGGCCTTTCCTTGCAGCACAGCCCGCGCCAGTTGTGCCGCCTGCACTCCGACCTGATGCGGTGTCACATACACGGCAAGCAAGGCACCGGCCCGAACATAGGCGGGAGAAAAGGCCATCATCGGAACATTGGCGCGAAACGAGGTCAGCAAAATGTTCTGAATGGTGCGGCTGTTATAGATCTGCGGGCTGGGAACCGCCAGCAACAGGTCTGTTCCCTCAAGAACATGCTTGAGCGCAGGAAACAGCTGTTCTTCACTGCCGACTTCGGCTTCAACCAGGGGCAGCGCGACGGCCTGCGCCTGCGTCCGAAATTCACTCCTGTCTCCTGACAATCCTGCTCCCCACAAAACGCCAACCCGCCTGACGCCCGGAAGTGCCAAACGGATCAGTTCCAGCTGTCGCGCCGGCGGCTGGTCCAGGAAGAGCGCCGAAAACTGTGAACTTGCCTTTCGGCCATACTGCAACAAGGCAGCCTCAAAGCTGCTGCGCGGCAGCAGGGCACACAGCACCGGCACCCCAGGCGCTGAAGCGGCCAGCAGACCGGCAGCCTCGGCACCCAGGGTGACGTACAGGCGGGCCGACTGCGTCCGCCCATCCATCCACTCCCTGGTACTCATCATCAGCACCGAGGAACGTGGCACTCCGCCGCGTTCGAGTTCCTCGGTCAAGGCCTGCGCCGTCTCGGCGTAGGCGGCACTGCTTTCACTGCTGAGGATTACGACCGACGGCGCAGCATGGGCCCCCAGGGCCACCATACAGCTCAGCCAGACACCAGCCAGCACCATCCGCAGTCGAAGCAGCATGCCGATCCCGCTACTGGTCGATTCGGAGCGTCACAAAAACACGCCGCTGGAAGGCATAGGCCGGGTCAGCGTCCAGGTACGGAGATCCCAGGTTTTGCCAAACGACTGCCAGTTCGCCACGCTGCGCACCCAGACGCAGCGGTGTTGCCAGGCGCACGTCGGTCCGGGTCATGGCCACCTGATGGTCTGGACCGGTTCTCTGGGGCGTCATGGTGCCACTGTCCTGGTGCAGGATGCTCAGATCCAGCTTGCCTGGCAACTTCTGAAACCAGGTCAGGGTACTGGCCAGCTTCGGCGCGGGCCGGGCGTTGCCATAGTTGACGGCGACACCGTCTTCAAACCCGTGATCAATCAGGGAATAGTTGAGATAGGCCTGGTTGAAGGCCAATCGCGTACCACTCCAGGGCTGCCACTTCAACTGGTATTCAATACCGTGGATGGAAAAATTCTCGGTGTTCGCATAGTCCTTGGGCCGCGTGTTGTTGAGCTGGGTAATGAATTCATCGACACGCTCGTGAAACGCTCGCACATCCAGATTCACCCCCAGTTTTGGCCATGCACCAAGGTAACCAATCTCCCTGGAGAACACACTTTCGGGCTGCACCTTGCCGCTGGCCAGCGTGCTTACTTCCAGCAGATGGCCATTCCAGCTGTAGCGAACGTCGGCAAACTGCTCGTAGGTACTCGGAGGGCGATAGGCGCGCGACGCCCCGACGCGCAGGGTTTGCCCCGGCGCCACGTGCCAGTTCAGCATCAAGCGTGGCGCCATCCGGTTGCCTGCAGTACCGCTTGTTTCAGCCATCGCGCCAGCGTTCAGCACCAGGTCATTTTCAGGTCGCCATTCAACGTTGCCAAACAAGCGAGAAAACCGGGTCACCAGGGCTTCATCCGTGTTGTAAACGGGTTTGGAAACAACTTGCTCGCGTCGCAACTCGGCGCCCCACACCATGCGCAGCTGTGAGCTTTGGCGCCAGGTATGTTGCAGCGACAAGGCATCACTGCGGGATGCGCCGCTGGAATCAATCGCGATGCTGCCGTTGATGCCAAACGCCTGCAACGAATACGGAAATGCATCGTCGTAAGTTTCATGCCCATGCGAATAGCTAAGTGCCAGATCCTGATCCTGATCCAGGCTGCGTCGCCAATCGAGTTGCAGGTAGCTTGAGCGATAGCGCGTGTCGCGCGTCAGATTGTCGGCGCGATCGGAACTACCCTTGCCGGCATTGAGTTCCAGCAATCCCATACGCAGCTGAATATCATCGGCGCTGCTGGGACGAAGATCAGCACGCAAATTGAATCGGTCAATCCGGTTTTCGCCATTCGACCCGGCAAGTCCCGCATCGGAGCGGCGATCCAGCCCAAGACGGAAATTGCCGTTGTGCGTATTCCAGCCCAGGCTGGCCCGCGCATCGCGTATCGCGTTGTCACCCGCACTGACGCTGACTTGTGTGCCTAAGGTATCCACCGGGTCACGCGTCACGATGTTGATCACACCCAGAAAGGCACGCGCACCATAGGCGGCTGAATTGGAGCCGCGCAGCACTTCGATGCGCTCGATGTCGTCCATCGCCACCGTCTGCAGACCAGGCTCGACGCTGCCGATGAAATAGGGGGAGTAAGCCGAGCGTCCATCGACCAGAACCTGCATGCGGTTTGAATAACTGTTGAATCCACCGTGATAAGTGGCTTGCGGAGCAATGCTCTCAAACGACATGCTGGTCTGGAAACCTGGCACCAGGCGCAACAGATCAGCCACGTCACGCGCACCCGAGAGACGAATCATGTCGCGGTCAATGACGGTGACCGCACCCGGCGTGTCCGCCAGTCGTTGCGGCAATCGGGAGACCGACAGAACCAGCGGCACGTCGGTCAGAAAGTCGCGCTCGGACAGAGCCTCAGTAGCCTGCGCCGATGCCAGGCTCCCTGCGCTCAGCAGCACACTCAAACATATCCATTGGTTCATGACAGCGCTCCCATACCCTTTCAGCTTGCCGTTCCCGATTCTGCCTTGTCCGCAACGGATTACGGACCTTGAGCGAAAAAAACTGCAGCGTTTGGCAAATGGGCAGGAACCCTAGTTCGATGGCGCAGGAAGGTCGGACCTGGCCAGCCGCGCAATCAGGCTGCGCAACTTGGCCGGTCGCACCGGCTTGTGCAGCAGCGTCAGTCCGGCATGCCTGACCGCCAGCAGCAGTGCCGGGTCGGTGTCACCACTGATCAGGCAAGCAGGCACTGCACGGCCTGCCTGCTTACGCAACTGCTGCACCGCTGCAATGCCATTTTCTCCGTCGCGCAAGCGGTAGTCGCTGACGATCAGGTCCGGCACCATCCCAGCCTCCAGATACGACAGCGCAGCGCTCAGGCCTTCCGCCGCCACCACGACGGCCTGCCAGGCCGCAATCAGGCCCACCAGACTCTCTCTCACCAAGGCATCGTCTTCAATCACCAGCACCACGAGATTGGCCAGATCAACCAGAGGCTGTGCCCGCTCCGGGCGGCGACGCTCGACGACAGCGCCGGTCGGCACCAGCGGTACTTCAACACTGAATCGGCTACCCACACCCGGTTGCGACCTCAGCTGCAATTTGTGCTGCAGCAAGGCGGCCGTGCGCTGGACAATGTTGAGTCCAAGGCCCAGACCCTTGCTGCGATCCCGTTCCACGTTGCCGATCTGATAAAACTCCTTGAAAATAGCCTCCTGATGCTCCGGCGCAATCCCGATCCCGGTGTCCCAGACCTCGATGCCTGCACTGCGCCCCCCTTTCTTCACGCGGCACGCCAGCAACACCGCGCCAGCACTCGTATAGCGCAGCGCGTTGGTCAGCAGGTTCAGCAAAATTCGATGCACTTGGACCGAGTCACTCATCACCCAGACATTGCAGGGTCGCACGCGCAGACTTAAGCCCTTCTCGGTAGCCACCAAGGCCAACTCGGTCCTCAACTGGTCGAAGACGTCGCTGAGCGCAAAGGCTTGCAAGTGGACCGGTACGGCGCCGGCGTCGAGTCGTGAAATATCAAGCAGGGCATCGAGCAGATCGCGCATGGCCTGAACTGAAGTGTCCAGCCGCTCGATCAAGTGACTGGTTTCTGTGTTGTGTTCAAGTTGCCCCAGGCGCGCCACAAACATACCCAGAGCATGCGTTGGCTGGCGCAGGTCGTGACTGGCAGCGGCGAGAAAACGCGATTTGGCACGATTGGCATCTTCAGCCAGAGACATGGCCGCATGCAGTTCGGCCTCGCCGCGCTTGCGCGCACTGATGTCGTGCAGCGCCAGATGGACCGCCGCTTCACCATCGTAGGCGATCGACGTAGACTGCAGTTCGACATCGATCACCGATCCGTCCATCCTGAGAAACTGCTGCTCTGTCCTGGGCGTTGTGCCGTGCTCATCAAAATGCTTTTGCCGCACGCGCGCTATCGCCCTGTAGTCAGCCGCGATTCGCTCTATGACGGGTGTGCCCACCAGTTCTTGTGCATTCTTTGCACCAAACAACTCGACGGCGGCGGGATTGACATACAAAAAGCGCTCGCCCCTGTGAACCGCAATCGCTTGCGGCGTCCAATGGATCAGCGTTCGGTAGTTCGTCTCGCTGGCGCTCAGTTTCTGCGCGGCAACCCTCTTCTCGATGGCGATGCCGGCCAGGCTAACCCACTCCTGTAGGGCAAGCGCCTCAGGTCTGTGCGCCTGATCAGGGTAGATCATGAGTGCGCCCAGCAACTGGCCCGCCGATGAAACAATTCGGTCAGAGCGAGATGGCATGGCAGCCAAGACCGGCGACGCCGGCGTATCCAACGGTCGCCCTTGCTCGTCGAACAGCAAAATGTGGCAGCGCAGACCCGGGTTCAATTCTTCAACCGCATTGGCAATGGCCTGCAACACGTCGCTCAATGGGGCGCGTGCAGCGAGCATCTCCAACACCTGGCGGCGATGACTCTCGCGTATCTCAATCTGGACCCGCTCGGTGATGTCGCGTGCAAGAGCGATAAAGCGTGGTACTTCACCCTCGGGCATGGTCTTGCGGGCGATCGAAAGTTCAAACCACCGCTGGCCCTGCTCCAGCGACAGCACATAACGCCTGCCGCTCGAAAGACCGCGCACATCGGCCTCGTGCAAGGCCAGCATGATCACGGCACACGCCGCTGCCGGAAGCAGTTCCGACACCAGTCTGCCGATCAGGTTGGCAGGCGCCACCGTCAGAAGATCGGTCCGTGGCGAGTGATAGTCAAAAACGCGACCTTCCAGATCAACCTCGAACAGGAGGTCGGGAACCGCGTCAAGTATGGCCTGCAGGCGGTCTGTGCTGTCGGCAGGCGGCTGCACAACACGCTGGCGCAAACCAGCACGCAGGAAGTTCAGGGCACGCTGGACCAACTGAAATCTATTGATCTGCATGCCCCGATTCTGACCTGTCGGCGAGGTGGCCCTGCCTGCGCGCGGCTGGGTATTCGCCTTAAGCGACCAAGCGTGCCGCTATATCGGCAACCCGCTTGCCAAACAGGCGTGCTGTTTCGAGGTCGCCGGCGTTCATTTCCCCCGCACTGGCATCACCGGGTGTCTGCGCCATCGGACCTGCCGAAGAAGCGAGATAGTTGACGTCGCCACGTTGTGATGCCTTGGTGTTGTTGTAGTTCAGTCCGGTACCCACCCAAAGGCCACCGTGCTGCATGGCGAGCGTCATGAAATAGTGCAGTGTCGAGTGCTTGTCGCCATTGACATTGGCGCTGTTGGTGAAACCACCAAAAACCTTGTCCTTCCAGGCTTGCGTATACCAGGGCTTGCTGGTGGCGTCGGCAAACTTCTTGAACTGCCAGCTCACCGAGCCCATGTAGGTCGGTGACCCCATGACGATGGCGTCAACGGCGTTGAGCGTGTTCCACTGCGCCTCGGTCAGATTGCCTTCGGCGTCGATCGGCACCAGTTCGGCGCCAGCGCCCTCTGCCACCGACTGCGCCATGCGCAGCGTATGACCATAGCCCGAATGAAAAACCACAGCGACTTTTGCCATTGAAATACTCCTTGATTGCAGTTGAGAAATGGAAGTCCGCTGGTAGCGGACCTCCGGAAAGAATTGAATTCAGGCCTGCAGGTCAAACACCAGCACTTCGGCGCCTTTGGCTTGGTTCAGGCAGACACGGCTCTCGCCTTCGAGCAGCGCAGCGTCCCCGGCGAGCAGTGCCGTGCCGTTGACAGCAATTTCACCTCGCACCAGATGCACATAACACTTGCGCTTCCCGACCAAGGTCAGTTCTGCGCTCTGATCTCCGTCGAACAGCCCGGCGTACAGGCGTGCGTCGGCATGAAGGGTGACTGAGCCCTGCGCACCATCATCAGAGGCGACCAGGCACAAGCGGCCCTGCTTCTCGACATCGGCGAATGACTTCTGTTCATATCCCGGCGCGATGCCGGTGACGGTGGGTTCAATCCAGATCTGAAAAAAATGCGTCGTGGCGTCCGGCGCGTGATTGAATTCGCTGTGCTGGACGCCGCTGCCTGCGCTCATGCGCTGCACGTCGCCCGGCGGAATACCCTTGACGTTGCCCATGCTGTCCTTGTGCGCCAGATTACCCGCCAGCACGTAGCTGATGATTTCCATGTCGCGGTGCCCATGCGTGCCAAAACCGGTGCCTGGCGCAATCCGGTCCTCGTTGATGACGCGCAGATTGCCCCAGCCCATGTGCTGCGGGTCGTAGTAGCCAGCGAAGGAAAAACTGTGAAATGACTTCAACCAGCCATGGTCAGCGTAACCGCGATCATTTGATTTCCGAATTTTCAACATTGATATTCCTTTGTGGGACAGATCTTTAGCTCTGTCCCCAACTGTTTGTAGCCCTGAACTTTAGGGCTACCACGGCCGCTGGCAATGCATCGCATTTGATGGCATCATTCGAATACTTTGAATCAAAAGGCCAACTTAATGCAAACTGCACGCGATGTTTTGACCCCGGACGCGCTCGCCATGCTGCAGACCATTGCCGCCACCGGCAGCTTTGCCGCGGCGGCCCGCGAACTCAGCCTGGTGCCCAGCGCACTGACCTACCGGGTGCGCAGAATCGAGGACGCGCTGGATGTGCTGCTGTTCGACCGCAGTTCACGCCAGGCAAGACTCACCGCGGCCGGTGCCGAACTGCTGCGCGAGGGCACACGCCTGCTGGAAGAAATTGACGCTGTGGCAAACCGGGTCAAGCGCGTCGCCACCGGATGGGAGCCGCAGCTCACCATCGCCGTGGACAGCATCATTTCCAAGACGACCGTGCTGGAGCTTTGCGAAAGCTTTTTTGCACTGAACCCACCCACGCGCATCAAGCTGCGCGACGAGACACTGTCAGGGACGCTGGCCTGCCTGACTTCGGGCCAAGCCGATCTGGCGCTCGGCGTTGCCGAGCCCAGCACCAACGCCGGGATTCATGGCAAGGCCTTGGGCGACGTGAGCTTTGTTTATGCGGTGGCGCCGCACCATCCCCTGGCCAGTGCGCCCGAGCCGCTCAGGGACGAATCGATACGCCAGCATCGCGCTGTGGCGGTGGCGGACACCATCGCACGCGGCAACGGCATGACCGTGGGTCTGCTCGGCGGTCAGGATGTCTTCACCGTGGCCACCATGAAAGACAAACTCGACGCCCAGTTGCGCGGCCTGGGCAGCGGCTTTGTGCCGGAAGGCATGGCCCGCGCCTACATTGAAACCGGTCGCCTGGTGGTCAAGAGAATGGAGCGCCCGCAGCGCATTGTGCGTGTCAATTACGCCTGGCGCAGCCTGACAAAGGCAGACCATGGTCGCGCATTGACATGGTGGCTGGCGCAGTTGGAAAGCCCGACCACGCGCGCTGCTTTATTGGAGCGACACCGAGGCGTGTAAAGTCCAAGACATGCAACAACCCTTGGAGTCCATGTTCATGAGCCCATCCAAATTCAAAAATGTCGCCATCGTCGGCTCGGGCATGGCTGGCATTGCCTGCGCCCGCACCCTGCTTCAGGCGGGCCATAGCGTGCAGGTTTTCGAGAAGAGCCATGCTCTGGGCGGACGTATGGCGACGCGCAACAGTGCCTTCGGCAACTTTGACCACGGAGCCCAGTACTTCACCGTACGTGACCCCCGCTTTGAGCGCGCACTGCAAACCGTGCCCGGCCTGTGCAAACGCTGGAGCGCCAACGCCGTACAGGTGCTCGACGATCACGGCCGGGTCGCCGCCGCCAGCCTTGCCGCGCGTGAGGCGCACTGGGTCCCGACACCCAGCATGAACGCGCTGGTCAGCCGCTGGGGCCAGCCACTGGTCGACCAGGCTGCAGTGCATTTCGAAACCAAGGTCAAGCACCTGGACCGAGATGCGCTTCACCCGAACCAGTGGGAACTGCATACACAGGACGGTGCTGGCGGCCGCCATGTCTACGGCGGATTTGACGCGGTGCTGCTGGCCATTCCGGCCGAGCCGGCGCGTCTGCTGCTCAATACTTCACCCCTGGCTGACCACTTTTCGCAGCAACTCGACATGGTTCAGATGGCACCCTGCTGGACGCTGATGCTGGCCTTCCCGCAAGCCATGCAACCGGGTCTGTCGGCGCTGGGACCGCAGTGGAACGCAGCGCGCAGCACACACCACCGGATCGCCTGGCTGGCGCGCGAATCGAGCAAACCCGGACGCACCGCCGTCGAGCGTTGGACCGTGCAGGCCAGCGCCGCCTGGTCGCAGGAACACCTGGAGGACGACGCCCAGCGCGTGCAAGCCAAGCTGCTCAAAGCCTTTTCCGAGATCACCGGCATCCGGGCCGAGCCAGCGCACGTCGACAGTCGACGCTGGCGTTTTGCCCAAACAACGCAGCCACTGGGCCATTCGCATCTGTGGGATGCCCAGACCGGCCTGGGTGTCTGTGGCGACTGGTGTCTGGGACACCGTGTGGAAGACGCTTTTGTCTCCGGTCTTGAATTGGCACTCACGGTGGCATGACCGGATACCGGGGTCGCTTCGCCCCGTCGCCCACCGGCCCGCTGCATGCCGGCTCACTGGTAGCCGCATTGGCCAGCTGGCTTGACGCCAGGGCCCATGAGGGCCAGTGGTTGGTTCGCATCGAAGACGTTGATCAGCAACGCTGTTCACCCGAACTGGCCCACATCATCCTGCAACAACTCAGCGCCTGCGGTCTGCAGTCCGACCTGCCGCCACTCTGGCAATCGCGGCGCGGCGACCTGTATCAGCAGGCACTCGATCAGCTGGTGGCGCGCCACCTGGCCTACCCCTGTGCCTGCACCCGGCGCGAACTTGAAGCCGCGCACAGCGACATGGCAGCGCCGCGACCGCGCAACGCCGAGCTAGTCTATCCGGGGACCTGCCGCAACGGCCTGAAAGACGGTGCCAGACGCAACAAGCCGCTGGCCTGGCGAGCGCGCACCAACTCGGGCGGCCCCATCCGTTGGAGCGACCGGCGTTTGGGTGCGCAGGAACAGGATGTGGAGCGCGAAGTCGGCGACTTTGTCCTCCAACGCGCCGATGGCTGCTACAGCTACCAGTTGGCCGTGGTGGTGGATGACGCAGCGCAAAACATCACCGATGTGGTGCGCGGTGAAGACCTGAGCAACAACACGGCGCGGCAAATCCTGCTGCAACGCCAGTTGGCGCTGCCAACGCCGCGCTACCTGCACACACCGCTGGTGCTGGGCGCCAACCAGGAAAAACTGTCCAAGCAAAACGGCGCACTGTCGATTGACAGCACGCAAGCACTGGCGGCGCTCAATCAAGCCGCCCTCGTGCTGGGTTTGCCGCCGCGCGAAGGATCGCTGTCGCAAGCTCTCAGCGCCTGGGTTGGTGACTGGAACACTCGACTCAAATCTGTAATTTGAAATAAATACTTTCAATTTGCAGACTCTTGCGATGTTGCGCCAACTCCGTCTCCCTCTCTACAATCCTGCCCTGTGAACGACCAGCCGATGCGCCCCAGCAATTTCCAGACGCCCGAAGGCGTGCCCCATCCGAAACTCATCAAGAGTTTTGTCCGGCGCACCGGCCGCACCACCACCGGTCAGGCCAAGGCCGTTGCCGAGATCGGGCCGCGTTTCATACTGCCCTACCAGTCGAGCCTGGCTGACTGGCTAGCCGCATCGGCGCCGCCACTGATTCTGGAAATCGGCTTTGGCATGGGTGAAGCCACCGCGCACATCGCGGCCCTGATGCCGGAGAAACATTTTCTCTGTTGCGAAGTGCATGACCCCGGCGTCGGCGCCCTGCTCAAGCGCATTGGCGAGCAGAGCCTCACCAATATCCGGATCATCGCCCACGACGCGGTCGAGGTGATCGACCAGATGCTGCCGATGCAGTGTCTGGATGGCGTGCACATCTTCTTTCCCGACCCCTGGCACAAGAAACGTCACAACAAGCGCCGCCTGATCCAGGCACCCTTGGTGACCAAGTTGACGCAGCGCCTGAAGCCTGGCGGCTACCTGCACTGCGCCACCGACTGGCAGCCGTATGCCGAGCAGGTTCTGCAAGTCCTGAGCGAACAGCCGCTGCTGCGCAACACAGCCGCACTGGGCCATCCGGAACCGGCCGGCTACGCGCCCAAGCCGCATTACCGGCCGCTCACCAAGTTCGAGAACCGCGGCATCAAGCTCGGGCACGGTGTCTGGGATGTCGTCTTTGAGCGGGTCTAGCCGCCCTGGCAGTTGTCGGTGCCGGCCGGTATTGTCATTGCGGGCCCCGACCCGCAATCCAGTGGTAGCGCAGCACTGGATCCCCCCGGATCGCAATTCGGGGCAGGCTCATCGGAGTCCGGGATGACAAAGCATTTTTCCGTACCGCCCAGCCGCGATGGTGTGGGCCCGAGTTGCGTCGGACTGCCGCCCGGTCCCTGGCACACGATGCTGGACTTCTTTGCAGCGCGTTTTCCGGCAATCACACGAGGCACCTGGCAGCAGCGCATGGAGCAGGGTCTGGTCATCGATGAGCGTGGCATCGCGGTCGTACCAGAAAGCGCCTACCAGCCGCACCAGCGCGTCTATTACTACCGCGCAGTTCCAGCCGAGCCGCACATTCCGTTTGACGAAGTTGTGCTGTACCAGGACGAGCATCTGGTAGTCGCCGACAAGCCGCACTTTTTGCCGGTGGTGCCATCAGGCAATTACCTCAACGAAACCCTGCTGCTGCGACTCAGACAAAAGCTTGGCCTGGCCGCGCTGGTGCCGATTCACCGGATCGATCGCGATACAGCGGGCCTGGTTCTGTTTTCAGCGAAGGCGGAGAGTCGCGCCGCCTACCACGCCCTGTTTGCCAAGCATCAGGTCAAGAAAACCTACGAAGCCATTGCACCGTGGCGGGACGATTTGAAATTTCCAATGACGCGCGAGAGCCGGATTGTCGAAGCCGGACACTTTATGCTGCAGCACGAAGTCAGCGGCGAGGTCAATGCCATCACGCACATCGAGGTACTGGAAGTGCATGGGGACATGGCGCGTTACGCGCTCAGTCCGGTCACCGGCAAACGCCACCAGCTGCGCGTGCACATGGCGGCACTGGGACTGCCTATCCTCGGTGACGGACTCTATCCAACGCTGACACCGCAGGGGCAAATCGATTACGACCGACCGCTGCAATTGCTGGCCCGGTCGATTGAGTTTGTTGATCCCGTGAGCGGGCAGCAACGGCATTTTGAGAGCTCACACCGGCTCATGCCCGGGTAGTCGCAACTCAGTCGAAAGCAGCGCTCAGAAGTTCGCGCACGCGCGCATAGGCCCGCTCCCGCGCTTTACGGTTCGGACCGGCGTGCACACCCTGACCGGGATGCACGCCGTTGGGCACATCCGTTCGCAGTTTGACGACGCCCACCGGATTGTCGAAGTCGTGATAGCTGTCGGCGTAAACATGCACCTCTGCGCCTACCTCCTTGCCCAAGGCAACACAGGGTCCGGGTGGCGTCCAGTCGTCCAGCGCGCCGAGCAGCATCACGAGTTGCGTGTTGGGCTGATAGCCGGCCTTGCGCGCGGCGCTGCAACCCGGGTAGAAGGCAATGGCAGCACGGGGTTTGACGGTCTGCGCCGCCACCTGCGCGTGTTTTGCATCGGTTGCTGCCAGCACCGCGCTGCCGCCATGCGACCAGCCGAGCAAGACCACTCTGGATGAATTCGCCCAGGGCTGGGCTGCCACCCAGTTCATGCCGGCCAGAGCATCCTGACGCCGCTCGGTCTGCGTGATCGTGCGGCTACCGATTTTCTGCGTACAGATCTGTGTCAAACCGCGCGAAGTCAGGCTGTCCGGAAACAGCACCGCATAGCCTTGGGCCAGCAGCATGTCGGCCATGGCCTGATGACGCGCATTGAGTTGCCCCTGGCGTGTGCCCGCGCTGGCATAAAGGCCGCCGCAACCATGCAGTGCCAGCACCGTGCCCCTGGCTTGTTCGGGCGGCTGAAACAGCCAGGCCTTGATCTGCGTGCCGTCCAGACTGGCAAAGCTGACCTGCTGCGGTTCGGCTGCGCATGCGCTGATGGCCAGGAAACTTAACCAGAGCAGGCAAGCCAGCCGAAGGACTTTCCATGAACAGTCCCAGCTCTGCTTGTCATTGCGGGCCTCGACCCGCAATCCATGGCTCGAGTGGCGCTGGATCCCGGATGTTGAAACCCCGGACCTGATCCGGGGCCGGGATGACGAACTGCCAGTGTGAGACGACAATTTCGGGGATCAGAGTCGCTCGCTTACCCAGGCCAGCACACTGGCCAGCGCAGGGTCCAGCTTGGCTGGCTCGGTGCCGCCGGCCATCGCCATGTCGGGCTTGCCACCGCCCTTGCCGCCGACCTGCGCGGCAATGAAATTCACCAACTCGCCGGCCTTCACCTTGCCAATGCTGTCGGGCGTGACGCCAGCGGCGATCTGGACCTTGCCGCCGTCCACCACTGCCAGCACGATCACCGCTGTTTTCAGCTTGTCCTTGAGCTTGTCCATGGTCTCGCGCAGGGTCTTGACGTCGGCCCCCTCCAGGCGCGCCACCAGCACCTTGACGCCCTTCACATCCACCGCCTGCGAGAGCATTTCATCGCCCTGGCTGGAAGCCAGCTTGCCCTTGAGTGCAGCGACTTCTTTCTCCAGCGACTTCACGTTATCGAGCACATGCGAGATGCGCTCGCGCAGTTCGGCAACGGGCGCCTTCAGTGCGCCGGCGGCCTGCGTCACCGTGCTCTCCAGTTCCTGCAGATAGACCAGCGCATTCTGTCCGGTCACCGCCTCGATGCGGCGCACCCCAGAGGCAACACCGCCCTCGGACACCACCTTGAACAAACCGATGTCACCCGTGCGCGCCACGTGCGTGCCACCGCACAGTTCGCGACTACCGCCAATGTCCATCACGCGTACCGACTCGCCATATTTCTCGCCAAACAACATCATGGCACCGGTCTTCTGCGCGGATTCAATGTCCATGACACGCGACTGGGTGGCAGCGTTCGTCAAAATTTCCGAGTTGACGCGGGCCTCGATCTCGCGAATCTCCTCATCGTTCACCGGCGCGTTGTGGGCAAAGTCAAAACGGGTACGCTCGGCATTGACCAGCGAACCCTTTTGCTGCACATGGCTGCCCAGCACTTCGCGCAGCGCCTTGTGCATCAGGTGCGTCACGCTGTGGTTGCGCTGCGTCGCGTTGCGCCGCGCCGCATCCACGTGCGCCGTAACCGAATCACCGACCTTGAGCGAGCCGCTGGCCAGCCGACCGTGGTGGCCAAACACGTCGGCCTTGATCTTTTGCGTATCGACCACCTCGAACAGCGCGCCGTCGCAGAAGATGGCGCCCGCATCACCGACCTGGCCGCCGCTCTCACTGTAAAACGGCGTGCTGTCCAGCACCACCGCTCCTGCTTGCCCCGACGTCAAGCTAGCGACGGCTGCGCCATCGACGTAGAGCGCCAGCACCTTGCTAGCCTGCGTCAGACTCTCGTAACCGACAAAGTCATTGCCCTCGCCGCTGTAGTCCAGCGCTTTGTCCTGTCTGAACTTGCCAGCCGCGCGGCCCTGGGCCTTCTGCTTTTCCATGGCGGCGTGAAAACCGGCCTCGTCCACCGTCAAACCGCGCTCGCGGCAAACGTCGGCCGAAAGGTCCAGCGGAAAGCCAAAAGTGTCATGCAGCTTGAAGGCGACCTCGCCCGGCAGCACCTTGACGCCATCAGCCAGAGCCGCGTCCAGAATCTGCATACCGATTTCCAGCGTCTCAAAGAAGCGCTCTTCTTCCTGCCGTAGCACATCGACGATGCGTGCGGACTGCGTCGCCAGGTTCGGATAGGCCGCTCCCATCAAGGCTGCCAGATCGGGCACCAGCTTGTGGAAGAAAGGCGTCTTCTTGCCCAGCTTGTAGCCGTGCCGGATGGCGCGGCGGATGATGCGGCGCTGCACGTAACCCCGCCCCTCATTGGACGGATTGACACCATCGCTCACCAGGAAGGCCGTGGCGCGGATATGGTCGGCAATGACACGCAGGCTGCTGTTGCCCAGATCGCTGCAGCCGGTCTCGCGCGCAGCGGCCTTGATCAGCACAGTGAAGATGTCGATCTCGTAATTGCTGTGCACGTGTTGCAGAATGGCCGCCAGGCGCTCCAACCCCATGCCGGTATCGACGCAGGGCGCTGGCAGCTTGACCAGGCTGCCGTCCGCCTGCATGTCGAACTGCATGAACACATGGTTCCAGATTTCAATGAAGCGGTCGCCGTCTTCGCCCGGGCTGCCGGGGGGTCCGCCGGGGATGTGTTCGCCGTGATCGTAAAAAATTTCCGAACAGGGGCCGCAGGGTCCTGTATCGGCCATCATCCAGAAGTTGTCGGACGCGTACTTCTTGCCCTTGTTGTCGCCAATGCGGATCACACGCTCTGCCGGCAGGCCAATTTCCTTGGTCCAGATGTCGTAGGCTTCGCTGTCGTCAATGTAGACCGTGACCAGCAGTTTGTCTGCCGGCAGACCGTAGACCTGGGTCAGCAGTTCCCAGCCCCACTTGAGCGAATCGCGCTTGAAATAGTCGCCAAAGCTCCAGTTGCCCAGCATCTCGAAAAAGGTGTGATGGCGCGCCGTGTAGCCCACGTTTTCCAGATCGTTGTGCTTGCCACCCGCACGCAGGCAGGCCTGGACCGAGGCGGCGCGAACGTAGGAGCGCTTGTCGGTACCCAGAAAAACGTCCTTGAACTGCACCATGCCCGAGTTGGTGAACATCAGCGTCGGGTCATTGCCGGGCACCAGCGGACTGGAGGCGACCACGGTGTGTCCCTTGGACTCGAAGAAGTCAAGAAATATCTTGCGGATATCGGCAACGCTGGCAGGAACAACAGTTGAATTCATGGTGGATCGCTGGGGTTGGGGGGTTCGTCCGGGAAGCGGCAAATTTTAAGTCATAGCTGTCCTTGGCACCGCCCCGAAACCGCCGGCATCCAAAACTTGTCGCCACCGGTACTCGAAGCGGGCCAAAAATCAGCTACGCTTGCTGTTTTGGATCCTCGAACCCCACTGCAAAGACTCCATGCCATGAACCAGAAAACTTCACCTCTGTCCCTGCTGAAAGACCCGAGCCTGCTCAAGACCGATGCGCTGATCAACGGTCAGTGGATCAAGGGCACTCGTCGCTTCGACGTGATCGACCCCGCCACCGGCCAGAAGCTGGTCGATGTGGCCAACCTGGGCCCGATGGAGGCCGAACTCGCCATCGCTGCCGCCAACGCCGCCTGGCCGGCCTGGCGCAACAAGACCGCCAAGGAGCGCAGCATCATCCTGCGCAAGTGGTTTGATCTGCTGATGGCCAACCAGGACGATCTGGGTCGCATCATGACGGCAGAACAGGGCAAGCCGCTGCCCGAAGCCAAGGGCGAAATCGCCTACGGCGCCAATTTCGTTGAATGGTTTGCCGAAGAAGCCAAGCGCATCAACGGCGAAACGCTGCCCCAGTTCGACAACACGCGGCGCATCCTGGTGCTGCGCCAACCCATTGGCGTCTGCGCCGCCATCACGCCCTGGAATTTCCCCAACGCGATGATCACGCGCAAGGTGGCGCCAGCCCTGGCCGCGGGCTGCCCGGTTGTCATCAAACCGGCTGAACTCACGCCCTTGAGCGCGCTCGCGGTTGCCGAACTGGCGCTCCGCGCGGGCCTGCCGGCCGGCGTGCTCAATATGCTGACGGCTGACGCCGACAACAGCATTGCCATTGGCAAAGTGCTGTGCGCCAGCGACGTGGTGCGCCACATCAGCTTCACCGGTTCCACCGAGGTTGGCCGCATCCTGATGGCGCAATCAGCCCCGACGATCAAGAAGTTGTCCTTGGAGCTCGGCGGCAATGCGCCCTTCATCGTCTTTGAAGATGCCGACATCGACTCTGCTGTCGAAGGCGCGTTTGCCAGCAAGTACCGCAACGCCGGCCAGACCTGCGTCTGCTCGAACCGCCTTTATGTGCAGGAGGCCGTGTACGAAGAGTTCGTCACCAAGTTTGCTGCCAAGGTCGCCACCGCCAAGGTCGGCAACGGCTTTGAAGACGGCGTCAACCAGGGCCCGCTGATCGAGGAGGCAGCGCTGGTCAAGGTGCAGCGCCACGTTGATGACGCCATTGCAAAGGGCGGTCGCGTGCTGGTCGGTGGCAAGCGCCTGCCGGGTCTGTTTTTCGAGCCAACCGTGGTGGCAGACGCCAGCGCTGACATGCTGTGCGCCAAGGAAGAAACCTTTGGTCCATTCGCGCCCGTCTTCAAGTTCAAGACCGAGCAGGAAGCGATAGCCGCTGCCAACAACACCGAGTTCGGCCTGGCCAGCTACTTTTACAGCCGCGATGTGGGCCGCATTTTCCGCGTCTGCGAAGCGCTGGAGTACGGCATGGTCGGCGTCAACGTTGGCATCATTGCGGCCGAGCACGTTCCCTTTGGCGGCGTCAAGCAATCCGGCCTGGGCCGCGAAGGCTCACACCACGGCATCGACGACTACGTGGAAATCAAGTATGTCTGCCTCGGCGACATCCTGAATTAACTTCGACACAAGAAAGACACGAACCACATGAGCAGCAAATTCACCAGCGCCGGACAGAGCGACGTCAAACACCATCTGCATCCCTACACCCAGCTGCGCGACCACGAACGCGATGGGCCGCTCGTCATTGTGCGCGGCGAAGGCGTGCAGGTATTCGACGAGCATGGCAAAGCCTATATCGAAGGCATGGCCGGACTCTGGTGCGCTTCGCTCGGCTTCTCCGAACAGCGTCTGGCGGACGCTGCCTTCCGCCAGATGAGCACCCTGCCCTACTACCACTCGTTCTCGGGCAAGGTGCCAGGACCGGTGACCGAACTGGTGGAGGCGATGATCAAGTGGGCTCCGGTGCCGATGGCGCGTGTGCTGTTTGCCAACTCGGGTTCCGAGTCCAACGACACGGCCTTCAAGCTGGTGCGCTACTACAACAATGCCAAAGGCCGGCCGCTGAAGAAGAAAATCATCGCGCGCAACAAGGGCTACCACGGCGTCACGGCTGCGGCCGCCTCGATGTCGGGTCTGGCCAGCATGCACCAGAACTTCGACCTGCCGCTGCCAGGCATTGTGCGCGTCAGCTGCCCGCACTTCTACCAGTTCAGCCTGCCGGGCGAGACCGAAGCCCAGTTCGTCGATCGTCTGGCCCAGGAACTGGAGGACACCATCCTGCGCGAAGGCCCCGACACCGTGGCCGCTTTCATTGCCGAGCCGGTACAGGGCGCCGGCGGTGTCATCATTCCCCCCGCGGGCTACTTTGCGAAAGTTCAGGCGATCCTGAAAAAGTACGACATCCTGTTTCTGGTCGATGAAGTCATCACAGGTTTTGGCCGGCTGGGCCAGGCTTTTGGCACCCAGGTGTTTGACCTCAAACCCGACATGATCACGGTCGCCAAGATGCTGACCTCGGCCTATGTCCCGATGTCGGCGCTCTACCTTACCGACGAGATCTACCAGACGATTGCCGACGCCAGCGCCAGCATCGGTGTTTTCGGTCACGGCTACACCTATAGCGGGCATCCGCTGGCCTGCGCCGTGGCACTGGAAACCCTGCGCATCTACGAGGCCGACCAGGTGCTCGCGCATGTGCAGAAAGTCGCGCCACGGCTGCAGCAGGGCCTGCAGAAGTTCAAGGACCATCCGCTGGTCGGCGCAGTACGTGGCCTGGGTCTGATCGGCGCCATCGAACTGGCGGCCGACCCGGCGCAGCGCAAACCCTTCGACCCCAAGCGCGGCGTCGGCGCCTATCTGGTCAGTCGAGCGCAAGCGCACGGCCTGATCCTGCGCGTGCTGATGGGCGACGTGATCGCGTTTTCACCACCGCTGATCATTACGGAGTCCGAGATCGACACGATGCTGGAGCGCACGAAGCTGGCGCTGGACGACACGCTGGCCTGGGTCCGAAGCTGACAAGACTGTAAGCGTCTGAGGGCGCCAGGGCCGCTATAGTGGCGAAAATTCCTAAAGTTGATGCAGCATGGCCTTGATTGAATTTGAACACGTCTTCAAGCACTACCCGGGCAGCCCGAGCGCCGCGGTGGATGACTTGAACCTGCACATCCAGGCCGGCGAATTCCTGACCCTGCTCGGCCCTTCGGGTTCCGGCAAAACCACCACCCTGATGCTGCTGGCCGGCTTTGAGGCACCGAGCGCCGGCGCGATCCGCCTCGACGGCAGTTCCATCGAATCCCTGCCGCCGCACCAGCGCAATATGGGCGTGGTTTTTCAGAGCTATTCCCTGTTCCCGCACATGACGGTGGCCGAGAACGTAGCTTTCCCGCTGTCGGTGCGCAAGGTGGCACCTAGCCTCATTGCCGAGAAGGTCAATGCGGCGCTGACCAAGGTGCATCTGGAAAACCTGACGCATCGCAAGCCCAATCAGCTCTCGGGTGGGCAGCAGCAACGCGTGGCGCTGGCGCGAGCACTGGTTTTCGAGCCACGACTGGTTTTGATGGACGAACCACTGTCGGCACTGGACAAAAAATTGCGCGAAGAAATGCAGCTTGAAATTCGCCGCCTGCACCGCGAGTTGGGTGTGACCATGGTCTTTGTCACGCACGACCAGTCCGAAGCCATGACGCTGTCGGACCGGGTTGCGGTATTCAATCAGGGACGCATTGAACAACTGGCATCCCCAAAGGACCTGTACGACGCGCCGGCAAATCCTTTTGTTGCCAATTTTCTGGGCGACAACAACATGCTTGGCTGCATACTGGACGAAGGGCTGCGCTCTGGCGCCACCTCCGGCACCGGTCGCGTCAGAACTGCGACCGGGCAGACCGTGCAATCCCGTATCTGCACGACGCAGACCCTGGAAACAAATAGCGCGGTCAAGCTCTGTGTGCGACCCGAGTTCCTGCGGGTTGCCTCGGATGCCGCAGCACTGGCAACGCCGAACTGCCTGCGCGCGACGCTGCTCGACCTGATTCATCAGGGCGATCACTGGCGTCTGGTGGCACGGCTTGAAGGTGCGGGGCGGGACGCGGCCAATGAGGCCCCGCAATGGTTTGCAAAGATCAGTCCGGGGGCTTTGCCCGCGGGCCTGGTGGTGGGGCAAGACTTGTGTCTCGGGTTCCGGCCCGAAGACGCATGGGTGTTTTGATGGTTTGGTGTTAGTTCTTATTTTTACAACGGAGAGCAGATATGAAAAAGCAAGTATTGGCAACGGTCGCAGTTGCCGCCACCCTGACCTGTCTGGGCACGCAGGTGTTCGCGCAATCGCGTGATTTGAACGTCGTGTCATGGGGCGGCGCCTACCAGGATGGGCAGAAGGAAGTGTTCTTCAAACCCTTCAACGCCACCGGCACCAAACTGACCGACGAAGCCTGGGACGGCGGACTGGGCGTGCTGCGCACCAAGATCAAGGGTGGTAACAACAACTGGGACGTGGTGCAGGTCGAGGCCGATGAACTTGAAGTGGGTTGCGACGAAGGCCTTTACGAAAAACTTGACGTGACAAAGATTGGCGGCGCAGCACGCTACCTGCCGGGCACGGTGCACGCCTGCGGCGTCGGCGCCATCATCTACAACCTGGTGCTGGCCTATGACGGCGACAAGATGAAAGCCGCACCCAATGGCTGGGCTGACTTCTTCGACAGCAAAAAGGTTCCGGGCAAGCGTTCCATCCGCAACGGTGCCAAGTGGAACCTGGAAATCGCACTGATTGCTGACGGCGTCTCCTCCAAAGATGTTTACAAGGTGCTGCGCACCAACGAAGGCGTGGAGCGTGCGTTCAAGAAGCTCGACACCGTCAAGGCAGACCTGGTGTTCTGGAAGAGCGGCGCCCAGCCGCCCCAGATGCTGGCCGCTGGCGACGTGGTCATGACCACTGCCTACAACGGCCGCATCACCGCCGCCAACGAGAAGGACAAGAAGAACTTCAAGATGGTCTGGAAAGATACGCCCTACACCCTGGACAGCTGGGTCATCATGAAGGGCACGCCACAAAAGGCCAACGCCGAGAAGCTGGTGGAGTTCATGGGCCGTGCCGAAACCCAGGCCAAGCTGCCCAAGTACGTGCGCTATGGTGTCACGAACGCCTCGGCCTCCACGCTGGTGGACAAGTCGCTCATGGCTGAACTGCCGACCAACCCCGACATTCACAAGCAGGCCTTCGCCGAAGACGTGAAATTCTGGATCGACAACGGCGACAAGCTGGCCGAGCGCTGGACCAAGTGGGCCGGCACGAAGTGATGGAAATTCGTCATTGCGTCCCCGGATCAGGTCCGGGGTTTCAACATCCGCAATCCAGGGTTCGCGTGACAGTGGATGCCCCCGGATCGGAGTCCGGGGCAGGCTCCTCAAGTCCGGCATGACACGCGAAAACATGGATCGCCACGCTACGCTCGCGATGACGAAAGCTGCACCCTCGCAATGACGAGAACGTTATCTGAATAGTCACACCATGCTGCTACGCCACCGAAGTGCCCTGCTGTTGCCCCTCACCGGGTTTCTGCTGGTGTTCTTCGTGGCGCCGCTGGTCTGGCTGCTTTCACTGGCGGTGCGCGAGGCCGAAGTGCCGCGCGCCTTGCCGCGAACCCTGACTGCCCTGCAAAGCTGGCACAGCGGCCAGCCCCTGCCGGCACCTCTTTTTTCCGGCTTTGCGCAGGATCTGGTCGAAGCACGCGCTGCCAGCACGCTGGCCGATGCCGCAAGGCGCCTCAATTACGAAGTCAATGGTGTGCGCAGCACCCTCATGCGCGCCGCCCGAGAAGTCTCCTCCGCCCCGACCGGGACCGTTTTTGATAACGGGTTTTTCAGCACCGTCGATCCGACTTTGGCCAGCCCCGAATTTTTTGCTGCCGTGCAACGCGCCAAAGGCCCGGCCTCCGCTTACTACCTGCTCGCCGCTTTTGATCTGGCGCGCAATGCCAGCGGCGAGATCGAACGCGCCACCGAAGCGAACCGGATTTACGTCGACGTGCTGCTGCGCACCCTGGGCATCAGCGCCAGTGTCACGCTGCTGTGCCTGCTACTGGGCTTTCCGGTGGCCATGCTGCTGACGCAGGTGAAGGAGCGAACCGCCGACTGGCTGATGATTCTGGTGCTGCTGCCGTTCTGGACATCGCTGCTGGTACGTACCGCCGCGTGGGTCGTGGTGTTGCAGCGCGAAGGCATGGTCAACACTGTGCTGATGCGTCTGGGCCTGATCACCGAACCACTGACCCTGATCTACAACCGCACCGGCGTGCTGATTGCCATGACGCATGTGCTGCTGCCCTTCATGATCCTGCCGCTCTACAGCGTGCTCAAGGGCATTGCGCCGCATTACATGCGCGCGGCCGCCAGTCTGGGCGCACCGCCGGTGGTGGCCTTCTTCCGTGTCTATCTGCCGATGGCCGCGCCGGCCATTGCAGCTGGCTCGGTGATGGTCTTCATCCTGGCCATGGGCTACTACATCACACCAGCACTGGTCGGTGGTGGCTCGGACCAGATGCTGTCGTATTTTGTCGCCACCTACACGACCGACACCGGCAACTGGGGTCTGGCCTCGGCGCTGGGACTGATGATGCTGGTGACCACGCTTGCGCTGTATGGCATCGCGCACAAGCTCTCAGGGGGTCGCGCCCTCTCGATGGGCTGATCTCGACCATGCGCGCCTTCAAATTCCCCTGGAAGCCGCTTTACTGGCTGCTCTGCGCCCTCATTTTGATGTTTCTGCTGGTGCCCATTGCCGCCATCATTCCGCTTTCTTTCTCCAGCGGCTCCTTTCTGACTTACCCGCTGCCGGGTCTCTCGCTGCGCTGGTACCACGAGGTTCTGGGCGGCGGCAAGTGGCTCACGGCGCTGGGCAATTCGCTCTATGTGGGCGTGTTCGCCACCGTGATCTCGGTCATTTTGGGAACATTGGCCGCGCTGGGTCTGATGCGGCTCAAAGCCTGGTGGTCCGACCTGCTCAAACTGGTGATGCTCTCGCCCATGATCGTGCCGGTGATCCTGATCGCCGTGGCCTGCTACTTCTTTCTGGCACCGCTCTCGCTGACCAGCAGCTACAGCGGCCTGATCATCGCCCACACCGTGATTGCCGTGCCCTTTGTGGTGGTGCCGGTGCTGACGGCGCTGGAGATGCTGGACCCCAATCTGGCCCGCGCTGCTGCCGCCTGTGGCGCCACACCCCGCGTCGCATTCCTACGCGTCACGCTGCCAGGCATCATGCCGGCCATGGCGTCCGGCGCGCTGTTCGCCTTCGCCGCTTCCTTTGACGACGTGGTGATTGCCCTCCTGATTGCCGGGCCGGACCAGCGCACCCTGCCGCGCGAAATGTTTTCCGGTCTGCGCGACAGCATGACACCCGCGCTGACCGCTGTCGCCACCATCATGATTATTTTTTCCACCACCCTGTTCCTGTTGATGCAGATGCTGCAACGCAGAGCGCGCAAGGCAACACGAGCCAAATAACCCACCATGACAGAACAAAAAACGGCCATCGTCACCGGGGCCAGCCGCGGCATTGGTCATGGTGTCGCGCAGCGCTTTCGCGACCTCGGCTGGCGCGTCATCACGGTCTCACGCCAGGCTCTGCCAGCAACATGCCCCTGGCATGCCGAGCAGAACACGCACGTTGAGCTCGATCTGGCGGACCTGGACCAGATCACCCACACCGTCGACGCGCTACGCCCCCTGCTCGGCGGCTCGAAGTTGCACGCGCTGATCAACAATGCCGGCATTTCGCCCAAGGGTCCCGGTGGCGAGCGTGTCAACTCCCTGACCACCGACCTGAAGGTCTGGCAGGAGATGTACAACACCAATTTCTACGCACCGCTAATCCTGACCCGCGGCTTCGCCCAGGAACTCTCCAACGCCAAGGGCTCGGTTGTGAACCTGTGCTCGATTGCCGGCTACCGCGTGCACCCTTTTGCGGGGGCCGCCTATGCCACCTCGAAAGCGGCGCTGGCCGCGCTGACGCGCGAGATGGCTGCTGACATGGCAAGCATGGGGGTGCGGGTGAATGCCATCGCACCGGGTGAAATCAACACTTCCATCCTGTCGCCCGGGACCAGCCGAATTGTGGAAAATGACATCCCTATGCATCGACTGGGCGAAGTCAGTGAGGTGGTGGACCTGATCGAGTTCCTGTGCAGTGGCAAGGCCTCGTACATCACCGGTGCTGAAATCGCCATCGATGGCGGACAGCGGGTTTAGTCTGGTCATGCCGGACCTGAGGAGCCTGCCCCGGACTCCGATCCGGGGGTGTCCATGGATTGCGGGTCAAGCCCGCAATGACAAATATTGATTGAAAGGAAACGTATATGCAATATCGACGTATCGGCAGAAGTGGTCTGCGCCTGAGTGAACTCTCGCTCGGCTCCTGGGTGACGTATCACAACCAGGTGGACAGCGTGGCGGCGCGGGAGATGATGGCCGCAGCGTTTGACGCTGGCGTCAACTTCTTTGACAACGCGGAGGCCTACGCCGTTGGCCAGAGCGAGGTCGTGATGGGAGAGGCGATCAAGGCGCTGAAGTGGCCGCGCCTGAACTACGTTGTATCAACCAAGTTCTTCTGGGGTCTGGACCGCGAGGGCAACTCGATTAACCGCAAGGACACGCTGAACCGCAAGTACCTGTCGCAGGCCATCGACGGCTCGCTGCAACGCATGGGCCTGGACTTCATCGACCTGGTCTACTGCCACCGCAGCGACCCGCACACGCCGATTGAAGAAACCGTGTGGGCCATGAGCGACATGATCAGCCGTGGCAAAGCCCTTTACTGGGGCACCAGCGAATGGTCGGCTGACGAAATTCGCGCGGCCTGGACTATTGCGGAACGCCATCATCTGCACAAACCCATCGTGGAGCAACCGCAATACCACCTGTTTTACCGTAAGCGCGTCGAGCAGGAATACAAGCGCCTGTATGAAGACATCGGCCTGGGCCTGACCACCTGGAGCCCGCTGGCCAGTGGCCTGCTAACTGGCAAGTACCGCAACGGCGTGCCGCCGGATAGCCGCGGTGCGCGCCACGACATGGGTTTTCTGGTCAAGGGCCTGACCGACGCCGCCAAGAACGCAGCCGTGACGCAGCTCGAACTGATCGCTACCGAGCTCGGCTGCAGCCTGAACCAGCTGGCCATTGCCTGGGCCGCGCACAACCCACGTGTCAGCAGCGTCATCACGGGTGCGTCGAACCTGTCGCAGTTGCAGAGCAATCTGGGCGCAGTCAAGGTGATAGCGCAACTGACGCCCGATGTGATGGCCCGCATCGAGCAGATCAGTTCGCCACTGGCGAGCTAGGGAAGCCGACGATCAGTTAAACTTCAGGCCACAAACGCGGGTGTAGTTCAATGGTAGAACGGCAGCTTCCCAAGCTTCATACGAGAGTTCGATTCTCTTCACCCGCTCCACATCTCTCTAACTAAGCGTGGCCTTGGTCGTCCCTCGGTGGCTTTGCAACGTCCGACACGCCAGACCAGAGTCGATGCCGAAGTTCTGGGCGCATTCCAGCATAGCCAAAACCCTTGGTGAGTTCCGCGAACGCGGGCATGGCTTCATCGCTGCACTGCAGCGCATCGACGCGTGCGCGACGTCTGGAATAACGCCGATCGGAACGTTGCTTGATTAAGGTCAACGAACCGATGCCAAAACTGCTTTTACAAGAATGAAATTCTCTGCACTGCAGTATAGTGAAAATGGAAAACTTTTCCGTGGGAGGATGTTCTTGTCAAAGCAAAACAAATCGGCTTCCAAAGCTGAAACCATCACCGCCTTCGAGCCTGCATCATCGACGGCCGTGTTTCCTTCCGTTGACGGCACCAGCGCCTATCTGGCGGATGCCGCACAGCGTACCGCGCTGTTCCTGGACACCATGCTCGATCGCGGCAACAACTACATAGCGCATCTGGACAAGGGAACGCCGCCACTGCTCAAATTCGAGCATGAACTGGTGCTCGACGGTCGCGACCTGTGCCCGCCCTGCAACTACGCATTGCTGCATTTGCTGCCACCTGCGAGCATGCCGGTGAACCGGCTTGCACGACCGGTGGTGGTGGTTGATCCCCGCGCCGGACATGGACCGGGCATCGGCGGTTTCAAATTTGATTCCGAAGTAGGAATGGCCATGCGCGCCGGCCATCCGGTGTACTTTGTCACCTTTCGACCCGAGCCGGAGGAGGGGCAAACACTGATCACCGTGGCGCAGGCTGAAGCCCGTTTTCTCGAGCACGTGATCGCGCGCCATCCTGAATCTCCGGCCAAGCCGGTGGTGATCGGCAACTGTCAGGCCGGCTGGGCCATGATGGCGCTCAACGCGGTACGCCCCGAGTTGTTCGGTCCACTCATGATTATGGGCGCACCGCTGTCCTACTGGGCAGGCAGCTCCAAGCTCAATCCCATGCGCTATGCCGGCGCCTCGCTCGGTGGCTCATGGCTGGCATCGCTGACAGGAGATCTGGGTGTGGACCGATTTGACGGTGTGCACCTGGTGGAGAATTTCGAGAAACTCAATCCGGCCAACACCTGGTGGAACAAGTACTACAAGCTGTGGTCCGGCGTGGACACCGAGGCCGAGCGCTTTCTCGAGTTCGAGCGCTGGTGGGGTGGTTTCTTCCGCATGACGGGCAGCGAGATCGAAGCCATCGTGGAAAACCTGTTTGTCGGCAATCGTCTGGCGCGCGGCACTGTGATGGTCGGCGACCATGCCATCGACCTGCGCAACATCAGCGCGCCGGTCGTGGTCTTCGCCTCCTGGGGTGACAACATCACGCCACCGCCGCAGGCGCTGGACTGGATCATCGACACCTGGGGCGACGATCGTGCCATTGCAGCTGCGGGGCGAACCATCATCTACGTGTTGCACGACAGCGTGGGTCATTTGGGCATCTTTGTCGGCGCCGATGTGGCGCGCAAAGAGCACGACCAACTCGTGACCTCGCTCGACATGATCGAGAGCCTGCCGCCGGGTCTCTACGAAATGAAGTTGCAGGCCAAAGCCGGCATGGAAACACAGCGCTGGGATCAACTCGAACCCGGCGACTACACCGTGCACTACGAGCACCGCACGATGGCGGACATTCTCGCCTTGAACCCGGAAGGGCGCGATGAAGAGGCACTGTTCTCTACCATTGCCAAGTTCTCGGAGTTCAACGCCGACCTGTATAAAACCTGGGTCCGACCCTGGGTCAAGCTGCTCGCCACTCGCTCTGTGGCAGACGCGCTGGGCAAGAATAATTTCATGCGCATGCAGCGCCAACTTCTGTCCGACAAGTCCGTGCTGGCTCCGCTGATTCGCGCCCAGGCCAAGAAGGCCCGAGAGAAGCGGACGACGATCGCAGATGACCACCCGTTACGGATCATGGAGAAACAGTTCGCTCAGAAAATCACGGACAGCCTGAACCAGTACCGCGACCGCAGCAACGAGCAGACCGTGGCAAGCGCGCGCCTGCTGTTCGGCCCCAACGGACTGGGCGCCTGGTTCAAGCCCGACGCCTGCGACGCCGATGCCGCCCACGCCCGGGCGCAAGTCGAACTGGACAAAGTGCGTGCTCAGGTGCTGGAGCACATCAACGAAGGCGGCTTTGCCGAGGCCGTGTGCCGCATCGTGCTGGCCGGCATGGCGTCGATCGGCGCCTTCGAGCGGCGCAGCTTCCGCCTGGCGCGCCTGTTGGCGCAATTGCCTGTGAACGCACGGGGCTCGGCTTCGCCGGACACCGACTGGATTGCCTTGCTCAAGGAGCAGGCGCGTATCACTGCGGTGGCGCCGGTCGAGGCGCTCAACGCCCTCGAGTACATGCTGCCAACCGTGGCCGCCTGTGAAGGCGCGTTGGCCGTGTCTGCCGCGGTGATGATGATCGAGCCCACTCTGGCCAATCCGCGTTCCGAAATTATCGAGTTTCTGATCGACACGCTAGGGGCCGATCCAGAGCACGTGATGAAACTGGCGCTACAACTAACGCAATCCTTGGAAACCGTGGCTCAGCCGGCGGGCAAGAGAGCGATCAGACACGCTGCTTGGCACGCCGCTCGCGCATGAGGGTGATGCGGTTTCGACCCTCGGCTTTGGACTTGTACATCGCGGCGTCTGCCCATTTCAACAGGTCATCGAGATTTTGGTGTTCCTGGGAGAACAACACAACCCCGATGCTGGCACTGCAGTGGTGCTCAATGTTCCTGGTCGCCTTCCCAGCGGAAAGCAGGTAGGGTTGTGACAGGGCAACGAGGATCTTTTCTGCCAGTCTGTTCGCCTGTTCAGCCGCGATTGCCTGATCCGTTGTCAGGTCGCGCAGCAGCACGACAAATTCATCACCACCGATGCGCGACACGGTGTCCACGGCACGCACACACGCCTTGAGCCGATGCGCCACTTTCACCAACAGCAGATCGCCGACCGCGTGCCCGTGCTGGTCGTTGAGCGGCTTGAAGTTGTCCAGATCCATGAACATCAGTGCGCCAAAACCCTGGCTGCGCTTGCCAGCCGCCATGGCTTGAGCCAATCGATCCATCAGCAGGCGACGGTTCGGCAGATTGGTCAGGCTGTCGTGAAAAGCGAGCTGGCGAATCTGTTCCTCCATCTGCTTGCGCTCCGTGATGTCTTCTTTCACGGCCAGATAGTGCGTCACAACGCCATTGACATCTGTAATGGGTGAAATGATGGCTAGCTCGCAATACTGAGAGCCGTCCTTCTTTCGATTCACGAATTCGCCCCGCCATTCCTGACCGGCGGTGACTGCGTCCCACATCTGCCGGTGCGTGGCGGCCGGCGTTTCGTTGGTTTTCAGAATGCGGGGATTCCTTCCCACTGCTTCATCAAATGAGTATCCTGTGACGCTGCTAAAGCGCGGGTTGACGTATTCGATCTTTCCATCCAGGTCGGTGATGACTATCGAAGCCGGACTTTGCTCGACCGCACGGGTGAGCTTGCGCAGCTCCATTTCAGTCTGCTTGCGCTGTTCGATTTCATTTTCGCCAAGCTTCAGATCGCTTCGGCTTGTTCGGTTGCCGTAATAGACCAAACCCGCGGCCATGCAGAACAATGCAGAGTAGTTCAACCATTGCGTTACGCCGACGCTGTAATTGGGCTGCGGCAACAAAGCAGCGTTTTCTGCAATGATCAATCCCAGCACAGCCAGTGAGCTGACGCTGGTGGCGATCAGAATTCCCGGCAGCTGAAAGAGCATGCCCACCACGAGGATCCAAATGACGTAGAGGGAAGTCGTCGGTGTGCGGA
>JBAXFI010000020.1:0-33009 GCA_037139995.1 Comamonadaceae bacterium | reverse complement strand
CTGCAAGATGGTAGGATGGGCGAGCAGGTTCGCTTGAAAAATCCGGATTCCGGACGCCTGGTGTCGGGCATCGTGACCGGCCCCAATGCTGCCCGTTCCCAGTAAATAGGAAGAATTCAAAAAGAATTTTTGAATTGGACTCAAGTTTTAAACTTTGCCTCCGATGCGCTAGAAGTACAGTATTAAAAGACCACTGTAAGCACGAGAAAGAGAAACCATCATGAGCAACCCCGTTTCACAGTACGGATATTTGGCCAAGCCGGACAGTTTTTCGCGTTCAGCTTCTGACAAAGCGGAGAAAAAAGCGGGTTCACTGGCCTTGAGCGCAGCCGGGACAGAGGCAGCCGCCGCGGCGCCAACTGCGCCAGGTGCACACGCAGACGATGTGCTGAACCTTAGCAATGTGACCGAGCGCCTGAAGGCAGCGCCGGAATTTGACCGCGCCAAGGTGGAGGCCATCAAGACCGCCCTCCAGAACGGCCAGTACCCGCTGAACCCGCGGCGCATTGCCGAGAGTTTTGTGGCCCTTGAGCAACTGATCCGTGACTGAAATTCTGCCAGCGACTTCGAACGCACCCAAGGCAGAGCAACTTGCCAGCCAGCTGGCGCAGATACTGGAGCTTGAATTTCAGGCGCTGCGCAAGCAAGAGTTGGATCATTTTGAACAACTGCAGCCGGTCAAGGCCGAATTGCTGACTTCCGTCAGCAGTTTGGCGCCGGCCACCGAAGTGCTGCAAAGCGCCCCCGAATGGCAGGAGTTCAGGGAGACGATGATCAGTTGCCGTGACTTGCATCGTCGCAATCAGGTATTGATCGAACGTCAGCTCGAAGCGATCCGAGGCGCTTTGCAAAGTCTGCGTATTCAGGATCCCACCAGTTCGATTGAGGTCTACGACCGACTCGGACATATTGCGCGCTTCTCCCGCAATCAAGGTTACAACGACGCTTGATCGGGCGGTCGTGCCTGCTTTTCATCACCCGGGCGCATGCCCTTGAGCCAGTAAACCCAGGACAGGATGACCGACACCGCTGTGTAGAGTTGCGGCGGGATTTCCTCGTCGACCTGCAAGCGGCTCAGCAAGGCCAACAACTGCGGATCTTGCGTCACGTAGACGCCATGGCGGCGCGCTTGCTCAATCATCGCCAAGGCATCCTCGTCCTGCGCCTTGGCCGTCACCACAGGCGTCAGGTTCTGCCCATATTCGAGCGCAACAGCCTGGCGCAAGCGGTTCATGCTCGCAGGTCCAAAATGACGCCGCAACTCGCCGGCATGGGTTCAGGCTCGGGCGCGGGACGCGCACCATGGATGACCTGGAACGAGCGCATGCTCAGACCCGCCTGCTGGAGCTCCAGACCGAGAGTCGGGGCACCTTGCGCGGCTTGATCAGCGACGTCTGATTGCAGCGCCCACATGACCAGTTCCACCGTGCTTCTGTCGTGAACTTCGGTCTTGAGCCAAAGCTCGCCATACTCCGGGCTGTTTGAATGAATATTCACAGTGAGCAGTTCGGGCTGCCCGGGCAAGGCACGCTTGCCCTGAAACGAAATATCGACCGGTTCGGCATCCTTGAACGGCAGCACCATGTTGAACATGATGGCGTATTGCGACTGCGACTGGACCGCATGAACCTGCGCTGATTCAAGCTCATCGATTGCGCGTTGCAGTTGGCCACAGGTGTCGCGGTCCTGTTCGCTTAGCCGGTCGGCATGTCCCAATTCAAGCAGCAGTTTGTGCAGCAGTTGCTTGGGGTCCTGACCAGGTGTCAGTTGACCGCGCGCCAGTGCTGCCTCGGACCCCATGGCTGCCACCAAAGCGAGCCGGATCGCCTCAGGGCTGATCTGGGCCATGGACGGACGCATCGCCTGCCACTGCGCTTGCAGATCCGGTCGCATCAGCCGGCTCAGCAGCGCGTCGAGCACACCAGGTTTGAACAGCGCCTGCAAGTCGGGCGCCGCACTCGGATGAAACAACAAATTCTCAAGACGCGAAATGAGCGGCTGCGCTGGCGTCGCGGCAGCGACAGTCGCTGGTGAGGCATGGGCGATTGGATGCAGCGTCATGGAACCATTCGGATTGGCCTGAACACGAAACGTGAGGTTCTGGCCAGCCTCCCAATCGCTCGCCATGGCAAGGTCCAGCAGTCGCCCGCGCAGCAGCAAGCCGAGTTGGTCGGCACGCGCCTGCACCAGCGCCTGTACAACCTGGCCATCCATCAGACCGAGCTGACGTGCCGTGCTGGCTTCAACCAGAGGTAGAGTAAAGCGGCTCTCGGAAAAGATCGGATTGACACGGCTGATCAGCAGCGTGCTATCCGGACCCGCTATCAAGGGTACCGGACCCAGCGTCTGCCCTCTTGCGTGACGCCCGACGTGGAACCGCTCCGATTGGATGCGTCTTCTGCAGCGGGGTCACCGACCCTGGCTTCGATGACAGACCCCAGCACTGCCCTTGCCAAGCGCTGTGCATCGGGCACCTGCAGTGTCACTTTGGATCGCATCTTCGAAGCGTTGCCACCGACAAAAGCGTGACCGTTGAGATCGACAAATGCCTTTCTAAGCAACTCAATTCTGAGCGGACTCTCAGGCATGGTTTGCTTGATGACATGGTCCAGGCTCTCGCCGGCCTTGGGCCGGTAACTGCGCACAGCCTGAGCGCTTTCGGTGTTCGCTTTTGCAGCCTGGCTGGCCTGCGCACCCGCAGCCCTGGCGGGCAGCGCGATGGCGCCCAGCAGCAGAACACTCGCAGCACATAGCCAGAACCAATAGGGATGGGGAAAGACAGCAGTGTTGATGGTTTTCATGGCAAGTGTTCCTTTGCTGGTCAGCCGGCGGTCAGCGCAAGGTCTCGGTCGGCCAGGCACGCCAACTGCGCTGCACTGCCGACTGCGAGCCAGCGCTGAGTTGCAACTGAGCGTGGTGCTCACCAACCGATTGCACCTTGGCCAGGACACTTTGCGCAGCCACCCCTGGTTCCAGAATCTGCAGCATGTAGTTCTTGCCACTGGCAAGCAACCATTCATCGCCAACGCGCACCCCCGCCTTCGCACCAGCGTTGATGCGAATACCGTCTCGACCGCTCAGAATGACCTCCGGCAGCACCGGCTCGCATTCCAGGCGCTGCCTGATTTCATGCGTCCAGCTCCGCAACTGACGTGCCAGCAGTTCCTGCGACTCTTCAGACAGTCGCCCGGCTTCCCAGCCTGGGCGCTCGGTGCGCCACCTGATTTGGGCGTGGCCTTCGAAAGCAGGCTCATATTGGTTGCGCGCCGTGAGGGAAAAATCCAGCTGCATCAAGGACTCGGGGGCGGCGCCACCAACCATGACACCTTCAGAGAAATTTTGCCGCAAGGCCACCGGCCAGGAAATCTGTCGTGTCAAGGGTCGCAGAGAAAGCTTGGCTTGCCATGGCATCTGGTCGGCGCTGGATCCGAGCAAGGCGTTTTCGTAAGCAGATCGAATGCCTCCCGTGCTGGCGACCATGCGCCAGACTACAGCACCACCGGCAACGCCTGGCCATTGGTTCATGAGAGAATTTTCCAAGGCTTTGATGGCAGGCAATTCGTCGATCGTCCATTCGGGTGCCGTGTCAATGCTCAGGCCGATCACGTGCTGCAAGCGCCCGGCAGACGCCAGCGCCTTGCAGGCGAGCGGCTGCTCGCGGAGCGCAGCTTGGGACGCGCGGCTAGCGTCCTGCCAGCGCAGGTCGGCCGTCGGTTGGCCCTGGCTGTCGCGCTCATAGGACAGCACGCGCACCCCGCGCACCTCCATGCCGGTTCGAAATGAACTGCTCTCCTGCAACGCCCCTTGGGCATCGATCCAGACCGTGGACTGAACTTTGGTCGGGCCCTCGATGGCAGCCTGCACCAGGCCCTGTCGGATTGCCGACAGTTTTTCTTCCTGCGTCAGTGCCTGTTGCGCGCTGACGCAGCTAGCCGCCAGGCCGAGCGTCAGCGCCAGCAGCGCCGAAGCCAAGGCAGAACGCGACTCGGGGCAAACTCGGGTCTTCATTTCAATGCGTCTTGGCGACCAACTGGCCCAGATAGAGGGCGCGCAGATCCCGCACAATGGCGCGGTCCAGGGTCAGCGTGGTTTCATAGGTGTCATCTCCAGCCGGCGCGATGCTGACCAGGGTGGCGCCGAAAATGACGCCCTCGACACGGCTGCGAAAGGTGTCACTTTGCACCACCATGTCGGCCACGGTGACATTGGAATCCATGCGCAGTCCGTAAACCTGCTCGGCCAAAGAGCGATAGGCATCAAGTTTGGAAGCGCGAATAGCGAGCAGACGTTGCTGCGCAGGATTGCGATGACTTTGCACACTGATGACGGCGTAGCCAGTCGCGGTCAGCGTATCCCTTTTTTCCACCATGGGAGCCAACAGGGGATCAATTTCGGCCCTGGCGTGCACGCCTGCAGAACTCTGGCAACCGGCAAGGCAAGCCAGTGCCAGACCCAGGCCCAGGGTGATGGTGAGGTGTTGCTTCATCAGCGATCCTTGACGTTGTAGTGAGTGAATTGGTTCTCACTGATTCGGCACCAGTCAGGCAAGCTTGAGCGGCTTTTCGCTAGCGTCCGCGGCAAGCCGGTACCACTTCACGGACTCGGCGTAGTCCTGCGCTGTGCCCTCACCATTGGCGTACATCGATCCAAGGTTGAATTGGGCCGCTTTGTCGCCAGCGTGTGCCGCCAGCAAGTACCACTTGAGGGCGATTGAAGCGTCTTGCAGCACCCCCCGTCCGGCCGCATACAGGACGCCCAGGTTGTACTGGGCCAGGCTATCGCCCTGCTCGGCCGGCGCCTTCAGGTACTGGGCGGCCAGTTCCAGGTCGATCGCCACACCCTGCCCGATCGCATACATCAGGCCCAGGTTCAATTGCGCCGACAGATGCCCGTGTTCGGATGCCAGTTGGTACCACCGGAAGGCCTCCTGGTAGTCAATGTCAGCGCCCTGACCCTTGGCACACATGACCCCGAGCTGGTACAGCGCATCAACATCGCCCTGCGCCGCGCTCAGGTTGAACCACTTGTGGGCCTGCGTAGTGTCTTGCTCGACGTATTGACCGTGGACGTACATGACGCCCAGGTTGTACTGGGCCGTGGCATCACCCTTCGCAGCGGCGGCCTGGTACGCCTGGAAAGCTTGCGGCAGTTTGTTCGTTTCGTCCGGTGTGGCGGCGAACAGCAGTTCGAGATGGCGTTGAGCCGAGGTGTCGCCCTGTGCAGCGGCCAAGCGATACCAATGAGCAGCCATTTGCAGGTCTTGTACAACACCTTGACCGTTCGCGTACAACACACCCAGGTTATGCTGAGCCCAAGCATCGCCCTGCGCTGCCGCTAATTCGTACCAGTGGCGCGCCTGTTCATCATTCAGCTCACCACCCTGCCCCAGGCTGTGCATCAAGCCAAGAGCGTATTGGGCTGCTGCGTCTCCCTGGGCTGCCGCCAATTCGTACCACTGCATGGCCTGTCGGTGATCCTGCGCGACGCCCTGCCCCAGGGCATAGATCAGACCCAGGTTGTATTGAGCGGCACGATCGCCTTGCGCCGCAGCCAACTGGTAGTACGCCAACGCCTTGGCGTAGTCCTGCGCCACACCTTGTGCATCCGCATACATCAGGCCCAGCTTGTACTGGGCAGCGGCGTCGGACTGCGCCGCAGCGAGTTCGAACCAATGTAGCGCAGCCGCGTAGTCAATTTCTGTGCCTTGTCCGTTGGCGTACATCACTCCCAGGTTGTATTGCGCCGAGGCGTCTGCCTGCGCTGCGGCCGATTGATACCACTTGAGCGCCTCAGCATAGTCCTGCGCCACGACGCTGCCCGTAGCGTACAGGTAGGCCAGATTGAACTGCCCATAGGCATGACCCTGAGCGGCGGCGAGTTGGTACCACTTGAACGCCTGCTCGAGGCTTTTCTCTACGCCCTCGCCCCGGGCATGCATAAAGCCCAGATTGAATTGCGCCGTGGCATCTCCCTGCGCTGCAGCGAGTTCGAACCATTTGATCGCCTCCTCGTAGCTTTGCGCGACGCCCTGGCCGTTGGCAAACATGAAGCCCAGGTTGGTTTGCACTTCGGCCACACCTTGTTGGGCCGCCAGGTGATACCACTGGAAGGCCTGTGCATAGTCGAGTTCGACGCCTTGCCCGTTGGCATACATGAAGCCCAGGTTGTATTGGGCCGGTGCATAGTCTTGCAGCGCCGCCAGTCGGTACCACTTGAGCGCCTCTGCGTAATCACGATTGACGCCATGTCCATTGGCGTACATGAAACCCAGGTTGTTTTGCGCAGCAGCATAGTCCAGCGTTGCCAATGGACGGCAGATTCTCAAAGCATTGGCGTAGTCGCCCCGACTGTAGGCGGCGTCGGCGTCGTCCAACAAACTCTTCACGATTGGAGTCTCGCCAGTTTCTTATTCTGGGTGATGCTCGGCGCGGAAACTCGCATGCCGCAGGGCCGCGTGATCATGGTGCCGCTCTGAAATCAACTTCGGACCGTGTGCCGCATGGGCCTGCCGCAAAGCCTTGTGCTCCTTGGGGGCAAGGTGCATCTGCCGGGTCTGCAAATAATGCTGCGCAGCGGCCTCTAAATGCCTGGCGGCATCGTTTAGCTGATGAGGGTCGGACATGTTGGAATCCTCGATTGATGATCCTTCATGCCAAGCAAGAGTTGTTCCACTTGATTTTCCGACAAGCTGGAAATTTCGAACGGTTGATGCATGGCAACCAGGGCCGGGAACCAGTATTGCTGAAAGCATTCAAACAGTTCGTGATTCCATGGGAGATGCGCTGAGCCGCTCAGGCTGGCCCAATTGAGCCGATCTGCAAAATGCTCCATCATTTCCCGACTCCAGGGCAAGCCCGGATTTTCACTGAGCCGCTGCCAATCCCAAAGCTCCAGGTAGCGCTCCAGCAATTCGATGCTCCAGGGCAGCGCCATGTTGCTGCTCAGGCGCTGCCAATCCCAACGCTCCTGCTGATCCGCCAGCAGTTCGGCGCTCCATGGCAGTGCGGCGTTGCCGCTCAGGCGCTCCCAATCCCAGCGGCCGGTGTAACACTCGAGCAGTTCGTTGCTCCAGGGCAGCGCCGCATTGCCACTCAGGCGCTGCCAATCCCAATGCTCCAGGTAGCGCTGCAACAAATCGCTGCTCCATGGCAACCCACCATTGGCGCTCAGGTAGTCCCAATGCCAGCGCTCAAGGTAGCGCTCCAGCAAATCACTACTCCATGGCAGCGCTGCGTTCGCGCTCAGGCGCTGCCAATCCCAACGCTCCAGGTCACGCTGCAACAACTCGCTGCTCCAGGGGAGCGCGGCGTTCGCACTCAGACGTTGCCAATCCCAAAGCTGCGGGTAGCGTTGCAGCATTTCGCCGCTCCAGGGGAGCGCGGCGTTGCCACTGAGCCAGGGAAAACTCCAGCGCGCATGAAAGCGCTCCAGCAGATCGCAGCTCCAGGGCAGCGAAGGGTTGGCACTCAAGCCGGCCCAGTCCCAGCGATCAGTGTGATGTTCCAGCAGTTGCGTGCTCCAGGGAAGTCCTGCCTGCCAACTTAACCAGGCCCAGTCCCAACGCTCCTGATAGCGATCGATCAGTTGAATATTCCAGGGCAGCCCCGGGTTTCTGCGCAGGCGCTGCCAATCCCAGCGCTCTGAAAAGAAGTCAATCAACTCCTCATTCCAGGGCAATTGGGCGTCAGCACTGAGCCTGGCCCAACCCAATTGGACAGCGAGCCGCTCCAAGCCCTGTTGGCTCCAACCCATCGCGCGATTGACACTGAGCAGTTTCCAGTCCCAACGATCCGAGCCGAACTCAAGGAGCGCCGGATTGATCGGGTAATGACGCTGCAAGCACTGAAAAAAGAGCTCCGGCTGGCGAGCGAAGAACTGCATGACTTCACCCTGCTGCAAGCTGCCTAACTCGATCCGAACAATATCGCAACGCCGCACCAGAGCACTTGCGAGCTGATTCGCTGGTGTCAGCGCAATCAGTGCGCTCACGCCCGCAACTCCGGCGCGAGCTGATCCAATTCAGTCATGTAATGCTGCATCGCGGCTTTCAGTCGTTTGGCTTGCTGCTCGAACCATTCGCTCCAGTTCCCTCTTGCGCTGAGTTCTCTCCAACTTGAACTCTGACTGACCGAGGCCAATTGCTGATTTCTCTGGAACAGCGCCTGTTGCAAATCCTGGAGATGAAGCTCGAACTGGCGGCGCTGGTCTGGCAAAACGAGGTCAACCTTGATGCCGAGGCCGGCGTCGATCCTGACTTTCAACTGCTTCAATCTCGTCAGATCGCTGTTTTGGAACGTCAGCTGCAACTGCTGAAAGAATAAATTGGCCTGCACCTTGTCTTCATCTCGAACTCGATCAGGATGACATTGCATGGCCAGTTTCCGGTACAACTGCTTGAGCTCACGCTGTTGTTGCGGGTCGAGTTCTTCGGGTGCAGTCTCCGTCGACCTGGCTGAACGCGCCTCCTGGTATTGGCGAAAGACATCTTCAGCTGCCTGCGCCTGTTGGCGCCGCAGTTCTTCGGGACTTTCACGGAACATGGCTTGCAGATAGCGGCGCTTGAGGTCGAGGTAGCGTCGCATCAGGTCGCCAATCGCCTGTTCCTGTTGATGGTCAAACAGATGGATTTGCCGGTGAATATCCGCAATTTCGGTCTCGACCGCCAGGATTCTTGCTTCCATCATTCGAACCCGCAAACGCAATTCATCGAGCTGAGGGTCTTGATAGAGGCTCAAACCCTGACCCTGCTGCAAGTTCGCGGCGCTGGACCCTTCGCCTTCCACAGCGCCATGCGAACCAAACTGCCATGGCTCATCGAGCATGCGCGCAAAGGTCTGCATGAAGTGTTCTGAAATCTCGGTGTCACACTGAATCAGTATGGACACCTGCGTCCCGGCATCCTGAACACTCGTCCACTTGAAGTCGCCGCTGATGACAGATGTGCCATCAATCAGACAGAAGGAACGATCAAATTCATCGCCACAGACAGACGCTGCAGGCAAGCGAACAATCCGCCCGCCCAAGGCACTGAGCCGCTCCCAGGCAATTGACGACTGACGGTTGACTTCGCAATCCGTAATGATGAGAGAAACGGCAACGCCGCGGCGTTGACAGGACAGCAGGGCCTCAAACAGGTCGCGGTCGCTAAAAAGGTCAGCAAAAACCCGTACGCTTTGCGTTGCAGACTCCAATCGCTTTGCAATGGCTTGCTGGATTCCCGAAAAATGGGCTTGAACTTGCATCGCCACCTGGGTGCTTCAAGCCAGGTCGAGGAAGTTGCCTTGCCGGCAGTCTCGGGCCATCTTCTGGGCCTGCGCAACCTGCTGCGGCGTCATCTGATTGGCCACCAGTTCGCGACCATTCAAAGCATCGGAATTGCCCGCTGCGGCCGCAATGTTGAACCACATGTGGGCGCGTTCGTATTCCTGCAGCGTACCTTGTCCATTGGCATACATCCAACCGAGGTCGACCTGAGCCGGCGCAAAGCCTTGCGCTGCCGCGAGGCGAAACCACTTCAATGCCGCAACAAAGTCCTGCGCGACGCCTTGCCCGCTCTGGTACATCAGTCCCAGGTTGTGCTGGGCGACCTGATCACCCTGGGCGGCAGACAACTCAAACCAGCGCAGCGCCTGCGTGTGGCTTTGGTTAACTCCCTGTCCGTTGGCATGCATGACACCAATGTTGAATTGGGCATGCGCATCGCCATCGGCAGCAGCCAGGTGATACCACTTGAGTGCCTGCGAAAAATCGGATTCAACGCCCAGTCCGTTGTGATACAGGAGTGCAAGATTGACCTGTGCAAAGGCGTCACCCTGGGCAGCCGCAAGAAGATACCAACCACGCGCCGCTTCGCGATTCTGGGCGACGCCTGTTCCACTGTCATACATGACGCCCAGGCTGTATTGAGCCGCTGCGTTACCCTGGTCTGCGGCTGCTTCGAACCACTTGAGCGCCTGCGCTTCATCGCGCGCCCCGCCCTGCCCGTTGAGCAACATCAATCCGAGGTTGAATTGGGACTGCACATGAGATTGCTCTGCCGCCTGCAAATAATACTGGCGCGCTTGCAGTTCGTCCTGCGCCACCCCCTGCCCGTTGGCATACATCACGCCTAGCGCATAGTGAGCCGCGGCAGATCCTTTGGCCGCTGCCCGTTGATACCAGTTGAGGGTCTGCGAGTAATCCTGGGTCACGCCCTGCCCGTTGGCGTACATGACACCCAGGTTAACCTGGGCCGGCTCGTAGCCCTGCTCGGCCGCCAAACCGTACCACTTCAGTGCTTCCACGTAGTCCTGTTCCACACCATGACCATGGGCGTACATGAATCCGAGGTTGTTTTGCGCTGCCCCAGCATCCAGCGCTGTTGCTGGCAAACAGATCACTGGCGCTACCGAGTCTGCGCAGTCCTGATCGGTTGGCGCAGCTTCAACGAAACTGTTCACTGTTTACCTCTTGCGTGCCGAAGTTCTTTGAACCCACCCTGCTATCATACGCAAAATTAGAAGTGTTTGATCGTATCGCCGCTGATTCCGTGCGGGTTTCCGCTGCTAGCTGTCCCCATCAAAGTAGCCTCTTCAAATCCAATTTACGAAATATCGGAACGCCGAGTTGAATAACAGATACGCAAAAAATTCACTGGCGTTTGTCGGAGAGAGTGACGCGATACGGGCGCTGCGCAAGATTCTTCCGGTGGTGGCCATTTCCAGTTCCACGGTCCTGATTACAGGGGAAAGTGGTACCGGCAAGGAGATCGTGGCGCGTTCTTTGCACAATCTGTCGAACCGCGCCTCCGGCAACTTCGTTCCCATCAACTGCGCTGCCATACCCAAGGAGTTGTTGGAGAGTGAGCTTTTCGGGCACAAGAAGGGATCTTTCACCGGTGCCATTACGGACAAGCTGGGCCGCTTTGAACTGGCGCACGGTGGCTCCATCTTTCTAGACGAAATCGGCGACATGTCGCTTGAGATTCAGGTCAAGCTGCTGCGTGTGCTGCAAGAGAAAACGATTGATCCGGTCGGTGCAGTGCGATCGGTTGCGGTCGATGTACGTGTGATTGCCGCAACGCACAGAGATCTGGAAGCGGAAATTGAAGCGGGACGCTTTCGGGAAGATCTGTACTACCGACTCAACGTGATTCCTCTGAACACGCCTGCTCTTCGTGAACGAGTCAGTGATGTACCCATGTTGCTCGACCATTTTTCCAAGCAGCATGCCAGCGCGGATCAAGATCCGATCACGTTTTCGGCGGATTTTGTGCAGGCACTGCAAGCCTACCCGTGGCCAGGAAATGTTCGCGAACTATCGAATCTGATCGATCGATTCAGTACCCTTTTTTCAGGACAGTGCCTGGATTTGCAATCGCTCCCCAGCACTTTGTTACCCAAAGGTTTGGCGGCGCTGCAGAGCGCCAGTGCCGCCTGCGGCGGTGCAACGCCACGCAGCCTGGATGTGGCCTTGCCAGCAGCAAACTCCGGGCTGGCCGGCGGCGGCGATGGGGTGCCGCAGGGCAACGAAGTGGAAAAGATCACCATGCTGTCGCAGGCCTTGCCGATTCTCCCGCCTGAAGGCTTGTCGCTAAAACACAGGCTGGCAGAGATTGAGCGCGATCTCATATCTCAGGCACTGAGCCGGACCAATGGAAATATCTCTCAGACCGCCCGCATCCTGAATCTGCAGAGAACCACCTTGATCGAGAAAATTCAGAAATTCGGCCTGCGTCCGACCTGATTCATGGACTCACCGGGTCAAACCGGCCTTACGGTTTTTCGGGCGCCGCGCCGGCAGCAGAAGTTCTAGGATACTGAACGACTCGCTCGCGCGGTTTGACCACAGCGGGGCTGGCGATGCTGGCGGGTGCAGGTGCCGCTTCGGGCGCAGGGCGCTCCTTCATTTGACGCACGATGGCATCCATTTCACGACGAAACTTTGCCGCATCAGGCAAATTACTTTGCAGTTTTTGAATTTGTGCGGAAATCGTCCTGACAGAGTTGGCTTCCTGCAGCAGTCTGGCGTTGATTTCCTGGACCATTTTCAGAAGCTCTTTGTTCTTGTCGTCCACAGGTTTGGCCTTGGCATCGGGAACCGGCTGCGTGCTCTTGATCGCATCTTCGATGCGTTGCTCCAGTTTGCCCTGAGCGCTGCTGATGGAATCCTGCTTTTGCGAAACATCCTTGACGACATCGCTGACACCATTGAATAACTCTACCGAGGCGTCCATGCTGACGACCCGCTTGCCAACAGCCAGGAGCATGGCATCAAGCTGACTGACACGATCCTGCAGACGCAGGCTCATGAATGCAAACAGGCACAAGGCCAACAGCGTTAGCCCGCCAAAGACGCCCAACAATATCTTGTTCATCTTCGTCTGAGAGGCTGATGTCTTCATCAGTTCCTGGGCTGCCTGGTGCATTTCCAGGCCGGCCTTTGCCGCCAGCGATGCACTGCGTGTGGCCAACTCGGCCGAATCGAAGACCGCTGTCTTGATGTCCTGCGCGATCTCAGCCTCGCTCTGAGTTGTGGCAACGCCGGTTGTTGTCTCGACGGAGGATGCGGGAGTTGTTTCGGATGTCATAGGGTTCACCTGAATTCATGGTTCGGACTGCTTGCGCGCAATCAAAGACCGGTGTTAAACGCTTGCTCAAGTTCCGTGAGCTCTGATCGAACTTTGTTGTTTTCACTCTTGAGGTGAAGCAGTCGCTCGGAGGAGTCACCGTCCGGCTCTGGTTGAGCCCTCTGGATTTTCACTGGCTGCTTTTGCATGGGCACCGGCACCGGCACCGGCTCCGCAGCCACGACTTCCGCGGTTGAAGGAAACGCAGGCACGAAGTGTGACTCACTCAAGGTCGACTCAGGAGTCGGCGGCGGCAGTTCCACCTTTCTATCAACAATAATTTGTGCAATTTGCAGCGGATCGGATTGAACCTGCAACTGGCGCACGACCGGCTCGCCGGGATCGGTCGACCTGCTTTTGGCTATATGGCTGCCTTCGGGCATGCTGACCTCGTGCGGCTCCTGGCTGCGGACAAATTGTGACTCAGTCATCCGGTCTTCTCCTTGCGCTTGCCTGCATCACCGGCAGCTGGTGTTGGTGTGAATTGCTCTTTCATTGAGAGCGCCGATCGAACCCAGGAGTCTTTGGGCATGACACGCTGGCCCATAAACACCCTGGTCTCGGCAAGAGAAGCAAAAGGCCCCGACACGATGACATAGTGCGGAAGTTTTTGAGTCGGCAAATAGGTCGCCACAACTTGTGCACTGCCGAAATCGGGATGCCGCTGCATCCAGAGCATGGCTTCTTGGTATGTCGGTACCGCTGTGTGCTGGACCAGGAAGGTGCCCCTGGGCATCTTTTGAACCCAACCCTGTCCAATCAACAATTCGAAGGGCCGATGAGCGGGCGCTGCTGACTCGATGACCGTTTCGATCACTGTCTCCACCACAGCCTCGACCGACTCAATCGCTTTAGCAGCACCGCTGGCAACCATGACGGGTGCACTGGCCGCGGCGACCGGCATGCTTGCTGCCGCGCTCGGCGCTGATGCAGGAGCGGCAGTGACACTGGCCGTGATAGACGGAATGGTCGCCGCGACGACATCATTGGTCATCGGATTGTTTCCAGCCAGCAAAGCCTGCCAGTTCCAGTGCAGTCGCGCCGCCCCCTGCGATGAAACATAAAACATGGCCATCGACAAGGCGGAAACAAGCAGCAAGGCACTGCCCCCCAACAACCATCGCCACCCCCCTCCACCAGGTGTTGCTATTTCTGCCGAAGGCCTGGCATCCTCAAACACTGCAAGGGGTGGCAGCGTCACGGCAGCCAAGGGCTCGGTTTCTGCGGGCTCTGCCGGGGAAATGGCCAGCTTCTTCAGCAAGGCCTTGGCAGCAGCCTCCCTGCCTTCCGTTCTGGCCTGGGCTAACATGATCTCAACCTGGACCGAGGTCGGCGGCTCAACATCCCAGCACAGAATGCTGCGGCCGAAGGAACTTAGCAGATTTGTTTTTTGACTGGCTGCCGTCATGAGCAGTACCACCCGAATATTGGCTGCCGGAAAGTTTTGCACCAGGCGCGCCAGCAACTCGACTTCATGGTCCGGCAGCGCGCTGGCATCGTGCACTATCCAGATGCGCGGGGTGGCCAGACTCACCTTGCCGTCCATGGCCTCCTGTATGGAGGAGTTCACCAGCACCTCATTGAAGCGTGCCAGCAGCGCCTCAGAACTGGCTGGAAAATAGATTTCGATGGCGACCTCTGGAGCAGCCTGACGCAGGCGACTTACCAGCACCTTGCCGTAGTGATCAAGAATCGCTTCATGCGTACTGACCATTGACAGACTCATGCCTTCCTGCGTCAACGCCAACACGTACCCTTCAAGACGGAGGCGGTCGACCGCACGAAAGAACAGGGGTGAGGAACCTGAATTACCTTCCTCCGTCGGGTGTAGCGGCAACTTCATTTGGACTGCTCCGATGTCGAAAGATGATGGCCATCTGAATCAAACAGCATGGAGGCAGGAATCTTGGGTACCGGTCTGGCCATCGGCGCAATGCCAGGCTGGACCTGGCCAAGACCAAAGACGTAAGCGATGACCTGGGCCACTGCGAAGTAGAGGGCATCTGGAATCGACTGCTCCAGGTTGGTGGTGAAGTAAAGCGCACGAGCAAGCTCAGGTGCAGCGAAAATCTCGATGCCATGGTTGTTGGCTTCCGTGCGGATGCGCAAAGCCATGTGATCGGCCCCTTTGGCCAGCAGGATGGGTGCACCGTCGGAGCTCGGGTCGTACGAAAGAGCGACAGCAAAGTGCTCAGGATTGGTGATGATGACGTCCGCCTCCTTGACCTTTTGCATCATTCGCGCGTTAGCCACTTCGCGCTGACGCCGGCGGATTTGGGCTTTTACTTCCGGGCGCCCTTCCATGTCTTTCATCTCGTCCATGATTTCCTGCTTCGTCATGCGCATGCGCTTCATGAACGTGAAGCGCTGGTATGGCACATCGATCATGGCAATAAAAACAAGGCTGAAGGTCAGCCAGAGAGCAGATTCACTGATCAGGGACCCGGCCAGCGCAAGGGCTGGCTTCAAGGCCATGGAGCCAAGCATGAGCAATTCCGCAGAATGTCGATCGACCAACAGCAGCAGAACCACAGAGACAATGGAAACTTTCAGCAGGGCTTTGAGAAGTTCCACAGCGGCCGTCGGGCCAAACATCCTCTTCAGTCCCGTGATGGGGTTTAACTTGGAAGCCTTGGGCAGCACCGAATCAAGCGAAAACAGGTAGCCACCGGTAGCCCCTGCGGCCAGCACCGCGACTACCAGAACCACCAGCAAGACTGGCAGCAAGAGCATGAAAGCGTGCGTCAGCTGACTGGCAAATGCAGCCGGCAACAGCGCCGGCGTCTCCAAGAGCTTTCGGTCAAAGGTAAAGCCCGCTGCAAAATAGTTTGCCAGAGAATTTAACCAGGCACCGCCCATCATGAAGAACATCAGGGTTGCGGAAACTGTGACGGCAGCCGCTGAAAGTTCGACTGAACGCGCTACCTGACCTTCATCGCGGGCACGCCTGAGTCGCCGGGCAGTCGGCTGCTCGGTGCGTTGGGAGCTGTCGTCGTCTGACATGGGTCATGCCGCTTTCAGGTGATGCCCACCACGCCACGAACTTGCACAAAGCCCTGCAGCCAGAGCCACTGAATTCGTCCTGCGATGCTTGACAGTGAGATCATCAAGACGGCAAAGCCAGCGACGATCATGGCCGGAAAGCCGACCGAAAATATGTTCAAACTGGGCGCTGCCCGCGTTGCCACACCCAGTCCAATATTGATAAAAAGAAGGGTCACCATCACTGGCAAGGCAGTCAGGATGGCACCGAGAAATATCATCGAGCTCCAGGCCACCAAATGTGCCCATGCCGCCTGCGTCAGCAACTGTTTGCCAATGGGCATGCTTGAAAAACTCTCGATGACCAATCCGAGCAAAATGGCATGCCCGCCCAAGCCAACAAAGATCAGGGTTGAAAGAATAAGTAGGAATTGCGCCAGCACCGGCACATTGCCGAGGTTGGGGTCAAGCATGTTGGCAATCGACAGGCCCATCGCATTCGAAATCGACTGACCGGCAACCAGCAGGGCTGCTGTGACGACCTGCAGCGTCAGGCCCATCAACAAGCCAATGGCCAATTGATTGAATATTTCCAGGATACCAGCCGCTGAAATGGGGTCGATGCTAGGCCATTGATGCAGCGGATAAACCAGCCAGGTCAAGGATAGAGCCAGCAGGATGCGAATCCTCAGATTCAAAGCTCGCAACGAGAACACCGGGGCGGCAATCAGCAGGGCCGAGATCCTTAGCATCGGCCATAGAAAGGTATAAAACCGTTCGACGATATCCGCAGCCAGCAGATTCATGATGTTTCCAGCATCGGTTTCAAAGGAACAGCGTAGGTATCCGCTGGAACAGGCCGCGCGCATAGTCCATCATGACGCCCAATTGCCAGCCGCCAGCGATGGACAAAGTGATGGCCAAAGCTGCCAGCTTTGGGATGAAACTCAAGGTCGACTCATTAATCGAAGTGGCCGCCTGAACAATGCCTATGAGCAAACCCACTGCCAAAGCTACTCCAAGCAGCGGGGCCGAGACAAGTACCGTCATCCACAAGGCCTGATGCCCCAGATCCACCACTGCAGCAACATCCATTTCTAGCTCCTCATGAAGTAACAAAACTGGCTGCCAGCGATCCCATGATGAGACTCCAGCCATCGATCAGCACAAAAAGCATCAGCTTGAACGGCATCGAGATCATCATTGGCGAGAGCATCATCATGCCCATCGACATCAAAACGCTGGCCACAATCAGATCAATGACAACAAACGGGATATAGATAAGAAAGCCAATGGTGAAGGCGCTTTTCAGCTCGGAAGTGATGAAAGCGGGAACCAGAGTGGTGAAAGCCACCGCTTCCGATCCGGCCACCTCCCCTTTTTGCGCCATTTCCATAAAGAGTGCGATGTCATCTTCCCTGGTCTGCCTCACCATAAAGCCACGCAGAGGCTGCTCGGCCGCTGCCAGCGCCTTGTCGAAATTCATTCCCTGCTGCAAGTAGGGGACCAGGGCGTTCTGGTAAACCTCGGTGAGAACCGGGGACATGATGAAAAGTGTCAGAAACAAGGAGAGCCCGACCAGCACCATATTGGGCGGCGTTTGCCCGGTTCCGAGGGCCTGACGAAGAATCGACATGACAATGATGATCCGGACAAAGGAAGTCATCATCAGCAGCAGTGAAGGCAGCAAAGTGATCGTCGTCATCAGCGCCAGCAACTGCAAGGACAGGCTGTACTGGGCGTCCTTACCCACACCGGTGACATTGATCATTGGGAGACCCTGCGCGAGCGCTGCCACCGGCAGGGCCAACAGGATCAAGAGAGCAAGCTTACGAAACAAGATCAGTCCCGGGAGTTACGTCTGTCTCTGACCAATGGGCAAGTGCCGTGAACCGGCCTGCCGTTATGCCAACCAGGACCTGGTTTGAGCCCACCCGCAGCAACGAGATCTTCTGACGCGGTCCAACGCTGATGGTTTCGAGCAATTGCAGACGCTGCGCAACATGCTGCGTACCTTGCAGACTCTTGAGCCTGCGCAATAGCCAAAGCATGCCCCCCAGGAGCAATAGCACCAACACCATGCTGCCGGCATAGCGAAACCAGTCAAAACCGACGCCAGTCGTAGTCATGGCATTGTCAGAGATTCTTGATTCGCTCGGATGCCGGAACCACCCGTGTCAGCCGAACGCCATAGCGTTCATTGACCAGCACCACCTCACCCTGCGCCACCACCGTGTTGTTAACAAGCAAGTCCAGTGGTTCTCCAGCGACCCGATCCAACTCGACCACACTGCCTTGGGTCAGACGCATCAGATCACGGATCTTTATCATCGCCCGTCCTACTTCGATCGAGAGGGTGACGCTGATGTTTTGCAGTACGTCAGGATTGATCTGATGCGCATCGCTACCATAGGCAACGCCGCTGTCAGTTGTGGTTTCATTCATTTCAGTCATCCTTTTTTACTGGGAACCAGGCACAACGGCCTGCTCTATCTGAACCGCCGTCTGCATACCCAGAGTTCCGACATGCACACCAAAAGCATGGAGCCCGTTGACCTGCAAGGACGCCAAATCGGGCTTCTTGAAGTAGAGAATGTCACCCACCTGCATCGACTCAAGCACCTTCAAGGTGGCCGGTATATTTCCGAAGATGACGTTCAACTGGAGACAGGCGGAACTGACGGCACCCTCCAATTGATCGTGCCACTGCTTGTCGGACTCCTCGTTGCCCTCTCCGGTCTGAACCCGACTGCTGAGAAGTTCTCGCACCGGTTTCAAGGAGGCATAGGGGTTGACGATGTCAATAAAGCCGCTGCTCTTGGCATTGCTTTCGGTTTCAAAACGACTGACCACAACGAGATCGTTCTCATCGGCTATCTGTGCAAACTGAGGGTTGATCTCGGAACTGACCAAGTCAAAATCGAGCGCCAGCAGTGGTGACCACGCATCTTTTAACGTGCGAAATGTCACTTCCAGAATCATCTTGATGATCCTGACCTCGGTTGGTGTGAACATGCGCCCTGGCGACAGATTACCGATTCCGCCGTGACCAAGGCCGCCAAAAAAGCTGACCAGTGAGCTGAACACGATGCTCGGGTCGATGACAACCAGAGAATATCCCCGCAGTGGGTTCATACGCACCGTATTCACCGAAAGTGGCGCATTCAGCCCCTTGATGTAGTCACCGAAACGAACTATCTGAACCTTCGATGCATTGATGCGCGGGTTGCTCCGCAAGACCTCCATCAAGGCCAACCGAAAGAGCCGGATGAAGCGCTCGTTGATCATGTCAATCGACGCAACATTGACACCCAGACTGCTGTTTTCGCTTGCCAGGTCATGCTTCTTGACGCGGGCAGCGGTATTGAACCCGGTATCCACGGCAATCGACCCGTCATTGACGCCTTCGGTGAGCGCCGTCATCTCTTCGGGACTGAGCAGGTTGGTTGCCATCGAAATCCGTTGTGGTTTATTGCATCCGACTCACTGCACAATGAAAGAGGTGAAATGCACTTCTTCGATTCCACCAAAGTCTTCGTATTTTTCGATCAAGCCGTTCATGGCGTCACGTATCCTGACAGCCAGTTCTTTACGAAAATCGGGTTTGGCCAACTCTGCGTCTGTGGTCAAGCGCATCACGTCCATGACCGCCGATCGGATTGCGAATTCATGCTTCTTGACGTTGGTAACCACACGCTCGTCGTAGCGCGTCATGACAGCGATCTGCACCGACATCACTTTGCGTGAGCCCGACACATTGACCAGGAATTCGCGCTCGAGCTGATGGTAGGTGTACTCAAAGCGCGTCAGTTCCGGCGACTTGGTCTTCATCTTGCCTCCGGGACCTTCTTTGGCGGAAGCTTTCTTTTCACCATGCGCGGCGTCTGCCTTGGCGGGTGCACCATGCCCGGCATCTGCCTTGGCTGGCGCGCCGTGGCCGGCGTCTGCCTTGGCGGGTGCGCCATGGCCAGCGTCGGCCGCAGGGGCGCCGTGGCCGGCGTCCCCGCCATCGAGCATGGCGTCGGCGCTTTCAACGGGCTTTGGCGAAAAAAAGCCGGTCGCAAAGAGTGTTCCGACGGCGGTGCCGACCAACAGAAGGATCACCACCACTGCGGCGATGATGATCTTCACGATCGGCTTCTTGGCTTTCGGCTTCTCTTCCGTGTTTGGAGTTTCGTCAGACATGTAACACCTCGTTTTTTCGAATCAAATCGATGCACTCACCATCACCATTCATCAAGCCAGGACATCAAGCCCCTCGTTGGTTGTCGAGAGACGCCCTGGGGAACTCACACCGAGCACAGGTTCAGCATCGCTTTTCCGGATGGCGCCTGATGCACTCTTGAACGATCGTCCGGGTGTCGGATTTCCGTCATGCTTGCGTCCTTGATCTCCACCCACCCATACAGTAGCAACAGCCATGCCAGACTGAGCCAGGGTGTCTCTCAATTTCCCGGCTCCTTGAAGAATCAGGTCCCGTGTCATGCTGTTATCTGAGGCAAAGGACGCATCCAGAGCGCCACCATGCATGGCGAGCGCGACATCGACGCGACCAAGACTTTCGGGCTGAAGTCGCAATTTCAGGCTCCATTCACCTTTTTCAATTTGTGAAAGCAGGCGTTCACCAAGGGACTGCCCTACTCGATCCGCCAGTTGCTGGTATTGAGCGCTGCGCTGCGCCAGCAAAACACTTTCAGAGGTGGGTTCAGCGTTTGAAGCGGTTGCAGCATCTGACGGTCGTGTCTTGGCAGTTTCTCCGGAACCGCCGTACAGAGGCGTAAGACCCGCGACGAGATCAGAAGTCAGGGACACCGGGCCATCGCTCAAGCCGGAAAGCGGTACCGAAGGGATATCTATATGGAGCGTCTCCAAGGGCTTGGTCAGGCCGGTATCGGTGATCCCGCTACCGGCTATCGCTGCCCAACTTGCCTTTTGGGAGCTACCAGACATCAGTGACAGGCGACGGGTTATCTCCTGACTTTGAACATCAAGTCGGACCCGCATCGCAATTTGCATCGGATCAGCAACAGCATGTGACGGCATATCCGTGACTGGAGCATTTGTGACAGGAAGCGCTGTCTGCTGGCGCGCACTCATTTGCACAGAAGCCAGGTAGGCGATCAGGGGATCGGCCGTCTTGATCGAGTCGGCCGGCGTCTGTGGCAGCTCAGCCGTCGCGGCTGTGCCCAGGCTCATCAGGTTCGGCAGTGGGGACTCATTGACCGCGATCGAGCCTGGTCTTGTGGCCAGCGCCGAGACCTGTATCGGGTGTGGGGTTACGGTAGTGGCCACGATTGGGCTTGGCACTGAGGCAATGGCGCACGTCAATGGCGCGGTCGTGTCGGATACGGCCAGAACTTGGCGTTGATTCAGTAGATCTACCGGCGTGGAGCTACTTACTGGGATTGAACTCAGGGGAAGCTCTGGCGGCTGGTTCAGAGCGGTCAGAGTCGCAGCGACCCGGCCTGGCATCAGAGCCAGCACGCTTGCCAACGGGTCTGGCATATCGGGAGAGCGCTGGGCCGGCTTTTGCTCATGCCGAGCTAGCAAGGTAGAGCTATTCGCTGCGATCGAGCTTGTGGGGAACTCCGAGCCCGGGGTTGGCAGCGAAAGCGGCACATTCGCCGCTTGCGCCGGCTTTTCGGATAGAAATTGAGCCGGACTTTGATCCAGCAGATCGGTCAATTTGGGGTTGATTGATGTGGGTGGACTGCCAAACAGCGTTCGCACCGCCTCTTCGTCCAAGCCCTGAGCGCGCGCGAAGGATGCCAGGCTTTCCATATCAGGTAAAGGTGCGTCGGCCGTAATCAAATTGATTTTTGGCCCAAGCGAAACCAGCTGCAAATCGACCTGCACCGGCACAGGTGCGGCAAACTCTTGCCGCATTTGTGCCAGCATCTGACCATTGAACAGGTTCGCAAAATCGGTCTTGCCTGATGGCACGGCAAGGCTCAGCGTACCCTGCACGAGCGCATCCAGAGTCGGGGAAGCTTGATTGGCTATGCTAAAGAATTGATTGGCATCCACAGTTGTCTGACCTTGAAGGTGTCGCCACGAGGGCGGAGGCCATGCAACATGCAAGAACCGTGACGGGACAGAATTTGCCGCTCAGCAAGTGTCAAAAATCCATGGCATGGACTTTGCGTCAATGCCAGCACAGATTAACGCGCAACCCTGCCATCAAGGTTCAAAGTCACGTCAAACAAGCCATGTCTACCCTGACACTGTCATCTATTCGACATCAGATGTCGAAATTCAACTATGCCGACCTGAGCATTCCGGCTCTGGTGCTGTTGATCATGGGCATGCTGGTTTTGCCGCTACCGCCGTTCCTGCTGGATGTTCTGTTCACCTTCAACATCACTTCCAGCGTACTGATCATCATGATCGCCATCGGCACCCGAAAGCCTTTGGAGTTTTCCTCTTTTCCGTCCGTGCTGCTGTTTGCGACCATGCTCAGACTGGCACTGAACGTAGCCTCAACGCGAGTCATTTTGGTCAACGGGCACGAAGGACATGAGGCTGCAGGCAAAGTGGTGGCCGCTTTCGGAGAGTTTGTTATCGGCGGCAACTACGTGGTTGGATTCATCATCTTTTCGATCCTGATGATCGTCAACTTTGTCGTCGTAACCAAGGGCGCGGGGCGCGTCTCGGAGGTCAACGCGCGCTTTACCCTCGATTCCATGCCAGGCAAGCAGATGGCGATTGACGCTGATTTGAATGCCGGCGTGATTGATCAGGACACCGCCAAGCAGCGGCGCGCTGAACTGGCTCAGGAATCAGATTTTTTCGGATCCATGGATGGCGCGTCCAAGTTTGTCAGCGGTGACGCCATCGCGGGCCTGTTGATACTGATCATCAACCTGGTCGGCGGTCTTGCGATTGGCATCGGACAACATGGCTTGTCGCTTAGCGATGCAGGAAAAATCTACTCGTTGTTGACCATCGGTGATGGTTTGGTGGCGCAGATTCCGTCTCTGCTGCTGTCCCTTGCAACGGCCATCATTGTTACGCGCGTCACCACTGCCGAATCCATGACCGAGCAAGCCGGCACGCAGTTGGGAAACCCGTCAGCCCTTTTTGTTACTTCGAGCATCATCGCGATTCTTGGCCTGGTTCCCGGTATGCCCCATTTGGTCTTTGTGACCCTGGCAACTGCTGCTGCGGGTTTGGGTCTGATGCTTCTTCACAAGCAGGCCGGGCTGGGCAAACCCACGGCAGCCGAAGCTGCGGCGGCCAGTGCCGCACTTGAGCAACCCAAGGAACTGGAATGGGAAGACCTGGACCAAGTGGATCTGGTCGGTCTTGAAATTGGCTACGGTTTGATTCCGCTGGTCAATCCGGAAACAGGCGGACAGCTGATGAGCCGGGTCAAGGGCGTTCGCAAGAAGCTGTCTGCAGAACTCGGTTTCCTGATTCAACCCGTGCGTATCAGAGACGCTTTGAGCATTGACCCCGACAGTTATCACATCGTCCTGAAGGGCGTGATCAGGGGGCGCGGCAAGGTCAAAGTGGGACGTGAACTGGCAATCAATGCGGGCAAGGTCTATGGCGTCCTGGAGGGAGTTCCGACACAGGAGCCGGCTTTTGGTCTTGAAGCGGTATGGATCGAGCCTTCACAACGCGACCATGCGCGCACGCTTGGCTATACGGTCGTGGATGCCACGACTGCAGTGACAACCCATCTGAACAAAGTGCTTCGAGACAATGCCTCGGACCTGCTCAGCCATGACGAAGTTCAACAACTGCTGGACAAGCTGGCGAATAAGTCACCCAAGCTGGTGGAAGATCTAATCCCCGGAAAGCTTTCGTTGGGCGTTCTTACCCGTACGCTGCAAAATCTGCTGAATGACTGGGTTTCCATTCGTGACATGCGCACCATCGTGGAAACTCTCTCGGAGGTCAGCGCCCGCACGCAGGATCCAGAACAACTGACTTCGCTAGTGCGTCCACGTCTGGGTCGAATGATTGTGCAGGGCTTGATTGATGACAAGAACGTGCTGTCGGTCATGACACTGGACCCAGCGCTGGAACAACTCCTGCACAACGTGTTGCAGCAGAATTCCCAAGTACCGGGTCAGAACATTGCAATGGAACCGGGCTTGGCGGAGCGCCTGTTTGGCGCATTGCGTGAAGGTACAAAGGCTGTTGAAGAGTTGGGACAGTCTGCGGTGTTGGTGGTTTCCCCCGCCATCCGTCCCTGGCTCGCGAAGGCAGTCCGGTACCGGGTTAACGACTTGATGATTCTTTCCTACAGCGAAATTCCGGATGATCAGGCAGTCAAGGTGATCCACACCGTGCAAGCAGAACCCAAAACCAAGTCCTAACCAAGACACAAACAAGAGATTCATTTCATGGAACTCCAGAGAATCCTGGCGCCCGACACGCGCAGCGCGACCGACAAGGCTACGGCCCTCTTTGGTCAAAATGTGTTGGTTATTTCTAACCACAGAGTCAATGGGCAGACTGAATTGGTGATCGCAGTGGACATTGACGAGCAACTTTCGCTCACGCACGACGACCGCGCGCTGCGTCCAGCATCCGACTTTGGCCACCAATTGGCTCGTTTGCAGCAGCAGCCCATGGCCAGCCAGGAGAAATCAGCCAGGCAAGCCTCCGGCCCCACCAATGAAGATCAGCGTGACTATCTCCGGAGCAGGGAAATTGTCGATCTCGTGCGTGACGAATTGGCCGCGATGCGTAGGGAGTTCCAGCTTGGACAGCAAACTTCAGCCTGGCAGGCTGGACTGACTCCAACTGCAGAATTGGCAGCCCTATTTGCCAGCCTGACCGAGGCCGGAATGCCTACGGGCCTTCGCACCTTGTTGCTGGACACCATAAAGAACATGCACAGCGAGACCGAAGCGCTACAGGCAATTCAGCACCAGCTCGGCCACAGTCTTGCAAGACCCTGCGCGCCACTACCTCAAAAAGGCGTCCATCTGATTGCCGGCCCAACGGGCGCCGGCAAGACCCTGATGACAGCCCGGATCGCAAGCGATGCCGCCTCGAAACTGGGTCCGAAGAATGTAGTCGTCATCAACTATCAGGATCTGCGCTTTGGTGCCTGGAGCCAAACCCAGATGCTATCTGCCCAGATCGGGCTGGATTGCTTTCGCGCCGATGATCCGGCCACATTGAGATTGCTGCTAAACGAATTGTCGCAGCGCAGCTTGATCCTGATTGATACCCCAGGGGTCCAGATGGGCGCGCGCATCGCTGAAGTATTGAGCCTGAGTCCAAGTTGTGTCTGTCATGCCATTTTGCCCGCCGACTCGTCCTCGGCAACCCTGAAACGTGTGCTCCAGACGAGCGCAATCAAGTGGCACAGTTTGATGGTCAGCAAGCTTGACGAGTCCTCCCAGCCATGGCCCTTGCTGGAGTTTATGTGCCATAATTCTCTGAGGATATCCACAGGCAGTGATGGCGATCACATTACCAACTTGAAGCACGATCTGACCGTAAATTCATTGCTTGGCAAGGCTATCGCAAACCTCTCGCATTCAACTGTCCAGTCAGCCCCTGTCGGTATCGACCTTCAGGTTCAAGACATCTCATCCCCAAGAGTCTTTCAACCGAGCAGCCCCAGAGGTATTCGTGGTCCATTCCACTGATATGAACCGATGTTAAGCAAATGAAAAAGCCGGCACGTACAGAAGTCATAGGCATCGCCAGCGGCAAGGGCGGTGTTGGCAAGACCACAGTGGCCGTCAACCTGGCCATTGCCTTGCGGCTCAAAGGTTATCGTGTAATGTTGTTCGACGGCGATTTGGGTCTGGCCAATGCCCAGATTGCCATGGGTTGTGCCTGCCCTTACAACCTGGAACATTTTTTGAGTGGTCAAAAAAGCCTGCAAGACATCACCGTCACGTCGCGCCATGGCGTGCTGTTGATCCCCGGCGCATCCGGGGCCATGGAAATGGCCGCGCTGTCCGAGTTACAGGCCTCTAGAATCGTGCAGGCCTTTAGTGCCCTCGACGATGACCTTGACTTCTTGATTGTTGACATGGCCGCCGGGATTTCCCCTTCCGTCCTGTCATTCATGGCTGCCTGCCAACGCCGCTTTATTGTGGTTCGGGACGACCCCTCCTCGATTGCTGATGCCTACGGAACGATCAAGGTCCTTATCCAGAACTACGACCTCAACGAGATCTACCTGATACCCAATGCGGTGAGCAGCCAGGCGGAAGGTCAGGGCCTGTTTAAACGCATCAACAATGTCTGTGCACAGTTTCTCAACTACACCACACGGTACTTGGGGTCGATCCAGAATGACGAACTCATACTGGCTGCCCACAAGAGATACGAACCTGTCATGGAATATGCCCCTCGAAGCGGGGCCGTCCGAGACTTCAACCGATTGGCAGATTCTTGCTGTGAATTGCCAGAAATCAATCAACTCTCCGGCGGCATGCAGTTTTTTGTCGAGCGACTGGTAAGGTTCAGGGCCTGAGTCATCATGGTAGCGTCGACCCGCATGTACGAAGACGTCCATAACGACAGTGAAGCGCTGGTGTTGGCCCATTTGGGAATGGTCAAACGCGTTGCTTTGCACCTGAAGGTGCGGATTCCACCCTTCATGGAACTGGACGAACTGATACAAGTGGGAATGATTGGCTTGCTGGAAGCGGCGCGCGCCTTTAACCCAAGCAAAGGGATCGACTTCGAGAACTTTGCACTGAGCCGGGTACGAGGCGCCATGCTGGACGAGGTCAGGCAACTGTCCTTCCTGCCACGCTCAGCGACCGCTTTCAACAAATCCGAAAATCAGGCCAACATTCATCTATCGTCAGTACTCGGCCGCGCGCCGACTCAAACCGAACTTGCCGAGCATCTTGGCGATGATTTGGATGTCTTCCAAAAAAAGCGGGGCAAGGCCAAGCGCTTCGAAACGTTTTCCATGGAAGTCATGTCTGAAGAGGTGATGAACATCGCCGATGCGAGTTCAAGACAACCTGAGGCAATATTCGAGCACAAGGAGTTCATGCAGGCCGTCACCAGTGCGATCACAGAACTGCCGGAGCGAGAGCAGTTGCTGATGTCGCTCTACTATGTCGACGAACTCAACCTCAAGGAAATTGGCGAAACCCTTGGTGTTACCGAGTCCCGTGTCAGCCAGCTCCTTTCCGCCACCGTCAAGAAACTGCGCAGCACCCTGCAAATTGGTGACTTGCCACCATCAAAAACGCGCCCCGCGCCTCGCTGAAGACTGATTTCTCGCTGTTTTTGTCGTCGGTCTTAAGTTTTCCGACCATTGTCCGAATCCTCCTATGTACAGAATTTCAGTAGGAGCTCAAGATCATGCGTGTTCACTTCAATGCCATGGAATCCTATGGCGCCGGCAATTTGGCGTCGCAGGCGGCAACCGCAAATCGCGTTGACCTGATCCAGATGCTTTTCGACGGGCTGATTGAAAGCCTGACAGCGGCGCAAGGACACCTGCAACGCGGTGCCATCCAGGAAAAAGGCAAGAGTTTGTCCCGTGCCAGCCGCATTGTGGTTGGTCTGCAAAGCTCGCTTGACTTTCAAAAGGGCGGCGAGTTGGCACAGAACCTGAATGAACTCTACAGCTATGTAACGCGTAGGCTGATTCATGCGAATGCCAAGAACGACGCGCAAGCAGTGGCTGAGGTGCTTGGCCTGATGAGTGACATTCGCCAGGCTTGGCAGGACGTTCCATCACTGCTTCCAGCGCAGACCCTAGCTACTTTTCATTGAACCGGGGCCACTCCCACAGACCAGTGCTCGCGCGTCTGGCTTCGATAGCAGTCGCGATATTTGGGGATCATCATGTTCGGCATCATAGGTTTGGTAATTTTGTTTGGTTGTGTTTTTGGCGGCTACATCCTGGGCGGCGGATCGATGGCGCCCATTATTCATGCTGCGCCAATCGAAGGTTTGGTCATCGTGGGAGCGGGCGTGGGTGGTTTGCTGATTGGCAATAGCGTACAGGTGATCAAAGGTGCCATGAGCGGGATTGGCAAGACTTTCTCCGGGCCCAAATACAAGAAACAGGACTATCTCAACGTCATCTTCTGTGTTTCAAAGGTGATGAAGACCCTCAAGAGCGAAGGGGCGGTGGCACTTGAGGCGCACATCGAGACACCAGAGTCGAGCGCGATCTTCAGCGAGTACCCCAAACTGCTCAAGGACCACGCCCTGTTGCACCTGATCACCGACACGGTGCGCCTGATGGTCGTTTCGCAAGGCACCTTGAGTCCTCATGCAGTCGAAGAGGTGATGGAAAACTCCATCAAGACCCACCACCACGACGAACTGAAAAATGCCGACGCCTTGGCCACACTGGCGGGCGCCTTGCCCGCCCTGGGGATTGTGGCGTGCGTGCTCGGCGTGGTCAAAACCATGGCGGCCATCGATCAACCGCCGGCGATTCTGGGCGGCTTGGTCGGCGCCGCGTTGGTCGGAACCTTTCTTGGGGTTTTCCTGGCCTATGGCCTGGTCGAGCCTTGGGCCAAGCGTCTGGGTCAGATCATTGAAGATGAATCTGCCATTTATGGCGTGGTCAAGCAAATCATCATCGGAACCATGCATGGGCATCCCATGCCATTGATTCTTGAGGCGGCGCGCGTCGGTATCAGCCACCATAACCAGCCAAGCTTTGCCGAGGTCTTTGACGGACTCAGAGGTAAGTGACGATGGCTGACTCGGAAGAATCCCAGCAAGCGCCTGCTGCGGCAACTCCAGCTCCGGAGCTTGCAGCGCCAGCGGACAAGCCCGCCGGTCCCGAGGCGCTGGCGCCTATCATCATCATCAAGAAGATTCAGCCAGGTCACGCCGGCGCCCACGGTGGCGCCTGGAAGATCGCGCTGGCCGACATGATGACAGCCATGATGGCGTTCTTCCTGCTCATGTGGATTCTGGGTGCAACCAATGAATCTCAAAGAAAAAGCGTTGCAGATTACTTCAAGCCGACATCGCACAGCGAGATCACGATGGGAAAACTCGCCGGATCGAACGGCATCATGGGCGGGAAATCGATCGTCGACACTGACGGTTTTCCCTACACCGCCAAGCAAACTGCGCCTCTGCAACGTCTGACGCCTCGATCAGAGGGAGGTCCGACCGAGAACGATCCTTCGCCGAACAGCGAAAACGCCAGAGACACAGATCAATCGACTCAGTCTGAAAAGCGCAAGAGTATCGAAGAAGCGGACAACAACAATTTTGACAAAGTTGAAAAAGAAATTCGCGAGGTGCTTGAGAAGAATCCGAGTCTGCAGAAGTTAAGTGAGCAGGTGCAGTTTGTGCGGGAGAAGGAAGGTCTGCGCATCGAGATCATCGACAAGGCGGATTTTGCGATGTTTTCGCTGGGGACCAGTCAACTCCAGCCTCGCGCCCTGGCGCTGATCGAAGAGGTTGCACGCTCCCTGGCAACGGTGCCAAACAAGCTCAGTGTGCGCGGGCATACAGACAGCGTTCCATTCACCAGTTCACAAACTCGAAACAACTGGTCTCTGTCAGCCGAACGCGCCGAGTCTACACGTGCCTTGCTGGAGCGCCGTGGCGTCGGTCCGACCCGCTTCTCGCACATCGAAGGCGTAGCAGACACCGCACCCTACAACCCGAACGACCCCAAAGATCCTCGAAATCGCCGCATCAATATCACGGTACGGTACCGCGATTGAGCTGCACAGGCCAGTGAATTGGAGCGACCCTATGGATGATTTAGCCGACACAAAACCCCGACAGGTCAAAGTGCTGACGCTGCCTGACATGACCTTTCTGGCCTTTCTTCTTTTTTGCATGGTCTGCGTGGCCTTGGTTGGGCGTCTGGCCTACCAGGAGGGCATGCACAACGAAGGAACCAAGCGCAACGGAGAACTGTGGGCAAAGTGGTTTGCGCAAGCCGCCCAGGATCGCGGAAAAGCAGGCTACGAGCCGGCTTCCTGCAGTGTTAGCGCCCTGCCGGTTGTCACGCCGGTGGCGACGCAAGCAGCACCCGTCAATCCCAGCCCCAGTGCCGAACCAAATGCCGAAGTCAAATCCGTTGTGAAGTCCGACCCACTGACGCCGATGTCACCCACCAGCCCAACGCTGGCAGCAACGCCGCGTACCTGGGGGCCCTGCCTGAAAGCGCTGACGACACAGGGTGGACCGTTGACCAATATGGTCAATCCGTTTAGCCAAAAGCCGATTGCCCTGGTGGCCAAGTGTGATATGACTGACAGGCAGCTCGCCGGCAGCTTGGTACTGGAAAAAATACAGCCAACACCGCCCGGTTCAGCCATACCAACCATCAATTCACCATTGGCCGAATCCGATCCGATCGACCAAAAAGTTCAAATCCGGATCACGGTATGTGACAAGGGTGCATATCCGATTCGCATTGCCGAACTCGAATTCTGAGGGATAAACCATGGAACCCGCCACCAACCTGCCAATCATTCATGGGTACAACCACCGGGCCGATATCCCACACGGCCTGCCCCTGCGCAAGTGGATTTACAGCTGGCTACTGGATCCCAACGTAGAGGGAAACTACCAAAAGACCATAGACCGCTGGATCGCGATCCTCATCGTTACGAACCTGTTTGCTCTCCTGTTTGAACACATTCCCGCGATCTATGAACCCAACAAAGTTCTGTTTCATGCATTCGACATCTTTTCGGTGGCGATATTTACCTTCGAGTATTTTCTAAGACTGTACCTGGCGCCAGAAGACCACGAGTTCAAGGGCAAGGGCTATTCCCATTTGCGCTACGTCTTCAGTCCGTTTGCCGTCATTGATTTCCTGGCAGTAGCTCCGTTTTACCTGCAAGCCTTTATTCCCGTGGATCTGCGGATGCTGCGATTCTTGCGTTTACTCCGAATCCTGAAGCTTTTCCGCGTGCTGATACCCGCGATCAAACATTTTGTTGTTGCCAATCGAGGGCGGACTTTCCGCCAGAAGATGCATGCCCTTGTATTCCCGAGTGAATTCGGCGGCGCGCTGCACGGTCTCTTCGACACCTTTATCGCATTGTGGGTGGTTATATCGGTGGTGGCAGTGGTATTGGAGTCAGTCCAGAGCATTCACTATCTGCTGAATATTCAGTTCATCATCCTCGATGCGGTTGCGGTAGGGGTTTTTACTCTCGAATATTGCATGCGCCTGTACTGCTGTGTTGAAGAACCACGTTTCCAGCACGCTTTGGGTGGACGCCTGAAGCAGGCCGGGGAGACATCCTCGGTGATCGACTTCCTGGCCATCCTCCCCTTCTACCTGGAGGCCTTCCTGCACCACTTGTTCGACCTGCGCTTTTTGCGAGTATTTCGTCTGCTGCGCTTGCTCAAACTCACGCGCTATACCGGAGCGACAAAAACCCTGACCAAAGTGATCGTGCGCGAATGGCCCGTCTTGGCAGCCTCGGCTTTCGTGATGATGTTGCTGGTGGTGCTGACAGCCAGCTTGGGCTATCTTTTTGAACATGAAGCACAACCCGAGAAATTTGAAAATATCCCGCAATCCATTTATTGGGCCGTCATCACCTTGGCATCCGTGGGTTATGGTGATATTTCGCCCATAACGCCCATGGGTCGGGTCATGACCATCATCCTGGCGCTCTTGGGCATCGGCATCTTCGCCATCCCGGCTGCCCTGCTGTCGTCAGCCTTCAGCGACCAATTACGCATCGAACGCGAGGGCTTGAAAGAGCATGTTTATGCCATGTTGAGCGATGGTGTCATTTCAGCAGACGAGGCTGGCGTCCTCAATGCAGAAGCCAAGCGTCTTCATTTGAGCGATGAAGAAGTCAAACGAATGATCGACAAGGCCAAACGAGAACGGGAACTCAAAGATGACGTCGCCATTCTGCCGCTGCACAAAATTGCTGCCACGCCAGAGCATGCTGTTGAGCACTTTAAGGTATTGCTTTCGCAAATTCGTCAGCTCGGCATCATGACGGATAGCGACAAATTTGAACCCGCAGCTTTGAAAAACGATCGCTTGACAAGCACCGAAATTGCATTGTGGCGACAGATTCAGGGAAAAGCGTCGCCACTTTCCTGAAGTGGCATACGCATATTTCTTCAATTGATCGGCAGGAAATCCATCATCATGCAAAAGAACGACTCACTCCGAATTGCCCTGATATCCGTACTCGGAGTCACTGCGGTGTTCATTGCCACTGGCTGGCTGGCTTATGCCAGTGGCTGGATCGGATTCAAAGGAGCAGCCGCACAGTCTGCCGAAGAACGATTGAGGGCAGAAAGAACCAAGCGCTCTGACGAAGACATCACGCTCATATGCGAAGCAAACTACACCATGCCTGGAAACACTCTGGACGCGCCACCCAAGGAGTACAAGGAAATGATGGCCGCTGGTTTGGACTACAAAACGATGGTTGGCTGGTACCAGGGCGTGTTTTCAATTTCAGAGACGCGCAAGGGCGTCATGGTGGTAAAGGGAAACAAGGCAACAGTCAGCCGACCAGCCATGTTTGAACGTTTCGGCACCATGGTCACCGGCGAACAGTTTACGCTGGACCGCAGCACCGGTGCATTTCTTCAATCTTTGACCATCAAGGATGGCCGCAAGATTGAAATTGTCAAAGGCTATTGTGGAAAAATGACCAAAGCACCTTTCTGACATGAGAAATGCACTTCTTGCTTTGCTGTTCATGCTGTTAGCCAACTGGAACGTGGTTAGCGCTGGCGATTGGGAAGATGGTTATGCCGCCTACGAGCGCCAGGATTATGTCACTGCGATGAAAAAATGGCGTGCCGTGGCTGAGCGCGGTGACCGCTTGGGTCAATCCATTCTTGGTGCCATGTATGCACAAGGACAAGGGGTGCCGCAGGACTACACCATCGCCATCAAGTGGTATCGATTGGCAGCCGCCCAAGGCGAAGTAAAAGCTCAATACAAACTTGGTTTCATGTACGCAAACGGACAAGGCGTATCGCGTGACAACCTTCGTGCTTACATGTGGAGCTACCTAGCGGCGCTAGCAGGCCATCCGGATGCACCCAAAATCCGCGATCAGGCGGGGAATTCACTCAATCTGGAAGAGTTTTCAATTGCCAAGAGGATGGCCCTGGAATGTCAGCAGAGAAAATTCCAGGGTTGCAAGTAACGCGCGCTACTTCTTGCTACAGGCTATCTTTAACAGCGCAGCCGCGATGGTGCCACTGCCGGTGGGGCGCCATTGAAGTGCATCTTTCAAGGTGAATATGATCTTCCCGCTTCCCATCTTTTCACTGTAGTTGTTGTAATACAGCGATCGCGAGCGTTCTTGCTTGCAGTCGTACTCACTCTGGTCCTTGGATGACAAGAACGATTTCGTGTTCGTGTCAACTTGAGTACTCTTGAAGTCAACCAAATACCACATTTTCACAATGTCGCCTGACCTCTGGATGGTCGGTGGATCAACGTAAAAAGTCCCGGTTTCATTGGCCCCAATCTCGAGCCAGGCGGCCTG
>JBAXFI010000019.1:0-34114 GCA_037139995.1 Comamonadaceae bacterium | reverse complement strand
AGATTTGCCCGGCCATTTGACAGAGAAATCGGTATTCCTGGTACCACGATAAGGAGTTGAAATGAAAAACAATACATTGGACAGCAATCTTCCGTGGTGGAAATTTGGCTATGTCTGGCTCGTTTTGGCCGGCCCTGCACTGGTGGTCGTGGCCAGTTGCGTGACCTTCTACATAGCCGCAACGAGGCTTGATCCGGTGGTCACGGAGGACTACTACCGCAAGGGAATCGAAATCAACAAGACCCTGGACCGGGATGCCAGCGCTGCCAGTCTGGCGCCGGCCGTGCAGGCGCGTAACCATGCGGCGACGGGAGTAGTCGTTCCGGCAAGCAAGCCCGAAGCCAAACCCTGAGGTCAACGACCTTTATCGCACTGGACGGAAATTATGTTGTCAAAACGCCTTATGTGGATTGCCTGGCCCGCCTTCCTGACGGCCGGAATGCTTGAAGTGCTGGTCTTTGGCATGGTGGACCCGCAGGACCTGCAGTGGTTTGGCCATCCACTCGAACTCTCGCGCCAGAGCGTTTACAGCCTGGCTTTCTTTGTCTTCTGGGGTGTTGCGATGCTCTCCAGTGGTTTGACCACACTGCTGGCGCAATCGCCCTTTGAAGTCAATCGTTGTCCCTTTCCCGCAGATGAGCGGCCGGGCGCGTGCCCGAAGAGTGAAGATTGTCAGTGCTCCTGAGCCAAGGCTCAGATCGGGGCTTTGGGGTTCACAATGTCGCGCAAGGCTGCCGGACTCAAGATACGGACGTGGCGCTGCTTGACCTCGACAATTCCGTCTTCCACAAATCTCGAAAACGTGCGACTCACCGTCTCCAGTTTCAAGCCGAGGAAACTGCCAATCTCTTCCCGTGTCATTCGCAGTATCAATTCCGACTGCGAAAATCCTCGGGCGTGAAGCCGCTGCACCAGGTTCAACAGAAAGGTCGCCAGACGCTCCTCGGCCCGCATGCTCCCGAGCAGCAACATGACGCCGTGCTCGCGCACGATTTCACGGCTCATGATTTTGTGTATGTGGTGCTGCAGGGCGTTGACTTCACGCGAAAACTCTTCGATCCGGTCGAAGGGCATGACGCAGACTTCAGCATCCTCCAGCGCCACCGCGTCGCAGGTATGGTGGTCGTTGACAATGCCGTCCAAACCCACAATCTCGCCAGCCATCTGAAATCCTGTCACCTGATCGCGACCATCCTCGGAGGCCACACAAGTCTTGAAGAACCCGGTGCGAATGGCATACAGACTGGTGAATTTCTCACCGTTGCGAAAAAGCGTTGTGCCTCTTTTGATCTTGCGTCTCGCTCCAACCAGGTCATCAACGCGGTCAAGCTCCTCTTTGCTCAGGTCCACCGGCATGCAGAGTTCCCGCAGATTACAGTTCGAGCAGGCTACTTTGAGGGTTTGAGGGTTCATGTCCCTCATTTTGGCACTAATTTGTGAGCAGTCCTGATATCAGTCAAATTTGTGGGATTGCAATCCCTGCGGGTTTTGACGGGTATCAAGACTAATTTTTCGTTTTTCAGGCATATTCGACAGTCTTGCCAAGGAGTATTCATGAACGCAGCAGTAGCTGAACCCATTTCCGAAGACCTGTTGCGTCGCTTTGATGTGTCGGGGCCGCGCTATACGTCGTATCCGACGGCAGACCGTTTTGTGGAGAGCTTCCCGGTTGACGACTACATGCGCGCGCTGACGCAGCGCAGCGTGGGCGCTGCGGCCTCGGCAACGCCCCTGTCACTGTATGTGCACATCCCTTTCTGCGAGAACCTGTGTTACTACTGCGCTTGCAACAAGATCATTACCAAGCACCATGACAGGGCCGCACCCTACCTGAGCTACCTGAGCCGTGAGGTGGACCTGCACATCGCTAAACTGGGTGCGGGACAGTCAGTGTCGCAGTTGCATCTGGGCGGCGGCTCACCGACGTTTCTGACCGACGATGAACTGCGCGAACTGATGGCAATGTTGCGGCGCAACTTCAGCCTGTTGCCGGGCGGTGAATACTCGATTGAGGTGGATCCGCGAACCATTGACGCATCAAGGCTCGACACGCTGGCCGAGTTGGGGTTTAACCGGCTTAGCTTCGGAGTACAGGATTTTGACCCGGCGGTGCAGAAGTCAGTTAATCGTGTGCAGCCGGCCGAGCAGGTTTTTGCTCTGGTGGCAGCAGCCCGGCAGCGCAATTTCGACTCTATCAATGTTGATCTGATTTACGGCTTGCCGCTGCAGAGCCCGGAGTCATTCGACCGCACGCTGGCGCAGGTAGTCGAGCTGCGACCCGAGCGAATTGCCCTTTACGCTTATGCGCATCTGCCAGAGCGTTTCAAGCCGCAGCGTCGGATCGAGACAACAGAGATACCGAATGCTGGCGCCAAAGTCGCCATGCTGGCGCGCTCCATGGCAGCGTTCATGGGTGCGGGCTACGTCTACGTCGGCATGGATCACTTTGCGCTACCGACCGACCCGCTGGCTATCGCCAAGAAACAAGGGCGCTTGCATCGAAATTTCCAGGGCTACAGCACACAACCTGACTGTGACCTGATCGGTCTTGGGGTGTCATCGATTGGCCGGGTCGGCTCTACCTACAGCCAGAATGCCAAGACCATGGAAGAGTACTGTGACTTCCTGGACCAGGGACGTTTTCCGGTGGTCCGTGGCCTGAGCCTGAGCGCCGATGACCTGCTGCGCCGTGCCGTCATCATGGCGGTGATGTGCCAGGGACTGGTCGTCTTCAAGGCCATTGAGGCGGCGTACGCGATTGAGTTTCGCAGCTATTTCGCCGCGGAGATGGCGACGCTGGAGAAACTGGCAGAGCAGGGGCTGGTTAAGCTCAATGAGAACAACATCGAGGTCACCGCGACTGGCTGGTTCTTTGTCCGGGCCGTTGCCATGGTGTTTGATCGCTACCTGCAGACCGACCGTACCACGGCGCGCTTTTCCAAGATCCTTTAGCGCCGTGCAATGCAGTCCTCCCTTGCCTTAACCGCCCTGTTGATGGGGGTGGCCGGGGGGCCGCACTGCGTTGCGATGTGCGGCGCGGCCTGTGCCGGTATCGGACACTCGGCTGGCTCCGGCAAGACTGGCGCCATGTGGCGTTTCCAATTCGGGCGTGTGATAGGGTACGCAGCGCTTGGTGGATTGGCTGCGGCATCCATGCAGGGTTTGGGATGGCTCACGGTTCAGTCGGCCGCCTTGCGCCCGGTGTGGACGCTGTTTCATGCGGCGACCTTGGTGCTTGGCGTGCTGCTTCTGGTAAGAGCACAGCAACCGGTGTGGCTGGAGCAGGCGGCCCGAACTGTCTGGTTCCGGGTACGCGCTCTGGTCCCGGGGCAGGGCGGTGGTGCACCGCTGTTGATGGGTATGCTTTGGACCTTTCTGCCCTGCGGCCTGCTTTACTCGGCACTGATGGTGGCGGCTTTGACCGGCAGCGCGCCTTCTGGTGCAGCGGTCATGGCCTTGTTTGCGCTGGGTACCAGCGTTTCCATGATGGCGGGCCCGTGGTTGTGGCTGCGTTTGAAAGCCTCAGGTAACGGAGACTGGGGTGTCAGAGTGGCAGGGCTGGCGCTGGCCGCGAGTTCCGCTTGGGCGCTGTGGATGGCTTTTGCGCATGACGCTGCGCCGTGGTGCACCGTGCCGGGATGAGCTCTCTGATGCCAAACGCGTCAACTGTATTGGCGGGCTTTCGCAAGCTGTCGGTGGCGCCTATGCTCGACTGGACCGATAGGCACTGTCGCTATTTTCACCGTCTGCTGAGCAAGAACGCCTTGCTGTACACCGAAATGGTGACGACCGGCGCGCTGATTCATGGCGATGTGCAGCGCCATCTGGGCTACAACGAAGAGGAACACCCGCTGGCGCTGCAACTCGGTGGTAGTGAGCCTGCAGAACTCGCCAGATGCGCCCGGCTCGCCGCACAGTGGGGTTACGACGAAGTAAACCTGAATTGCGGCTGCCCCAGCGAGCGGGTTCAGCGTGGCTCTTTTGGTGCTTGCCTGATGGCTGAACCCGGCTTGGTGGCAGACTGCGTCAAGGCGATGCTCGACGCCGGACCGGTCCCCGTCACGGTCAAGCATCGGATCGGCATCGACAAAATTGAAAGCTATCCCTTTGTCCGCGACTTTGTCGGCACGGTCAGCCAGGCCGGGTGCACCATGTTCATCGTGCATGCACGCAATGCATGGCTCAAAGGACTTTCGCCCAAGGAAAACCGCGAGCTGCCGCCTTTGCGCTACGACATGGTGCACCAGCTCAAACAAGACTTTCCGCACTTGCCGATCATTGTCAACGGCGGCATCAACAGCACAACTCAGGTGCTGGAGCAACTGCAGCAGGTCGATGGCGTCATGGTAGGGCGCGAGGCCTACCATCACCCCTGGTGGCTCAGCCAGTGGGATGAGGCCTTTTTCGGGACAGCACAGCCTGCTGCGCCGGACCGGATCGAACGCGAACAGGTGGAGCAGCAGATGGTGCTCTATATGGAGCGTGAGATGCGGGCACGGGGCACCCCCTGGTTCGCTGTGGCGCGCCATATGCTGGGCCTGCGTCACGGGCTTCCCGGTGCACGGTACTGGCGGCAAGTCTGGAGCGACAACAAACTCAAGGATCTCGCGCCTGGCGAGGTGATGGCGCTGGCTCATGGTCGCAGTCGCGCCGGGCCGTTGCAACGTCTGGTCAAGTTATCATGACGGTATGTCTCGCGGATCGGGGTGAGCCCCGAGTCCTGCTATTTCCATTGCTTACTATGTCAGCGATCTGTGCGTCTTAATTCAATCAAGTTATCGGGTTTCAAATCTTTCGTTGATCCCACCAATTTTCTGTTGCCTGGGCAACTCGTTGGAGTGGTTGGACCGAATGGTTGCGGCAAGTCCAACATCATGGATGCGGTGCGTTGGGTGCTGGGCGAGTCCAAGGCTTCCGAACTGCGTGGCGAGTCTATGCAGGATGTCATCTTCAACGGTACGACCAGTCGCAAAGCGTCGAGTCGCGCCAGCGTTGAACTGGTTTTTGACAATGCCGACCACCGCGCCGGCGGGCAGTGGAGTCAATTTGTAGAAATTGCGGTGAAACGGGTTCTCACACGCGACGGCACCAGCAGCTACTACATCAACAATCAGCCGGTGCGCCGGCGTGATGTGCAGGACGTTTTTCTCGGGACGGGTCTGGGGCCACGCGCCTACGCCATCATTGGTCAGGGCACCATCAGCCGCATCATCGAGAGCAAGCCAGAGGAATTGCGACTCTTTCTGGAGGAGGCGGCAGGGGTTTCCAAGTACAAGGAACGGCGCCGTGAAACCGAGAGTCGTCTGCAGGATACCCGTCTCAACCTGACGCGGGTGGAAGACATTCTGCGTGAACTCGATGGCAATCTTGAGAAGCTGCAGGCGCAGGCCGAAGTGGCGCAACAATTTAAAACCTTCTCAGCCGACGTAACGCTCAAGCAACAGCAACTCTGGTTTTTCAAGCGCAGCGAGTCAGAGACCGAACAGGCCAGAGTGAAGGCTGATGCGCAAGGGGCTGTCAATTCGCTGGAGGCTCGACTGGCCGATTTGCGCCACATCGAGGCGGCGTTGGAGACGGTGCGACAGGCTCATTACGACGCCGGCGACCACGTCAACCAGGCGCAGGGGTATTTGTACGAAGCCAGTACCGAGGTCGGGAGACTGGAGGCTGAAATCCGCTTTGTCGTGGAGAGTCGGCAGCGCGTTGTGCAGCGCCTGGCCACGCTCAGGCAACAGACCACCGACTGGGCGGGGCGCAAGAGCGAGGCGCTGCTCGAGATCGAGAATCTGGCCGAGTTGGCGCTTGTCGGAGAAGAAAAGGCAGAGATACTGGCGATTCAGGCGCAGGAACAGGCCGATCAATTGCCCGGCCTGGAGGACGCCCAGCGGCTGGCGCAGCAGGCGGCCAACGCACAGCGAGCCGGCGTTGCCCAAGTGCAGCAAAAGATTCAGGTGCTCGCCGCAGAGCAGCGCGGGATTGAGGAGCAGTCGCGTCAACTTGGCACGCGGCGCGAGCGCTTGAGCGTCGAGCACAGCAGCCTGGGTGCACCGGATGAAGCCAGTCTGATCAGCTTGCAGAACGAATTCCAGCAGGCCCGTGAGGAAGCCACTGTCGCGGAGGCACGCCTGCATGAGTTGCAGGAGGCCGTGCCACGCCTTGATGATTCGCGGCGTCAGCATCAGCTGACAGCCAATGCCGAGTCAGGCCGCCGGGCGGAGTTGTCGGCCCGCCTGGATGCGCTCAAGGCTTTGCAGGCACGGGTCAAGACCGATGGCAAGCTGCAGCCATGGCTGGCGCGCCACGGGCTCGAGTCCCTGACCGGGTTATGGAGCCGGATTCACGTTGAGGCCGGTTGGGAAAATGCGCTGGAGGGTGCGCTGCGCGAGCGTCTGGGAGCGCTGGAGGTGTCCAGACTCGACATGGTGCGCGCCTTTGGCAGCGATGCACCGCCGGCGAAGCTGGCTTTTTACTCGCCACCCCTGGCATCGTCGGCCAAGCCTTCGACTGCCAAACTGCCCCAACTGTCGGCCTTGTTGCGAATTGGCGATGCGGGTCAGATAGCACTGTTGACCGATTGGCTGCATGGCTGCTTCACTGCCAGCAGTCTTGAAGAAGCGCTGGCCAACCGTGACCAGTTGCAGCCGGGTGAACTGATCTTTGTCAGGGCCGGGCACGCTGTTGGCGCTTGCAGCGTCAGTTTTTATGCACCAGACTCAGAGCAGGCAGGTCTGTTGGCACGCGCCCAGGAGATCGAGAATCTGGAAAAACAGCTTCGGGCGCAGGTCCTGATCAGCGATGAGTCGCGCTCAGCGCTGGTGCGCAGCGAAACCGCCTACGCGGATGCCTCGCAGGCCTTGATGGCCAGTCGTCGCGAAGCGGCTGCTGGTCAGAGCCGGGCCCATCAATTGCAGGTCGAGGTTTTGCGATTGACGCAGGTCACCGAGCAGATGCGGCTGCGAGGCCAGCAGATCGCCCTCGATCTGGCTGAGGTGGATGCTCAGCTCTCGGCGTTGCAGGAGCGCCGCGTGCTGGCAGAAGGCGATTTTGAGGTGCTTGATGCGCAGCTGGCCGATAGCCAGGAGCGCCATGCCGAGCTCGATGACCGAGTGCTCGTGACGGAGCGTCATTTGACCGATGCACGCGAGCAACAGCGCCAGCTTGAGCGTCAGGCGCAGGAGGCGGCGTTTGCGTTGCGAACCTTGTCAGCACGTCGCGAGGAGTTGTCCCGGGCAGTTCAGACGGCAAGCGACCAGGCTGCGACGGTGAGTTCCGAGATTGAAAAGGCCGATCAGGAACTCACGCAACTCAATGACGCTGCGGCGCAGGCGGGATTGCAAAGTGCACTGGCCGTCAAACTTGAGCGGGAGCAGGTGCTGGCAGCCAAGCGCAGTCAGTATGATGATTTGACTTTGAGCCTGCGCGCCAGCGATGAGCGCAGGGTGAAAATCGAGCGCGAACTGGATCCCTTGCGCCAGCGCATCACCGATTTTCAACTCAAGGAGCAGGCGGCGCGTCTGGGCTTTGAGCAGTACAACCAATTGCTGCTGGAGGCACAGGCAGACCTCGAATTGCTCGCCCGTTCCATCGTTGATGGGGCCGTTCGAGCCGGGCGATTGCAGGGCGAGATCGACCTCCTGCACCGCGATATTGAAGCCTTGGGAGCCGTCAATCTGGCGGCACTCGATGAGTTGGGGGTGGCTAGCGAGCGCAAACAATTCCTCGATGCCCAGTCGGCTGACCTGAATGAAGCGATGACGACCCTGGTCGAAGCGATTCGTCAGATCGACGCAGAAACCAGGGACTTGCTGGCGGCGACCTTCGATGCGGTCAATCAGCACTTCGGCCGGATGTTCCCCGAATTGTTTGGCGGCGGCAATGCGCGCCTGGTGATCACGGGTGATGAGATTCTCGACTCCGGCGTGCAGGTGATCGCCCAACCGCCGGGGAAGAAGAACCAGACCATCCATTTGCTGTCGGGCGGCGAAAAGGCACTGACCGCGATTGCGCTCGTGTTTGCCATCTTTCAGCTCAACCCGGCTCCATTCTGTCTGCTCGATGAGGTCGATGCGCCACTTGATGACGCTAATACGGAACGTTATTCGAAGCTCGTGCTGAGCATGAGTCGTGAGACGCAATTCCTGTTTATCAGCCACAACAAGATCGCCATGGAAATGGCTGAGCAATTGATTGGGGTGACGATGCAGGAGCAGGGGGTCTCGCGCATTGTGGCGGTCGATATGGATGCGGCCATATCGATGGCGGAAGTCAGCTGATTTCAATGAGGTTTGGCCATGAGTAGTCTTCAGATCGGTTTGGCGGTGGCAGGCGGACTGGTGTTGGCAGCGATGGTGGGGCACAGCGCCTGGTCAACCCGTCGGAGCCGACCACGCCAGGCTGTCACGCCGGCCCCTGACGAGGTGCCCGAACTTGAGCGGGATATCGTCGGTATTGAGCCCGAGCTTGACGCAGCTGCCTTTGAACTGGCGCATTTTCCCTTGGCGGCGCCGGAGCTCAAGCCCGTGCTGGACGCCCTGATCGACGTGATTGCGCCGATCATGGTGGACGCCCCGCTATCGGGTGACGCGGCGCTGGCGGCGATGCCGGCCACACGTCGAGCCGGCAGCAAACCCTTCTTCATCGAGGGATTTTCCGAGAGCAGGCAATGTTGGGAGACACCGCTGGCGGGCCATCGCTACAGCACATTTCAGGCGGGTGTCCAGTTGGCCAATCGCTCGGGTGCGCTCAACGAAATCGAGTACTCCGAATTCGTCATGAAGACGCAGGCCTTTGCCGATGCCATCAATGGCACACCGGACTTTCCGGAAATGCGAGAGGAGGTCGCCAGGGCGCGTGAACTTGATCTTTTTGCCAGCCAAAACGATGCGCAGCTGGGCTTTGTTCTGCGCGCCCGCAACGCCGCCTGGAGCCCTGGTTATGTTCAGCAAAACGCCTCGCGTCTGGGCTTTGTGGCAGGTGCCATACCTGGGCGCATGGTGGTGCCGGCGAGTTCACCAGGATTGCCGGCGGTGCTGGGACTGAGCTTCAATACCCAGGCCGCGATGGCCGATGATCCTGCTTTATCGGCCATTCGTGAGCTGGCCATCAATCTGGATGTGGCGCAGGTTGATCGCAATGAACACGCTTTTGCGCGCATGCGGGATGCTGTCCGTTTGTTGTCTCAAAGCATGGACGGCTTTGTTACCGACGACAACGGGGTCGCCGTTTCTGAAGACGCCATGGAGCAGATTGGCAGCGAACTGGAAGCGCTCTATGACAGACTGGACGAGCGTGATCTTGCAGCCGGTTCGGCCGCAGCCAGACGACTGTTTTCTTGAGACCCTTGGTGCAACCGACCTGATCATGACGCCTGATCTGTTCAGCACGCCGGGCACGGCAGACCGCGCCGAGGAACTCCGACGCTTGCTACAGGAGCACGGCCATCGCTATTACGTGCTCGATGACCCACAGATTGCGGACGCGGAATATGACAGCCTGTTTCGGGAGCTGCAGACGATCGAGGCGCAGCACCCCGAACTCGTCACAGCCGATTCACCAACCCGACGGGTAGGAGGAATGGCGCTGGCGGCCTTTGTCAGCGTGCGCCATGCTGTTCCCATGCTGAGCATTCGCACCGAGACTGATACACAGGCCAGTGGCGCCAAGAACTTCGACTCACGCGTAAGGCGTGAACTCGATCTCGAAGAAGCTGCGCCAGCGGTGGACTATGTGACTGAGCCCAAGTTTGATGGTCTGGCCATGAGTTTGCGTTACGAGGCGTGCCTGTTGGTGCAGGCGGCGACACGCGGCGACGGTGCTGTGGGTGAGGATGTGACGCAGAATATTCGAACCATCGGCCAGATCCCCTTGCGTTTGCCCGCGACAGCGCCACCGGTGCTGGAAGTGCGTGGCGAGGTCTATATGCGCCGTGATGATTTCGAGACTTTGAATCAGCGGCAGCGCGACAGTGGACAAAAGACTTTTGTCAACCCGCGCAATGCCGCGGCAGGCGCAGTGCGCCAGCTCGATCCGGCCGTCGCTGCGCAGCGGCCACTGAGTTTCTTTGCCTATGGTGTCGGTGAGATCAGTCCGGTTGAACGGGGCGGACCATCGTTCGCGACGCATTTTGAGTTACTGCAAACACTCAAGGCGTGGGGCTTTCCGGTCTCCGACCTGGTATGCACGGCTCAGGGGGCAGATGGATTGACAGCCTACTATCAGTCCATCGGTCGGCAGCGCGACGGCCTGGGCTTTGATATTGATGGTGTCGTTTACAAGGTGAACAGTCTGGCGTGGCAAGCGCGCATGGGGTTTGTGACACGTGAACCGCGCTGGGCCGTGGCGCACAAATTTCCGGCGCAGGAGCAGTCGACAACCGTGCTTGGCATTGAAGTTCAGGTGGGTCGAACCGGAAAACTTACTCCGGTGGCCAGGTTGGCACCGGTATTTGTCGGGGGGGTGACTGTTACCAATGCCACTTTGCACAACGAGGATGAGGCACGACGCAAGGACGTGCGGGTTGGAGATACGGTGATTGTGCGGCGTGCCGGCGACGTGATTCCTGAAGTGGTATCGGTGGTAGTCGAGAAACGCCCACCTGACGCGCGGGAATTCAGCATGGTCCGGCAGTGCCCGGCCTGTGGCAGCACCGCCGTGCGGGAGCAGGGCGAGGTGGACTACCGCTGCACGGGTGGCTTGTTCTGCAGTGCCCAGCGCAAGCAGGCGATCCTGCATTTTGCCCAGCGCCGTGCTGTCGAAGTCGAGGGCCTGGGTGACAAATTGGTCGATCAACTGGTCGATAGCGAACTGGTTCGCAGCTTGCCCGATTTGTATCGCTTGAGCCTGAGCACCCTGACCCCGCTTGATCGCATGGCCGAAAAATCCACCCAGAAGTTGCTGGAGGCTCTACAGAAATCCAAAGAGACCACGCTGCCGCGCTTTCTGTTTGGCTTGGGCATCCGCCATGTGGGGGAGGCTACCGCCAAGGAGTTGGCCCGGCATTTTGGCAAGCTGAACGCCCTCATGGACGCCAGCCCCGAGGAACTGTTGCAGGTCAGTGATATTGGCCCGATCGTGGCTGAGAGTTTGCATACCTTCTTTGCGCAAGCCCACAACCGTGAGGTCATCAAGGATTTGCGTGACTGTGGTGTCTGCTGGACTGAAGGTGAGCCTGCTCCCGTCGTCAGCAAGCCGCTGGCGGGCAAGACTTTTGTCATCACCGGGACGCTGCCTTCGTTGAGCCGTGACGAGGCCAGGGATCTGATCGAAGCAGCCGGAGGCAAGGTCGCCGGTTCGGTCAGCAAGAAGACCTCATTCGTCGTGGCAGGCTCGGAGGCTGGCAGCAAGCTCGAGCGGGCAGTCGAACTGGGCCTTGCCGTGCTGAATGAACAAGACCTGAGGGGGTTGCTTGATGGCAGTGCGTGAGATTCTCCTGATGGGTGATGCGCGGCTTTTGCGTTGTGCTCAGCCCGTCACGGCCTTTGACACCGATGCATTGCACCTGCTGGTGAGCGACATGCTCGACACCATGCTGGCGGCGGATGGTGCCGGGTTGGCGGCACCCCAGATAGGTGTTGATTTGCAGCTGGTGATTTTTGGCACGGATGCCCGTAACCCGCGCTATCCGGATGCGCCACCCGTGCCGAGAACGGTGCTGCTCAATCCCGTCATTATTCCCTTGCCGCCAGACAATGGGAGCACCATGCCGCGCGAGGTGCAAGACTGGGAGGGTTGCCTCTCGGTGCCCGGTCTGCGAGCTCTGGTGCCACGCTTCGAGTGCATTCGCTACACCGGGATTGACCAGTACGGTGACCCGATTGATCGAACAGTGCAGGGCTTTCATGCACGTGTAGTGCAGCACGAATGCGACCACCTTCTCGGCAAGCTGTATCCGATGCGGGTGCGGGACTTCAGCCGATTTGGCTTTACGAAGGTATTGTTTCCCGAACTTGAGATACCATCGCGCCAACAGGGATAACACCACCAGGGAGGGATCAGCATGGAGAGGGATACGACCATACCGTCAAGTTTGGCACCGATGGATTCAGGTGTTAGGCGAAAGCGCCGGACCGGTGCGCATCCGATCTTTGTCATCATGCTGGCCCTTGTGCTCTTGCTATTCGTGGTCTCTCTGGCCAAGCGTTATTGAGAATTGAGCGTGATCGAAAACAACCCCAACTTCAAGGTGATCAACACGGCTTTCCCCCACCTTGGCAAAAAGCTCAAGCTGTTTTGGGGTTGTCCGGAATTCAACGCTGTGATCAGTGAGTTGCAGACCGACACGCGGGGTGGCAAGAGAGCCGGCTTTCCTGGTCCCGTGCTCAATGCCCTGTTCATGCTGGCAATGGAACACGAAGTGGCGTTCCCCCAGTTGGTCCAGCAACAAAATGATCAGTGGATAGCGACCCGCAAGAGGTGAGATGTTCAGGTGCTCAGGGCTTCATGGCCCTGGCGACCTCCTGCCCTAATTCGATCACTGCCATGGCGTAGTAGCTGCTCCAGTTATAGCGCGTAATGGTGTAGAAATTTTCGGTGCCAGCCACGTAGCTTGGCGGTGCTTCACCGTTTTGAAGTTCAATCAGGGCCATCGGACCGGTGTGTTGCAGGGCGGCACCGTCAAGCACCACGCCTTTGGCCTCCAGAGCCGCGAGACTGAAAGTGGGCAGGATGTCGCTGGCCAACAGGCCATCGAGATCGAGCTTGCTCTCATCAAAGCGCAAAGAGTAATGGGTTGGCATGCCGGCTTGCCAATGGAAGGCCCTGAAATAGTTGGCAACCGAGCCAATAGCGTCGGAAGAACTGTTGAACAGGTCAATTTTGCTGTCACCGTCAAAGTCGATCGCATACTTGACCCAGCTCGACGGCATGAACTGCGACATACCCATGGCGCCGGCATAGCTGCCAAGGGGTGTTAACGGATCGACGCCAGTGCGATGCGCCAGGCTCAGAAACTGTTCGAGCTCAGCCTTGAAGAATGTGCGGCGCTCCAGCGCTCGCGGGTGGTTCGCCGGAAAATCAAAGGCCAGCGTGGCCAGTGCATCGATGACCCGAAAGCCACCCATTTTCTGACCGTAAATGGATTCGACGCCGATGATGCCGACAATGATTTCGGGCGGCACACCGGTCTGCTTCTGGGCACGTTCCAGACTGTCTCGATTTTCCTGCCAGAACTTCACGCCGGCCTTGATTCGAATCGGTTCGACAAAGCGGCTGCGGTAGAGGCGCCAGTTCTTCGCGACGCCCGCCGCTGGTGGCAGGATCAGCTTGGCAATCTGTGGTGAATAGTGTGCCCGGGAGATGGCACGGCGAACCCAGTCCGGACTCAAATCGCGTCGGCTCGCGATGTCGCTGGCGGCTGCCATCGCGTCCTCGCGTTCGGCGTAGGCAGGGCCGCTCGCCGCGCTTTGCTCGGCCGACTTGGCGGGCGGTGGCTTCTTGTTTGTTCTGGGTGTCGCGTCAGCCGCACTGTAGACGGCGCAACAGGTCAGAAAGGCGGCTAAGAGGTGATAAGGCTTGGTGCTCACTGGCGGTGTACCAATCGTTGGAATTCTGCTCGCAGTGTAGCTATGCCCTCGCGCTGCTGCTTGCCAGGCGCATAGCGCTGCGCCTCGAGCCGCAATAGCCAGGACTGCAGCGCCATCAGGTGCGGGTCGGGCGATCCGCGTTGTTGACTCAATTGTTCAGCCAGGCGGCGTGGTGGACTGTTGGGCGTAACGGTTAATCCGGTTTTTTCCAAGTACCGGGTAGCTGCCGCCAAAAGACGCAGCCAGGGGTCCTGGCGTGCGCGCTCCCACCCGGTCCATGCTGCAACCGTGAGGCTTGCCATCACCATCAAGCCCATCAGGAGGTAAGCAAGATCTTCCCAACTGGGTGAAGAAAAACCGATCTGGCGCAGCAGATCAAACTGCCTGCCCTGAGAGTAGTTGAGCACCCATTGGTTCCAGCCGTTGTTGACCGCTTCCCACATGGCACGTACCTTGAACGCCAGTGCGGGGCTGACGTTGCCAAACAGTGCCCGCGCGATGATGCCACGTGGCGCTAGCAGCCGCCCGGTTGCCCCGGTGCGTCCAGGTGCTACCGCGGTGGTCGGGTCAACACGCACCCAGCCGCTGTCGGCTATCCACACTTCGGCCCAGGCGTGTGCATCGCTCTGGCGCACCACAAGGAATCCGTCCACCGGGTTGTTCTCGCCACCCTGGTATCCCGTCACAACGCGCGCTGGAAGCCCCAAGCCACGCATCAGAATCACGAAGCTTGAAGCGATGTGTTCGCAAAAGCCTTCCTTGCGGTCAAACCAGAACTCGTCGGCGCTGTGCTGACCGAAAAGGCCAGGGTCCAGCGTATAGCGGTAACCGCCCTGGCGCAATCGCTCCAATACCGCGTTGACCAGCATCGCGCCGTCGGCATGGGCGTAGCGTGGGTCGGCTCGCATCTCGCGCGCGAGCTGGGCAGTGCGGGGATTTGAGCCCGCTGGTAGCCGCAGTTCGTCCAGCAGCGCCGGCACCTGTTGCATGGGTCCATGGCTGAAGTCGGGGTAGCTTAGTGCGTCATAACGCAGCAGTTCTGTGATCGGTCGGTCGGTCAGCCATTGCAGGTCTGGCGTCATGCGGACGTCAAAGCCCCTGAGCACCGGCCTGGCCGGAGCGGCGTCCAGCAGCAACAGCCAGGGCCGGCTGTTGGGCTCCAAAGTCACCTGGTACCCGATCGCAGTTCCCCTCACCTGCAGATTCGCAGGCGTTGGCGGGCCGTAGAGCAAAGCCGCTTGCCGCGCGCGCCACTCGCGGCCGTCAAAACTTGACAGTACCGGGCCGCGAAAGTAAAGCTCGGAGGTCGCAGGCTTCTGAGCTTGAAAGCGGATGCGCATGGCGATGCTGTCGTCAAGTGCCAGACTGGCAATGGTGCCGACGGACATGGTGGGCGACAGCCCGCTGCGTCCACTCATGGCATCGTTAGGGATGCCCCACAGCGGCGCCACTCTGGGAAAGAACAGGAACAGCACAACCATGATCGGGGTGCCCAGCAGCGCCATCGTGCCAGCGGTTCTGGCAGCCTGGGACAAGGCTGGTTTGCCGACCGGCATGTGGGCGTTGACCAGGGCGGTCAGCAGACCCAACAAGGCCAGCAGCATGGCGCCTGCGGTCAGCAGCGACTGCGAGTAGAAGAAGTTGGTGAGCAGGGTAAAGAAGCCGAGAAAAAACACGACAAAGGCATCGCGTCGGGCACGCAGCTCGAGCATCTTGAGCGCCAACAGCACGACAATCATCGTGACGCCGGCGTCGCGTCCGAGCAGCGTCTTGTGGCTCAACAGGGTTGCGCCCACGGTCAGCGCGAGCAGACTGAGCAGCCACCAGCGCGAGGGCAGGGGCCGCGCCATCACGGCAAGGGCCGCCCGCCACAGCATTAGTGCCGCCGCCAGCAGGCTGCACCACAGGGGAAGATGGCTTGCTTGTGGCAGTACCACCCAGGCTGCGACCAGCAGCAGAAACAGCGTGTCGCGGGCCTCGCGCGGCAGTCGGTGCAGCCACATCAACATAGAGCCAGAGCCTCCAGACAGCGCCTCTTGTGGCTCTCGCCGCAACCCGGAGCAATCTGCAAAATACCCAGGCGCAGGCCATAGTCCAGACCTTGCTGCTCGGCCTGAAGCACCCAGGCGCACAGGCGTGACAACTGCTGTTCCGGGTCGTTGCTGCCGCAGTGTTCCCGATCCAGCCATAACTCGGTGTGTTGAACCTGTTGCGCGTCACGGCTGACGAGTTGCTCTGCCTTGGCGAACTTCTTCCAGACGATGATTTTCAAGGGATCGCCGCGTCGATAGGCTCGTACACCGTCGTATTCGCCGCTGCTTGAAAGGTGTGCACCGGCCGCGCCCTCCGCGCGGGCTTGCCCGCTGGGAAGCGCGGGCGGGAAAGTCTCAGGACGCGGGTACACCAAGACGTTCGCGGCGGGGCGCCAGACCGTCCAGACGCGAAAGGTCCCAAGCGGATAACGTGTCTCGGTGGTCAGCGTCGGCACGCGGTGCAGTCCGCGCCGGCCGGGTGTGAAAGCGAGATGCACCGTACTGCTGCCTTGCGCCGGCAGGTCAATCCAGAGCCAGTGACCGGAATTCAGGACGGACAGGCCAATCCCGTAGCGAGTGGTCCGGCGTCGGCTTTGCAGGTAGACGCCGATGGGCGCGCTGGAACCGGCAAATTGGGGCTCCGGTGCGACCAGACTCATCGTGAGGCCGCGCAGTGTGCCGTGACACAGGTGCATGCCGACGATGGCGCTGCCGGCCAGCAGGAAAGTCAGCAGATAGCCCAGGTTGAGTTGATAGTTGATGGAAGTCAGCAGGAGCAGCAGCAAAGTCGCAGCCAGCATCAGGCCGGGACCGGTCGGCAGGATATAGACGTTGCGCTGGGTCAGGGTCATGCTGTCACGCAGCGGCAAGCGCTGCTCCAGCCATCGCCCAAACCAGCTCACGGCAGCGCTACCGCGTCGAGCATGGCGCGCACCTGTTCCACCGCTCCTCTGGCGGCATCACCCACCGGAATCATGCGGTGCGCCACGGTTTGTGCCAGGATCGCCTGCACATCGTCCGGGGCTACGTAATCGCGCTCGCACAAAAGGGCTTGCGCCTTGGCTGCCCGCAGCACGGCCATGCCCGCGCGCGGGCTCAGGCCCTTGACAAACCATTGCCCATTGCGGGTGGCGGCGATCAGGTCCTGCACATAATCCAACAGCGGCTCTGCGGCGTGAATCGCCAGAACGCTGGCCTGCAAGGCCTGCAGTTCGGTGCCAGTGAGCAGGCTTGGCAGGGTGTCCGCCATGGCGCGACGATCCCGGCCGGCAAGCAGATCGCGCTCGGCGCTGCGGTCCGGGTAACCTAGCGAGATTCGCATCAGGAATCGGTCCAACTGAGACTCGGGCAGGGCATAGGTCCCGACCTGGTCAATCGGATTTTGTGTCGCGATGACAAAGAAGGGGGAGGGCAGAGCGCGCGTCTGGCCATCCACGCTGACCTGCTTCTCCTCCATCGCCTCGAGCAAGGCGCTCTGAGTCTTGGGGCTGGCACGATTGATCTCATCGGCCAGCAGCACCTGTGTGAACAGCGGGCCCGGGTGAAAAACAAAGGTCTCGCTGGCGCGCTCGTAGATGCTGACGCCGGAGAGGTCACTTGGCATCAGGTCTGCAGTGAACTGGACCCGTGAAAACTGCAAACCCAGTGTTCTGGCCAGCGCGTGGGCCAGCGTGGTCTTGCCAACACCAGGCACGTCTTCGATGAGCAAATGCCCCCCCGCCAACAGGCAGGCCAGGCAGTCCCGCGTCTGCGCCGGCTTGCCGACGATCACCGTGTTAAGCTGATCCACCAGTGATTTAAGTTTTTGTTGTGCATTCATGGCATGACCTTACCAAAAAATTCAAGAGACGGACGTGCACTGTGACTATGACCGGATACTTTACTCATCCCGATTGCTGGAAACATGAAATGGGGCCGGGACATCCTGAATGTCCCGAGCGGCTCGACGCCATCGAAGACCGATTGTTGATTTCGGGTCTGGACGTTGCACTCGATCGACGGCAGGCGCCGCTGGCATCGCTGGCAGACATTGAACTGGCGCATGGTCGCATGTATGTGGCCGGCCTGCGAGGCTTGAGCGACGGCCTGCGTGAAGAAATTGAGGCTGGCGGACCGAGTCACGCGCAGATTGATCCAGATACTTCGATCAATGTCAGTACCTGGGACGCTGCCTTGCGCTCTGCCGGCGCGGCGCTGGCTGCAACCGACGCGGTGCTGGCAGGTGAGATGGAGACGGCGTTCTGCTCGGTTCGTCCTCCCGGACACCATGCATGTCGCGACAAGGCGATGGGTTTCTGTTTCTTCAACAACGTTGCGATTGCCGCCAAATACGCGCTGGAACGCCACGGCTTGAAGCGGGTGGCAATTGTCGATTTTGATGTGCACCACGGTAACGGTACGGAAGACATTGTGGCTGGCGACCAGCGTATCCTGATGGTCAGTTTTTTCCAGCATCCTTTCTATCCGACAGACTGGGCGCATAGCGGCGCCAATAATCTGGTCAACCTGCCGGTTCCAGCCTATACCAAGGGCATGGACGTGCGCGAACTCATAGAGAGTGCATGGATACCAAGGCTGGAGGAGTTTTCTCCGGAGATGATTTTTATCAGTGCCGGTTTTGATGCGCACCGCGAAGACGACATGGGTCAGATGGGTCTGGTGGAACAGGATTACGCCTGGATTACCCACCGCATGAAGGACGTCGCCAGACGCCACGCCAAGGGGCGCATTGTGTCCTGCCTGGAAGGCGGCTACGCGATGAGCGCGCTGGCGCGCAGTGTGGAGGCGCACCTGCGGGTTTTGGCCGATGTCTGACCCGCGCATTACGGACCTGGAGAGCTGGATTGCAGCTCTGACCAGGACTTCTGCGTTGCTGGAGCTCACAGCGTTGGTCCTGTGTGCCGTCACGGCATGGGCGGTGGCTGCGATGGTCGGGCGCGCGCTGGGTTCACGCGACCGGCGTTCCATCCTGTTTGGCAGCAGCATCGTCGACGGTGTCTTGTTTCCATTGCTTCTATTGTTGCTGGCCTACGTGGCGCGCTTCTTGTTGCAGCGCTGGTTGCCCATGGCGGTCTTCAAGATTGCGATTCCGGTGCTGATTGCGCTGCTCGTCATCCGCCTGGGCGTCAAGGTCTTAAAGGCGGCGTTCCAGCAGACGCCCGTGGTGCGACTGCTGGAGAGAAGTATTTCATGGCTGGCCTGGCTGGCGATGGTGCTGTGGGTCAGCGGCCTGCTGCCCGTGGTACTTGAGGAGCTTGACCAGATCAGCTGGAAGGTGGGTGGCTCCGCAATGTCGGTACGCACCATGATCGAGGGTGCACTGACCGCTGGGGGCGTGCTGATCGTCACGCTGTGGATTTCGTCTGGCATCGAGTCCCGCTTGCTTCGGTCGGCAACCGGCGGTGAACTGTCCCTGCGCAAGGCCATGAGCAACGCGACCCGCGCCCTCTTGATGTTTGTGGGATTGCTGGTGGCACTGTCGGCAGTCGGTATCAACCTGTCGGCCCTGTCGGTGCTGGGCGGTGCGATTGGCGTGGGCGTGGGTTTTGGCCTGCAGAAGCTCGCCGCCAACTACGTCAGCGGTTTTGTCATTCTGGCCGAGCGCAGTATGCGCATCGGCGACAACGTTCGGGTCGATGGGTTTGAGGGCCGCATCACACAGATCAACGCGCGTTACACGGTCATCCGTTCACTGGTCGGGCGCGAGGCCATTGTGCCCAACGAGATGCTGATCACCAGTCGCGTGGAGAACCTGTCCTTGGCTGATGCGCAGGTCTGGCAATTTACTGTGGTGACGGTCGGCTACGACAGTGATGTGGAACTGGTGATGCGCTTGCTCAAAGAGGCTACCTTGAATCACGCCCGGGTCTTGCGCAGCCCGGAGCCATCGGTTTCGCTCTCTTCCTTTGCTGCCGACGGACTGGAATTCACGGTGGGCTACTGGATAACAGACCCGGAGAACGGCAGCCTGAATCTCAAGTCCTTGATTAACCTCGATATTCTCAAGGCGCTGCGCCAGCACCATATCGAGATACCGTTCCCGCAGCGGGTGGTCCACACGCGCATCACTCCGGCCGGCGGTTAGAATCCGTGTTGACGTGCACGTCAATCACGATGACGTGCTCAGCCAACAAATTCAACGAATTTTCAACAACTCTGGAGTGGAAGCAATGAAAGTCCTGGTCGCAGTCAAGCGCGTGGTGGACTACAACGTGAAGGTCCGCGTCAAGTCGGACAACACCGGTGTAGACATCGCCAATGTCAAGATGAGCATGAACCCCTTTGACGAAATCGCCATTGAAGAAGCGGTGCGCCTGAAAGAAAAGGGCGTCGCCACCGAAGTCATCGCCGTCTCCTGCGGCGTCACGCAGTGCCAGGAAACCCTGCGTACCGCCATGGCCATAGGCGCCGACCGGGCCATCCTGGTTGAGACCGCTGCCGAACTGCAACCGCTGGCGGTAGCCAAACTGCTTAAAGCGCTGATCGACAAAGAGCAACCCGGCCTCGTCATCCTGGGCAAACAAGCCATTGACGACGACTGCAACCAGACCGGACAGATGCTCGCCGCCCTGGCTGACCTGCCCCAAGCCACTTTTGCCAGCAAGCTCGAAGCCGCTGACGGCAAACTGAAAGTCACGCGTGAAGTCGATGGCGGCCTGGAGACACTCTCCATCAGCCTGCCTGCCATCATCACGGCCGACCTTCGCCTGAACGAGCCGCGTTATGTGACGCTGCCCAACATCATGAAGGCCAAGAAGAAACAGATGGACGTCTTCAAACCCGAAGACCTCGGCGTAGACGTCAGCTCACGCATCAAGACCCTCAAGGTCACCGAGCCACCCAAACGCAGTGCCGGAATCAAGGTGCCAGACGTTGCCACCCTGGTGGCCAAACTCAAGAACGAAGCAAAAGTTATTTAATCAACATTGTCATCCCGTCCCCGGATCAGGTCCGGGGGATCCGGGATCCATGGATTGCGGGTCAGGCCCGCAATGACAAATTTCCTGGAGCAGATTCATGACATCCCTAGTTATTGCTGAACACGACAACACTTCCATCAAGGGCGCAACCCTCAACACCGTCACAGCTGCCCTCAAGTGCGGCGGTGATGTGCATGTGCTGGTGGCCGGTGCCAACGCAGGTGCTGCAGCCGCCGCAGCGGCGCAGATTGCTGGAGTGGCCAAAGTCCTGCACGCTGACGCAGAAGGCCTGGCCCATGGTCTGGCCGAGAACATGACAGCACAGATCCTGGCCATCGCACAGAACTACAGCCACATCCTGTTTCCGGCAACGGCTTCGGGCAAGAACATTGCCCCGCGTCTGGCCGCCAAGCTCGACGTAGGACAGATCTCGGACATCACACGGGTCGATGCACCGGACACCTTTGAGCGCCCGATCTATGCCGGCAACGCCATGGCACAGGTACAAAGTAGCGATGCCATCAAGGTCATCACGGTACGCACGACCGGCTTTGACGCGGCCAGTGCCAGTGGTGGTTCTGCTGCTGTTGAAAGCCTGGCAGCAGTGGCCGCCAGCGACAAAGCGATTTTCCTGGGCAGTGAGATTGCCAAGAACGACCGACCGGAACTGACGGCGGCCAAGATCATCGTCTCTGGCGGTCGGGCTCTGGGTTCCGCCGAGAAGTTCACAGAAGTGCTGACGCCATTGGCAGACAAGCTCGGTGCTGCCATTGGCGCGAGTCGCGCAGCCGTGGATGCGGGCTACGCACCGAACGACTGGCAGATTGGCCAGACCGGCAAGATTGTGGCGCCTCAGCTCTACATTGCAGCGGGCATCAGTGGTGCCATCCAGCACTTGGCCGGCATGAAGGACTCCAAGGTGATCGTGGCCATCAACAAGGACGCCGAAGCACCGATCTTCAGCGTCGCTGACTATGGTCTGGAAGCTGATCTGTTTGTGGCAGTGCCGGAACTGGTTGCTGCGATCTGAGTTTGTCATTGCGGCCTTGCGCCGCAATCCAGCCGGCACGCCAATTCGGATGCCGGGTCTAGCACGGCATGACAAGGCCGCGATGATTAACGGAGATTTGCAATGAGTTATGTGGCCCCCCTCAAGGACATGCTTTTTAATATCAAATATCTGGCGGGGATTGATCAGATCGCCCAGTTGCCCGGATTTGAGGATGCCGGTTTTGATACGGCGCAAGCAGTGCTTGAGGAGGCTGCCAAGTTCAATGAGTCGGTCGTTAGCCCCTTGAACTGGGAGGGGGACAAGAATCCATCGAGCTGGCACGACGGCAAAGTGACGGCAACACCGGGGTTCAAGGAGGCCTTTGAGCAGTTTGTGCAGGGCGGCTGGCAAGGCCTGCAGCATCCGGTTGATTTCGGTGGTCAGGGGCTGCCCAAGACGATTGGCGCATCCTGCGGCGAGATGCAGAACTCGGCCAGCATCAGCTTTGCCTTGTGTCCACTGCTGACCGATGGCGCGATTGAGGCGCTGCTGACGGCAGGCTCCGATGAGCTCAAAGCCATCTATCTGGAAAACCTGGTGAGCGGCAAATGGACCGGCACCATGAACCTGACCGAGCCGCAGGCCGGCAGCGATCTGGCTGCGGTGCGCACGCGTGCCGAGCCGCAGGCGGACGGCAGTTACAAGGTGTTCGGTACCAAGATCTTCATCACCTGGGGTGAGCACGATATGGCTGAGAACATCATCCATCTGGTGCTGGCCCGCGTCAGTGGCGCACCAGAGGGCGTGAAGGGCATCAGCCTGTTTGTGGTGCCCAAGTTCAAGGTCAACCAGGACGGTTCACTCGGTGCGCACAACGATGTGCACTGTGTCAGCATCGAACACAAAATGGGCATCAAGGCCAGTCCGACGGCCGTGCTGCAATTCGGTGACCACGGCGGTTCCGTGGGCTATCTGGTGGGTCAGGAAAACCGCGGACTCGAGTACATGTTCATCATGATGAACGCAGCCCGATTTGGTGTGGGTGTGCAAGGCATTGCGATCGCCGAACGTGCCTATCAAACCGCTGTGACGTTTGCCAAGGAGCGCGTACAGAGCCGCCCGGTGGACGGTTCCATCATGGCCAGTGCGCCCATCATTCATCACCCCGACGTCAAGCGCATGCTGATGACCATGCGCGCCTACACCGAGGGTTGCCGCGCCATGGCGACGGTGGCGGCGTCGGCTTTTGACGCTGCGCACCACCACCCGGACGTGCAGACGCGCAAGGACAACCAGACCTTCTATGAGTTCATGGTGCCACTGATCAAGGGCTACAGTACCGAGATGAGCCTGGAGGTGACGTCACTGGGTGTGCAGGTGCACGGCGGCATGGGCTATATCGAGGAGACCGGCTGCGCCCAGTATTACCGCGACGCCAAGATTTTGACGATCTATGAAGGCACAACCGCCATTCAGGCCAATGACCTGGTTGGACGCAAGACCTCGCGCGACGGTGGTCAAAGTGCCAAGGCGCTGGCCAGGCAGATTGAGGCGACGGAGAGTCTGCTTGTGGCCTGCGGCAACACGGACGCTGTGGTGGTTGCCAGACGTCTGAAAGCGGCGCGCGAGGCCTTTCTCGATGTAGTGAATTTTGTCGCCGGCAACAGCAAGGCCAGTCCGAATGCGGTCTATTCGGGCAGTGTCCCTTACCTGATGCTGGCTGGCAATCTGATGGCTGGTTGGCAACTTGGGCGGGCCCTTCTGGTAGCAGTTGAACAAATTGCGCAAGGCGTGGATGTGCCCTTCATGCAAGCAAAAATCACCACCGCGCGGTTCTATGCCGACCACCTGCTGACCAAGGCGCCAGGCATCCGGGACTCCATCGTTGAAGGCGCAGATAGCGTTACTGCGCTGGCACTCGAATCATTCTGATATTGACGTTCAAAATACCATGTCCAGACTTCCGCCCGTTCTCAGGTCGCTGCCTTTCCCGGTGATTGGTTCACCGCTGTTCATCATCAGCACGCCCACTCTCGTGATAGCGCAGTGCATTGCCGGTGTCGTGGGTTCGATGCCGGCGCTCAATGCACGTCCGGCCGAACAACTCGAGGAATGGTTGATTGAAATCACTGAGACCCTGGCTGCCTACAACAAGGCGCATCCGGAGCAGCCGGCGGCGCCGTTCGCCATCAACCAGATCGTGCACAAGAGCAACGACCGGCTCGAGCACGATATGGCGATGTGCGTCAAGTACAAGGTGCCAATCATCATCACCAGCCTGGGCGCGCGCGAGGACCTCAATGCTGCTGCCCACAGCTACGGAGGTGTTGTGTTGCATGACATCATCAACAACAAGCATGCACACAAGGCGATCGAGAAGGGTGCCGATGGCCTGATTGCCGTTGCCGCCGGAGCGGGGGGCCACGCCGGTGTCAAGAGCCCCTTTGCCTTGATTCAGGAAATTCGTCAGTGGTTTGACGGGCCGCTGGCGTTGAGCGGTTCCATCTCCACCGGTGATGCCGTGCTGGCCGCGCAGGCTGTCGGTGCCGACTTTGCCTACATTGGCTCAGCCTTCATCGCAACGCAGGAGGCGCGCGCGTCTGAGGCCTACAAGCAGGCCATCATCGATGCCGATTCGGACGACATTGTGTACAGCAACCTGTTTACCGGCGTCCACGGCAACTACCTGGCGCCCAGTATCCGCAACGCCGGACTCGACCCCGAGCACCTGCCCGAAAGTGACCCCAGCAAGATGAACTTTGGTGGCGACAAGTCCAAAGCCTGGAAAGATATCTGGGGTTGCGGTCAGGGCATTGGATCGATCACTCAAGTCCAGAGCACGGCCGACTACGTGGCTCAACTCAAGCGCGAATACGCGGCAGCACGGGCGCGCCTGCAACTGGGTTGATGAAATCCCCCGTGGATTTGGTTTTCGTTGGTGCGTAGTGCATTGGGGCGTGTCGGCGCCCTCATACTGCCAAATGCGCAGAAATCGGTCGCCGACACCCCCCAATGCACTGCGGTGGTCTGGCTATCTCGATCGCTGAATTCTTCCTTGCTCGCCAGGGTGGGTTATGCCGGGAGCCGATTTCTGCGCATTTGGCAGCATGAGGCGAGCGGCATAGCCCGCCCTGGCGACGAAGGCAATGCTGGCAAAGGCTGGGGCTTCAAGACTTGGTCTTGCTACTGAATCTTCGATGCGCGTAGACCAGCAGGAAACTCACCGCAGCCACTTCGTAGAGAGCACTGAGAACGTGCTTGGTGCTCGTGAAGAAGGAAGCAAGCGCGACCTGTCTGACTGAGATCTCTGGGTACTGCAGCAACATGGCGGTGATTTGCGCGTTTTCGCACAGGTCCCAGATGCCAGCAACGAGCGGAACAAAGGCAGCCAGCCACAGTTTTTCGTTGGGACGAAAGCGGTAGAGCAGGCCGGCAAAGAAGGTGACATACAACAGGGGAAACAGCGTGTCCAGCGTGGGACTGGCAAGGGCGTAAACGGCTCGACCATGAGCCCCGTACTGGAGCATAGCGTGCTGAATCGCAGCGAGGTCGTACGACAGTTTCAGGTCGATCATTTCGCCGCCGATGGGCAAGGATGGGAACACCCACAGCACCATCAGCAGCACACCGGCGAAGCTGATCAGCAAGGGCTTGGTGCCAGACGCAAACTCGAAATACTTTCGAAAAGGTTTGTCCATCGGGTCTCAGGTGGGCCAGGTGGAGCCGTGTTCTGGCACCATGGCGCGCCAGCCCAGCTCGTTTTTGATGCGCAGGCGCAACTGATCCGACGCCGCCATTTCGCCGTGCACGACGTAAACCTGATCGGGCGCCTGGGGCATGGTTTTCAGCCAGGCCAGAAGCTGTCCGGCATCGGCGTGCGCCGAGGCCGATTGCAGTTGCACGACTTCGGCGCCCAATTCGACGTCGCGTCCATGGATGCGCACTGACTTGGCACCGCTGGCCAGCGTGGCACCGCGGGTGCCGGGTGCCTGATAACCGGTCAGGATGATCATGTTGCGGTGGTTTCCCGCATAGTGCGCCAGATGATGCAACACGCGTCCACCGGTGGCCATGCCGCTGGCGGACAGAATCACCATCGGACCATGGCGGCTTGCCAAAGCGCGTGATTCGTCGGTGCTGTTGACCATGGTGGCGCAGTGGGTCAGCGCATGTGTCTCCCGGCTGCTGAGCCTGTGCTCTCCCTGATGTTGCTCAAAGAGTTGGGTTGTGTGCACGGCCATGGGACTGTCGAGAAACACCGGTAGCGAATTCGGGATCTCACCGCGCAGTTTGAGCAAGTGGATGGCGTGCAACAGCGCTTGGGCCCGACCGACTGCAAACACCGGAACCACGGCGACGCCACCGCGCGCGGCCAGTCTCTTCAGCGCTGGCGCCAACTCTGCCAGAACATCCTCCTTTGGGTGCTCACGGTCGCCGTAGGTTGACTCAAGCAATACCGTGTCGGCCGCCGGTGCGCTCATGGGAGGATTCATGAGCAGGTCATCGGGCCGGCCAAGATCACCCGAGAACAGAATGCGCCGACCTGCCACTTCAAGCAGCACACTGGATGCGCCCAGAATATGTCCGGCTGGCGAGAGTGTTGCACGCCAACCGGGAATAGGCTGAAACGTGATGCCAAATTCAACCGTCTTGAGCAAGCGCAGGCAGTCCAGTGCGTCCTGGCGCGTGTACAAGGGCATGGCCGGGTCGTGCTTGGAAAAACCATGGCGATTCGCGAAGGCGGCATCTTCCTCCTGGATGTGACCACTGTCGGGCAGCAGGATGCGGCAGAGGTCGCGCGTGCCGCTGCTGCCATAGACGTGGCCGGCGAACCCCTCCCTGGCAAGCAAGGGCAGGTAGCCGCTGTGATCCAGGTGAGCGTGCGTCAGCACGACCGCATCGATCTGATTCGGTGCTACCGGTAGCGGTGTCCAGTTGCGCAGGCGCAGCAACTTGTAGCCCTGAAACAGGCCGCAGTCGAGCAGCAGGCTCTTGCCATCATGCTGTACCAGGTACTTGGAGCCAGTGACGGTCCCGGTGCCGCCAAGAAAAGTGATGTTGACGGTCATGCGGTTAACTCCCGGTTCCTGTTGAAATCTGATTTAGCTGAAGAAACTTTTCAGCCGATTGGTCCAACTATCCCCACTGGGCAAATGCTTGCTGCCACCCTTTTTCAGCGACTCATCAAGCTCGCGCAGCAACTTCTTCTGGTGCTCACTGAGCTTGACCGGTGTCTCGACCGTGATATGGCAATAGAGGTCGCCCGGATAAGTTGAACGTACACCCTTGATACCCTTGCCGCGCAAACGGAATTGCTTGCCGGTCTGCGTGCCCTCGGGGATGTCGATGGCGGCTTTTCCGGCCAGCGTGGGCACATCAATCTCACCACCCAGTGAAGCGGTGATCAGGCTGATGGGTACCGAGCAATGAATGTCATCACCATCGCGCTCGAAGATGTCGTGCTTCTTCAGGCGAATCTCGATGTACAGATCACCTGGCGGGCCACCGTTGGTCCCTGGCTCGCCGTTGCCGGCGCTGCGAATGCGCATGCCGCCGTCGATGCCACCCGGGATCTTGACTTCCAGTGTTTTTTGTTTCTTGATCTTGCCCTGGCCATGGCAGGCAAGGCAGGGCTCAGGGATGACCTTACCGACACCACGGCAAGTCGGACAGGTTTGCTGCACGCTGAAAAACCCTTGGCGCATCTGCACCGCGCCAGAGCCGTTGCAAGTGCCGCAGGTCTTGGCTTGCGTGCCCGGCTTGGCGCCACTGCCCTTGCAGGTGTCGCAACTTTCCCAACTGGGGATACGAATCTGAGCGTCCTTGCCACTGGCAGCTTCTTCCAGCGTGACCTCCATGGCATAGCTCAGGTCACTGCCCCTGAAGACCTGGCGCCCGCCACCAGCTGAGCGTCCGCGCTGCTGGCCGAACATATCGCCAAAAATATCACCAAAGGCCTCTGCAAAACCACCGTAGCCTTCGGCGCCCGGGCCACCCCGCATATTGGGGTCGACTCCCGCATGGCCATGCTGATCGTAGGCGGCGCGCTTCTGCGGGTCCGACAGCATCTCGTAGGCTTCCTTGGACTCCTTGAACTTCTCCTCCGCGACTTTGGAGGAATCACCCTGGTTGCGATCCGGGTGGTGCTTCATCGCATGCTTGCGATAAGCCTTCTTTATTTCTTCATCCGAGGCGTTCTTGGGAACACCCAGGACTTCGTAGTAGTCTCTTTTGGCCATGGTCTGGTGGAAACAGCTTTCAGCGCAAGCGCTTAAGGTTTCTTGACTTCCTTTACCTCGGCGTCGACGACATTGTCATCCGTCGCATGCGTGGAGCCGCCTTGCGCGCCCGGTGCACCGGGCGCTCCGGCTTCGCCAGAGGCAGCGGCCTCAGCGGCCTGTTTGGCCTGCATGTCGGCGTACATCTTTTCCCCCAGTTTCTGGCTGACGGTCATCAGGGCGTTGCTCTTCTCCTCGATGGAAGCCTTCACGTCGCTCTTCATGGCTTCTTCAAGTTCCTTGATGGCCGCTTCAATTTTCTCTTTCTCGCCAGCGTCCAGTTTGTCACCGTATTCGGTCAGGCTCTTCTTCACGCTGTGCAGGTTGGCATCCGCCTGATTGCGGGCCTGCACCAATTCAAGCTTCTTCTTGTCGTCAGCAGCGTTGAGTTCAGCGTCTTTCACCATTTGCTGAATCTCGGCCTCACTCAGACCAGAATTGGCCTTGATGGTGATCTTGTTCTCTTTTCCTGTGCCCTTGTCCTTCGCACCCACGTGCAAAATGCCATTGGCATCGATGTCAAACGAGACCTCAATCTGCGGTGTGCCACGCGAAGCCGGCGGGATCCCTTCCAGGTTGAATTCGCCCAGCATCTTGTTGCCAGCCGCAATTTCGCGCTCGCCCTGAAACACCTTGATCGTGACGGCCGGCTGATTGTCGTCGGCGGTCGAAAAAGTCTGTGCAAACTTGGTCGGAATGGTGGTGTTCTTGGTGATCATCTTGGTCATGACACCGCCCAGCGTTTCGATGCCCAGCGACAAAGGCGTCACGTCGAGCAGCAGCACGTCCTTGCGGTCGCCGGAGAGAACCTGACCCTGAATCGCAGCACCGACCGCAACCGCTTCATCCGGATTCACGTCCTTGCGCGGCTCCTTGCCGAACAGTTCCTTGACCTTCTCCTGCACCTTGGGCATGCGCGTCATACCGCCGACCAGAATCACGTCGTTGATCTCAGCTACGTTGACGCCAGCATCCTTGATGGCAGTGCGGCATGGGCCGATAGTACGTTCAATCAGTTCCTCTACCAGCGACTCCAGTTTGGCGCGGGTCAGCTTGATGTTCAGGTGCTTTGGACCCGAAGCGTCGGCTGTGACGTAGGGCAGGTTGATGTCGGTCTGCGCGCTGCTGGAGAGTTCGATCTTGGCCTTTTCGGCCGCTTCCTTGAGGCGCTGCAGTGCCAGCACGTCCTTGCCCAGATCAACGCCCTGATCCTTCTTGAACTCGGCAATGATGAAGTCAATGATGCGCTGGTCAAAGTCCTCGCCACCCAGGAATGTGTCGCCGTTGGTTGAGAGAACTTCAAACTGCTTCTCACCATCGACATCGGCAATTTCTATGATCGAGACGTCGAAGGTGCCACCGCCGAGGTCATAGACAGCAATCTTGCGATCGCCTTTTTCGTTCTTGTCCAAACCGAAGGCGAGGGCAGCAGCGGTTGGCTCATTGATGATGCGCTTGACATCCAGGCCGGCGATGCGACCGGCGTCTTTGGTCGCCTGGCGCTGTGCGTCATTAAAGTAGGCTGGCACCGTGATGACGGCGTCGGTGACTGCTTCACCAAGGTAATCCTCGGCTGTCTTCTTCATTTTTCGAAGAATGTCGGCACTGACCTGCTGGGCGGAAATCTGCTTGCCGCGCACTTCGACCCAAGCGTCGCCGTTGTCAGCCGCTGCAATCTTGTAAGGCATCAGATCGATGTCCTTCTGAACTTCCTTCTCGACGAACTTGCGACCGATCAGGCGCTTGACCGCGTACAGCGTATTCTTGGGGTTGGTCACGGCCTGGCGTTTGGCCGAGGCGCCGACCAGCACTTCGCCGTCCTCCTGATAGGCTACGACAGACGGCGTGGTGCGCGCACCCTCGGCGTTTTCAATAACCTTGGGGGTATTGCCCTCCATGATGGAGACGCAACTGTTGGTTGTACCCAAGTCGATACCAATGATTCTTCCCATGATTCTTCCTTATGCAAAATTTCGATGTTTTTAACTTGTGGATAACTTGATCTTTTTCAAGTCAAACAAAACGATTATTTAGGGGCCGCGACCGTGACCAGTGCCGGACGCAACACGCGCTCGGCTATCAGGTAGCCTTTTTGCAGCACCGAGACCACCGTGTTGGCATCCAGGTCGGACGGTACGACGCTGATGGCCTGCTGCTGATGAGGGTCGAACTTGCTGCCGGCGCCCGGGTTGACAACCAGTACCTTGTTGCGCTCCAGCGCTGCCAACAGTTGGCGCAGCGTCGCCTGGGCACCCTCGCGAATCTGTTCTGCTGTCGCGTCCTTGATCAGAAGTCCGGCTTCCAGGCTGTCTACCACCGGTAGCAGGCTCTCGGCGAAACTCTCGACGGCAAATTTGCGCGCCTTGGAGATCTCCTCCTCGGCCCGACGACGTGCATTGTCAGCCTCGGCTTTGGCACGCAGGAACTGGTCCGCCAGGTCTGCACTCTTGGCCTGCAGGAGTGCCAGATCGGCCTGGGCACGCGACAGGGTGTCTGCCTCGTCCATGAGTGGCGCACAGGACAGATCACCCGTGTTCAGGTCGGCGGCGGCGTTCGGGTTGGGTAGTTTTGAATCGTTTTCAGACATGCTAATGAGCCAAGTATTTTCGTTGACGCCCTGAATGTTGGGGCGCCGGCAGGCAATTCAAGAGCGCTTCGAAGGGCGCCCCGGAGCCAATGTCAGGGCGACCGCGTGCCCAGCCAGTCCCGGCAGGACCTCAGTTTGACACGCCCAGTAATTCCACATCAAACTTCAAAGTCGCATTGGGTGGAATCACACCGCCAGCGCCGCGGGCACCGTAGCCCAGTTCGGGTGGCAGGATCAGCGTGCGTGCGCCGCCCACCTGCATGCCGGCAACGCCCTCGTCCCAACCGCGTATCACCATACCGGCGCCGAGTGAAAAGACGAAAGGGTCCTTGCGGTCCTTGCTGGAATCAAACTTCGCGCCCTGGACGCCCTCGTTGTAGAGCCAGCCGGTGTAGTGCACGGTGACGCTTTGACCATTGCTGGCCAATTCACCCGTGCCTACGACGGTGTCCAGGTACTGCAGGCCGGAGGAGGTGGTGTTCATAGTGTCGTCTTTCTTTGCTACCAAAGTGATAGCGTGGTTTTGGTGTTGAGTAGTGCCAGCGCCGGCGCAGCGTCGAATTATGCCAGTGAACAGCCCAGGCTTCGGTGCTGCGGGCCGCCGCTCAGGCGGACTTCTTGGCCTGACTGGTAGCCCACTTCACAGCGAAGGCCGGTACCTCGCTCCAACGCTTGAGAAGATCTGCGCCCTGGGGCGTCAAGAGATAGCCGTCCTTGCCGTGCGTCACCAGCGTTGCCTGACGCAACTCCTTGATCCGTGTATTGAGCGTGTTCGGTGTGATCCCACCCACGCTGTCCTGCAGCAGTCGAAAAGTCTGTGCATGACCGTCGCGCAGCGCCCACAGGACCCGAATGGCATACCGTGACTCCAGCAGCCCGAGCAATTGAGCAACAGCGAGATCTTCCTTGGCACTCATATCAAACGTTTTTCCTCAAATCTCTGCAAGCGGGTCGGGGTTGGATCCCTGGATGCGCGACCGGAGCGACTCAGGAGTCTTTGACGTTTGCACATTGGATTGCGGGAAGGAAAACTATAACGCAAATCGCGGCTTGCTATATGATTCATAGCTACCTTTTGTTGCTCGCTTAGCTTGCTGGCAGGCTGGCAGGCTGCTGCCCATGCGGGCTGGTACACAGCTACTAGGCCATCCACGATCGGTCCTGGTCGCAAGCTACTAGCGAAACAGTGCCATCAAGCCATTCACGCCAGCAGGAGACTCCTCAACAATCGGTTCAACGCGTCAGAGTTCCGTGATGACGCCTATTGGAGGGCCTACCATGAGCAGCAAATACCACCACTTTTTTCGATTGCCTGTGCTGGCTGCACTGATGTTCGGCTTGGCGCAACTGGCGCAAGCCCAAACCAATAGTCTGGGTCTGGAGTCCAGCCTCAACCTTCTGTCGTTCGGAAACTTCTTCGTGCCAAGTGCTGATGTCCAGGGTCGGGTCGCGGTCGGGGGCAACGCCAACATCAATGCCTATTCAATCAATACCACCGTACCCTCCGTTTGGACATCGACGACACAACTGGTGCCAACGTATGCCGGCCCTGGACTGACAGTCGGCGGCAATCTTGACTTTGCAAACGGTGGGATTTGGGGCAATACCCTGGTGGGCGGCAACCTCACCACCGGCGCGGGCGCATCCTTTGGCGGTAACGTTCAGGTCGCCGGAAATCTGAATGCGAACGGCAACTGGCTGACTGCCGCCTCCAATAACTGGACGACACCGACCAGCATCACTTACGGCGGTACCGCCACAGGATTGCAGGGAGGACAAAGCTCGACACCTGTTCACAGCTCTGCAGGCAGCGTTCAACTGGGCATCAATTTTGCCGCGGAGCAGCAGAGACTGACCAACCTGTCCCAAAGTTTTGACACTTTGTCCAACAGCGGGAACAGCTATATGGAATGGAGCACGCTGGTGTTGAATGCGAATCACGCGGACGTGGCAGTATTCGACTTGAACGGCGCGGACGTCGTCAACAACATGCGACTCGACAATTTCGGTCCCAATACCACGGTGATACTGAACGTGCATGGACAGAGCGTCGACTTTAAGGCGGGCGGCTACACGAACTTCAATCTTGCCACCGATCTTGCTGTCGGGCATGTTCTTTTCAACTTGCCGGAGGCCACCCAGGTCAGTTTTGTCAGTGGCGTCTATGCGTCCTTTCTGGCGCCTTTGGCACAGTTCAATACCTTGGGCGGCGGCTTTATCGGCGGTCAGGTGGTCGTGGGAAGCTGGAATGGAAGCGGCCAAGTGAACGACAACCCCTTCAGCGGCAGCGTCACGCCGGTCCCTGAGCCGCAAACCTACGCTTTGATGCTGGCTGGCTTGATCATGGTGGCGGGCGCGACGCGTCGTCGCCGCGCAGCCGCGGCCGCAGCCGCTTAGGCCGCCAGGGCATCAGCCGCGTCGAGCTGCGCGGGTGCAGCAACATTCCCGGTAACGGCGCTCGCTCTGCCGGTGTCAACCGGATCCTGACGCATCTCCTCTGGCAGTTCTGCTGCCCCTGACCGACCGGCCGACCAGTATCGGTTGCAGCGCTGCTGCGCAAACCGGACAACGCATTGACTCGCTCGAAGATTCAATGAAACAGTTGACACGGTTTGGATAAACGTATAACGTATACCAAATACAAAATGCAGTCGATCAGAGGCACAGCAGAAATACATCATGACAACCAAGTTGACCCCGATCAACCGCCCGGCAGGACTGGCCGACCAGGTGCACCAGACGCTGCGCGAGTACTTGGGCAGTCGTGTCCTGCGTCCCGGACAGCCTTTGCAGGAAGCGACCCTGGCTTTGCGCCTCGGGGTCTCGCGCACTCCGGTGCGCGAAGCGCTGGCGCGCTTGCTGAGCGAGGGCCTGATCGCCGGGGAGGGGCGCAGTTTCATGGTGCCCATCCTGTCGGATGCGGACGTCGACGAAATTTATCAGTTGCGCGGTATCCTGGAGCCCGCTGCACTGGCCTGGGTGGCGCAATCGGCTTACCAGCCCACTGCGCTGCAGGAAATGGAACTCGCATTTGCTCAGGCCAAGGTGGCACACGCGAGCAGCGATGCAGACGCATTCCGCGAGGCCAATGCACGATTTCACCAGTCTTGGCAAGGGCTGATCACGAACCAGCGCCTGGTCCGTGCCATTGAGTTGTACGCCGGGCACGTGCGCTACCTGCGGGTGCTGACGCTGGGCAGTGATGCGGCGCGCAAGGCCACGCTGTCGGGCATGAAGAAGATTCACTCGGCGCTGCGCCGCCGCGATCCGGCCAGTGCGGAGCGTGTGATGCGTGAGCACCTGGAGGCAGCGCGCAAATTCCTGCGACGCGAACTCGACGAGATCGAGCGCGAGACGCGCGTTGACGGCTCGGCCGATGCCAAAGCTCTACCCTGACAGCAAGGAAAGCAAAATCATGTCCCTGAATGTTGAAATCCCTTATGGACTCTACTGGAGCACGCCCTTTGTGCGCTGGCAGGGCAGTTTTTCCCATTTGCACAGCATTGAATTTGCTGCGCATGTAGCCAGGCAGGAACTGGCGCGCCGCGGTGTCAAGGGTGAGCAGATCGACTATGGCGTGCTCGGCCTGTCGGTGCCGCAAAAACACGCCTTCTATGGCCTGCCATGGCTGACCGGCCTGGCTGGCTTGGCACAGGTCGGCGGTCCCACCATCATGCAGGCCTGCGCCACCGGCGTGCGCGTGTTGCTGGCTTGTGCCCAGGAAGTTCAGTCTGGCATGGCCAGCGCCGCGCTTGGATTGACCTGCGACCGCACCTCCAATGGTCC
>JBAXFI010000018.1:0-35236 GCA_037139995.1 Comamonadaceae bacterium | reverse complement strand
CGAAGCCAAAATCCAAGTCTTCGCTCTGTCGATGCTCGATGTGCAATGCGAGTGCGGTGCCGCCCACGAGCACGAAGCCAGTGAGTGCTGGATGTCCCCGTAGGAACGCCCAAACGCGGGCCGTGTCCTCACGCAGTTGCATGGACATTCCCATCCGCATCCGCGAACCCGCGCTCGATACTCCTAACAATGCGCTCAAGTTTGACGCTCAGGTCTTCACCCAACTCACCACTCTCACGCAGTTGCTGCATTTGTCGCCGAACGAAAGGGACGCCGTCGTGCGCGGCTGCTTCGAGAATCGCATCGAAGCGGCCCTGCAGAAGCGCTTTGCGTAGCAGCGGCCCTTCCTGCGCACCAGGATTCGACCAGGCCAACCCGAAGCGCGCCTTCGAAAGCGGCGCCGTGCCTACGGTTGGCGCCTGCCGCGTTTGGCCCGCATTCACCGCCGCCGGATGCAGGACAACTTGCAAGCCAACGGCGGATGCAAGACGTGCGATAGTGTTCAGTTCCATTCCGACGCGCTTTTTGGCGCGCGAGATGGTCTCGGGCTTGAGCCCCGCCTCTTCGGCCAACCGAGCCTGGTCAACTCCGTGTTCTTGAGCAGCCTTGAGCACCTGCTGAAGGAGTTGAACGCTGAGGGACACGGTGGGAGTCATAGTTATCATTATAGCTATGATTGACTTTAAAGTCAATTACGCTAATTCGCGCATGACCCGCGGAACCCATCGAAAACATTTGGATAAGAACTCAAGGCAAATCGCACCGGGAACCGAAAACCTGACGGAGAAATCTTGGCGATGAAAAATCCCTCCAAAGCTGGATGTCTGAGAGGCATGTCTCCGAATCAAGGAATTTCTGTCAACACGATAAGCCAATCCCTAGGGCCGAGCGGCAAGTTGACGTAGGAAAACAACAGCCTTGGGCCCGACAGACTTTCACCATCTTTCGTTAATTCGCGCGGCCTCTGTTTCCGGCCATTCCCTCCGACAGACTTAATTGTTGGGCATCAGAATCGCTATCACTGATTTTCGTCTTTGGCAGAAATATTTGTGAAAATATAAAACTTGACGCATAATGCACCGGCATTTCCGAAAATTGGTTATGCAAGTTTGCGGTGTTTAGTCAGTTTCGCGTCTGCTTTAAGTCTACATTGGTTTGTTGATTGCGGGTTAATTGCGGTTTTGGACTCCATCGCGTTTTGAGTCATTTTGAGGAGTCCTTTCGTGGGCAACAAACTTTACGTGGGCAACCTGCCCTACACTTTCCGTGACGAAGACCTGCAGCAAGCTTTTGCTGCACACGGCACCGTCACCAGCGCCAAGGTCATGATGGAGCGCGATACCGGTCGCTCCAAGGGCTTCGGCTTTGTGGAAATGGGCAGTGATGCTGAGGCGCAAGCGGCCATCAGCGGCATGAACGGTCAACAATACGGTGGTCGTGGTCTCGTGGTGAACGAAGCCCGTCCGATGGAACCCCGTCCTCCCCGCACTGGCGGCGGCTTCGGCGGCGGTGGTGGTGGCGGCGGTTACGGCGGTGGCGCTGGCGGCGGCCGCAGTGGTGGCGGCGGCGGTTACGGCGGTGGCCGCAGCAGCTACTAAGCACCGGTCGGAATTTACTGATCGACAAAAAGGGCCCTTGCGGCCCTTTTTTCATGAGTTTAATTTGCGATGCTGCGCGGTTTTCGCGGGCGTCCGGCAAAGACCTTGTCAAACCAGCTGTTGGGCAACACTCGTAGCACTTTTGCCAGTACGCCCATCTGCCAGGGGATCACGCGGTAACTGGCACCCGCTTCTATTGCTCGCCATGCCTTGGCGGCGAACTTGTCGGCCTGCATCAAGAACGGCATGCTGTAAGTATTCTTCTGCGTCAATGGGGTGTCGATGTAGCCCGGGCAGAGGGTCACCACCTTGACACCGGTGCCACGCAAGTCGCCCCGCAGGCACTCACAATAACTGATCATGGCGGCCTTGCTCGGACAGTTTGCACCATGACCGGGAAACCCCCGAATACCGTTGACGCTGCTGATTCCGACCAGGACACCAGAGCCGCGCTTGACCATAGCGCGCACAAAGGGGTGAAAAGTCGCGGCCGTTCCTGTATTGTTGATGGCGAAAGTTCTGGCGATGATCTCGATATCCTGGGGCTCAGCCGTATCCACACCAACGCTGATTCCGGCGCAGGCGATCACGACATCGGGCAGGCCCTGACGCTCGAGGCAATCCTGCCCGGCGGCCACGATCCTGTCTGCTATCGATACGTCAGCACCGTAAATTTGACAGCGCTCTGGCGCTATGTGTCGTTCGTCAATCCAGGACTGAATTTGGGCGGTTCGGCGCGCCACCAGCGCCAAGGAATACCCTGCCTGGTAAAACTGCCATGCCAGCGCCTGACCAATTCCACTGGAAGCGCCGGTGATGAATACCAGTCTGGACATGGGAGCACCCGGTTTGACCTACTGAATCGCGCCCGGCAACAAGGTACCCTTGACGCGCCCCTTAAGCTGCAGCACCCGCTCGACATTGTCGAAATCGAGGCTGTCTGCGGTGAAGCTATCGTTGCCGCGGATCAATTCCACCGGTTTGTGCGACTTGATGCGCTCAGCTTTCAAGAAGGCGTGCAAGAACTCGCCGCGAAATTCACCGCGCGGTTGCGAGTTGCCGGCGGCGTCAACCAGCGCTTCGCGCACGACGTGAGCGTCGCCATACAGCTGCACTTCGGAAGCATCAGCATTCGTCACAGCGCGCTTGGCCGTGGCCGTGGTCAAGTGACCTCCCGCGCCAAACGAGCGGATTCGGACAAAGTCAATTTCCAATGTGTCGGTGTCGGGGAAGTGACGCGCATCGGTTCCGACCACTTCGCTTTTCAGATGTCCCGCATCGTCAAAGGTCTTGACAGAAAACTTGCGCAGGAAATAGTCCGCTTCGTGGCGGGCCCGCGCAGGTGCATCGGCGGGCATGGGTTGGGGCGTGCTGCGAACCAGCCAGTAAGTCCCGAAAGCGAGCAGGCCCATCAGGACCACCGGCAGGTAGAGCGACAACTGCTGCCATGCGTTGCGCAGGAAATTGATCACTGCACCGCTTCCTGCAACAGCGCCGCATACTTGCCACTGGCGACCAGCAGCAGGTCGCAAAACTCCCGGACAGCACCACATCCGCCAGGTGTCTGCGTCACATGATGTGCGACTTCCCTTACCTCGAGGTGCGCATTAGGCGGAGCACAAGAAAGAGCACAGCGCTGCATCACAGGCAGGTCAGGCCAGTCGTCCCCCATGGCGGCTGCCTGACTCCAGTCCAGCCCCAGGGTCTTCAGAGTTTCCTCGGCAGCCAGCCGCTTGTCGTCTATCCCATAGTGCACGTGCTCAATACCGAGCGCCGCAAGGCGCAAACGCAGTGGCTTGGAGTCACGCCCGGTGATGACCGCCGGCACAATGCCGGCGCGTTGAAGCAGTTTCAGCCCATGCCCGTCCAGCGTATGAAAGCGCTTGATTGTTTCGCCGGTCTCGCCAAAATAAAGGCCGCCATCCGTCAGCACGCCATCCACATCGAAAAAGACCAGCTTGATGCCTTGCGCCTGAAGCAGGAGTTCTGGCGGGAAATTGAGCCTGGGCGTCATATCACCTTGGCCCGCATCAGGTCGTTGCTGTTGAGAGCGCCACACAAGCGCCCGGCCGCATCAACCACCAACACACTGGTAATGCAACGATGTTCCATCATTTCGGCCGCCTCCACAGCAAGCGCATCACGTGCGACCGTGCTGGGTTTGGGGTGCATGACCTGCTGCGCCGTCGTGTCGCGCAAGTCGATCCCTTTCTCGACCAATCGACGCAAATCGCCATCGGTAAAAATGCCCAGCACCTGCTCGTCGCCATCCACAATGGCGGTGGCTCCCAGACCCTTGCTACTCATCTCGCGCATCAACTCGCTGAAACTGGCTTGCGGCGCGACTCGGGGAACCGCATCGCCCGAACGCATCACATCGCTGACATGGGTCAGCAACTTGCGCCCAAGTGCGCCACCTGGGTGGGACCGGGCAAAATCTTCCGCCTTGAAGCCGCGTGCATCGAGCAAGGCAACCGCCAGTGCGTCACCGAGCGCAAGCTGCGCTGTGGTGCTTGCGGTGGGTGCCAGATTGAGCGGGCAGGCCTCCTTCTCGACAGCGCAGTCCAGAAAGATGTCGGCATGACGGGCCAATGTAGATTCGGCTTTGCCGGTCATGGCAATCAGCGGCGCACCCATGCGCTTGAGCACGGGCAGAATAGCCGTCAACTCTTCTGACTCCCCGCTGTTCGAGATCGCGAGCACAAGATCGACGGGCTTGATCATGCCCAGGTCACCATGGCTGGCTTCAGCCGGATGGACGAACATAGCCGGCGTTCCAGTGGAAGCGAGTGTGGCGGCAATCTTGCGTCCGATATGACCGCTCTTGCCCATGCCCATGACAACCACCCGACCGCTGACACGCAACATCATCTCGACGGCGTGCGCAAACGACTGATCAAGATGCTGCTTCAGACCAAGCACAGCGGCAGCCTCGATGTCCAGTGTCTCGCGCGCCAATCGAATGGCCTGCTCTGCCTGACTGTTTCGGGGCGTGGTGTGTTGGCTTGTCATGCGTTCATTTTATAGAGCAGCGCGCGACTTGCTAGTATCCGGGCCATGAGCCCGCTTCAACTCACGCTCCTGTACCTGCTGGCAGCTGTGCTGGGAGTGGTTGTGTGCCGGTCTTTCAAGCTGCCCCCAATGCTGGGCTACCTGGCCGTCGGTGTTGTCATTGGACCCAATGCACTGGCCGTCGCCAAGAACGCCGATGGCGTGCGCCACCTTGGTGAATTCGGTGTTGTCTTTCTGATGTTTGTCATTGGGCTGGAGTTCAATCTGGCCAAGCTGCGCGCCATGCGCAACCATGTGTTTGGACTCGGCTTCTTCCAGGTGCTGCTGACCATGCTTGGCGCCACGGCTGCAGCCTTGGCCCTGGCCTTTCTGGCCCCGAAGCTGTGGGGCATGAGTTGGCAAACCGCATTGGCCTTGTCCAGCGCGCTGGCCATGAGCAGCACAGCCATTGTGGTGAAGCTGATGACCGAGCGGCTGGAGATGGAGTCTGAACACGGCAAGCGTGTCATGGGCGTACTGCTGTTTCAGGATCTGGCTGTGGTTCCCTTGCTGGTCTTGATCCCGGCACTCGGGACTACGGGTGAAGCACTTTTCAACACGCTATGGGTGGCCGCGCTGAAAGCTGCGCTCCTGATCACCCTGCTGCTGGTTGGTGGCCCCCATGTGATCCGATGGTGGCTAACTTTGGTGGCACGACGCAAGAGCGAAGAACTGTTCGTGCTCAATTTGCTCTTGATTACCTTGGGCCTGGCCTGGCTAACGGAGTTGGCCGGCTTGAGTCTGGCGCTGGGCGCCTTTATTGCCGGCATGCTGATCTCGGAGACCCAGTTCAAACAGCAGGTGGAAACGGATATCCGGCCGTTTCATGATGTCTTGTTGGGGCTGTTCTTCATCAGCATTGGAATGATGCTTGACTGGCGCCTGGTTCTGGAACGCTGGCCGCTGGTGCTGTTGCTGGTCACGCTGCCAGTGCTGTTCAAAGCTGCCGTGGTTACCGGGCTGGCGCGCGCGCTGGGTGCCACCACAGGCGTATCGATGCGCACCGGGCTGTACCTGGCACAGGCTGGGGAATTCGGATTTGTGCTGCTGACACTGGCGCAAAGCAACGCGCTGGTGCCGCCCGCACTGCTGAATCCGATCCTGGCGAGCATGGTGCTGTCAATGCTGGCAACGCCCTTCATCATCCTGTACAGCAACCAGCTGGTGATGAAGCTGGTCAGCAGCGAATGGCTGCAGCAGTCACTGCAAATGACCACCATTGCCCGCAAGTCAATCAATGTCAACAAGCACGTGATCATCTGCGGCTTTGGTCGTTGCGGGCAAAACCTGGCGCGCATGCTTGAGCTTGAGGGCATTCCCTACATGGCGCTGGACCTGGATCCGGATCGCGTGCGTCAGGCAGCGGCGGCGGGTGATTCGGTCGTGTTCGGTGACGCCGCACGCCTGCAAGCCCTGATGGCGGCAGGCCTGGCTCGCGCCAGTGCCGTTGTCATCACTTACCTGGAAGTTCCGGCCGCCATGAAGGTGCTGGCGCATGTGCGCGCCCACGCGCCAAAAGTGCCCGTTATCGTTCGCACACAGGATGACCATGATCTTGAAGCGCTGCAGCAGGCTGGGGCCACCGAAGTAGTGCCTGAAGCTATTGAGGGTTCGCTGATGCTGGCCAGTCATGCGCTAGCCCTGGTTGGTGTGCCGATGCGACGCGTGCTGCGCATCGTTCAAGGTCAGCGTGATGCCCGTTACAACCTGCTGCGCGGCTTTTTCCATGGTGCCGATGACAACTCGGCCGATGAACTGCATCAGGAACGCCTGACATCCTTGACACTGCCGCCAGGCGCTGCCTGTATCGGCAAGCAGCTGAGCCATCTGACAGAGCTAGCGATGGAGGTCCACATCGTCAGTCTGCGCCGCAGCGGCGGCAAAGTGATATCGGTCATGCAGGATCCTGCGATTGAAGATGGCGATACACTGGTTTTGTCAGGCAAGACCGAATCGCTGCTGCTGGCGGAGCAAAGACTGCTGCTGGGCTGAACCGACGTCTCTGAGCGACAAGGACGCAAGGCACAATACAGACTCAACCCTTCATCGATGCGTTATGCAAAACCTCAGCGTCAATCAATACCTCAGAGACCACATTCGTACGGTGCCGGATTGGCCCGCGCCGGGTGTTCAGTTTCGCGACATCACACCACTGCTGCAGGAGGCCAAGGTATTTCGCGTGTTGATTGATGCCTTTGTGCATCGCTACATGGGGCCGGACATGCGCCCTGACGTGGTAGCAGGGCTGGACGCGCGCGGCTTCATTCTGGGCGCGGTCGTGGCTTACGAATTGAACGTCGGCTTCGTTCCGATCCGCAAGAAGGGAAAGCTGCCATTCACAACCGTGGAAGAAACGTACGAGCTGGAGTACGGCAGCGCAACCGTTGAACTGCATACAGACGCCGTCAAGCAGGGTGACCGCGTGTTGTTGATTGACGACCTGATCGCCACCGGTGGCACCATGATGGCGGGCAAGAAATTGCTCGAAAAACTCGGTGCCCGAGTCATGGAGGGTGCGGCTATTGTGGATTTGCCAGAGCTTGGTGGCTCCGGCAAGCTGCGTGCTTCTGGTTTGCCGCTATTTACCTTGATCAACTTTTCCGGGCACTGAGCCCCCGTCTATTTCCCAATACAGAAATTGGAGAAGATCGTACCCAGGAGATCGTCGGAAGTAAATTCACCGGTAATTTCACTCAAGGCGTTTTGCGCCAGGCGAAGTTCTTCTGCCAGCAGATCGAGCGAGCCCGCGTGATCCAGCAGATGCGTGTGCGCATGCATCAAGTGATCCTGCACGCGCTGCAATGCCTGCAGGTGCCGCTGCCGCGAAATGTAGACGCCCTCAGGTGCAGATTGCCAGCCGGCCAGGGCCAGCAACTCGCAGCGCAAGGCATCGAGCCCGAGTCCCGTTTTCGCAGACAAGTTCAGACCTGGCTGGTGACCCGGTTTGTTGACCGCATCGACCTTGTTCCAGATGTCAATGACAGGTGTTCTGCCCGGCAGTTCTTCAGCCAGCAAGCCAGCAATGGCAGCATCATCGGCGCGGTAAGCCGCATTGTCAGAGCGCGTCAGGTCATGCAGGAATAGAACCACATCGGCCGTTTTGATGGCGTCCCAGGCATGTGTGATGCCTACTTTCTCGACTTCATCGTTGCTCTCGCGCAGACCTGCTGTGTCAATCACGTGGACAGGCACCCCTTCGATCTGAATCGTTTGCTGTACTTTGTCGCGCGTGGTTCCGGCAACCGGAGTAACAATCGCCAATTCGGCGCCGGCCAGAGCATTCAGCAAGGACGACTTTCCTGCATTGGGCTGCCCCGCGATAACCACGCGGATGCCTTCACGCAAGAGCGCCCCCTGGCGCGCGCTTTGCAGGACGGTTTTCACCGTTTCCTGCAAACCTGTCAATTGGCCGAGGGCGTCGGCCTTACGCAAAAAATCGATTTCTTCTTCCGGAAAATCCAGCGTTGCCTCGACCAACATGCGCAACTGGATCAAGCGATCCCGCAGCGTATTGATCTCGCCCGAGAACGCGCCTGAAAGGGATCGACTGGCACTGCGAGCAGCGGCCTCGGTACTGGCGTCTATCAAATCCGCAATCGCCTCGGCTTGGGCCAGATCGATCTTGCCATTGAGGAAGGCGCGTTCGGAAAATTCACCCGGTTGTGCGACCCGCAAACCGGCCAGCGTCGGCTGCTTACCGCTGTCAACGATCTGCGCTCCGACTTCAATCACACTGGACAACAAGAGCTGTAGAACCACTGGGCCGCCGTGCGCCTGCAACTCCAGCACATCCTCACCCGTGAAGGAATGGGGGGCGGGAAAGTAAATCGCCAGGCCGAAATCTATTGCCTGGCCAGCCGAATCGAGAAAGGCCCCGTAGCTGGCCTGACGCGGCTGCAGTTGCCGTCCGCAGACCGCCTGCGCCAGGGGCTCAAGCTGCTTGCCGCTGACCCGCACAATGCCAACCGCGCCCCGGCCGGCTGCGGTGGCGATGGCCGCAATCGGATCCTGGTGACGCGCCAACACGCTGGGACTCAGAACTTTGGCAGGTTGAATTGGGGTGGCACACCCATGCGGGTATTGATAACCCACTGCTGCGCGATCGACAACACATTGTTGGTGATCCAGTACAGCACCAAACCAGCCGGGAAAAAGAAGAACATGACGCTGAAAGCGAGCGGCATGAACCACATCATCTTGGCTTGCATCGGGTCCGGTGGCGCCGGATTGAGCGCGGTTTGCAGCACCGTGGTCAGCGTCATGACGATAGGCAGAATGTAATAGGGGTCCGGCGACGACAGATCGTGAATCCACATCACCCAGGGCGCATTGCGCATCTCGACGCTGGACAGGAGCACCCAATACAGAGCGATAAAGACCGGGATCTGGATCATGATGGGGAAGCAGCCTCCCATCGGGTTGACCTTTTCTTCCCGATAAATTCGCATCATTTCCTGCTGCATTTGTTGCGGGTTGTCCTTCAGACGCTCGCGCATTTCGGTCACTTTGGGGTTAACGGCCTTCATCTTCGCCATGCTGGCATAGGCCTTGGCATTGAGCCAGTAAAACGCGGCCTTCAGCAAAAGGACCAGCGCCATGATCGACCAACCCCAATTACCAATAAAACTTTGTATCTTGTCCAGCAGCCAGTAGAGTGGTTTGGCCAGAATCGTGAGCCAGCCGTAATCCTTTACCAGTTCGAGGCCGGGGGCAAGCGACTCCAGCACTTTTTCTTCTTGCGGACCAGCGAAGAACTTGGCTTCCAGGGTTTTACTGCCCCCCGGTGCAATATCGTTCAGGGCCGTAATCATGCCCACTGCATACAGATTGGTGTCGACCTTTCGCATGAACAGGTCGCGTTTGATGCCATCGCCGAGCAGCCAGGCGCTGGCGAAATAGTGCTGCACCATCGCCACATAGCCGTTTTCCGCCGTCTTTTCGATGTCAACCTTGTTCTTTTCAATATCAGCAAACTCTACCTTCTCGTATTTCTTGGCCTCGGTATAGACCGCTGGACCAGTGAATGTGGAATAGAAAGAGGATTCGCCAACAGGCTTGTTGCCGTCCCGGACCAACTGCAGGTAGAGTTGCGGTGACACGGCTACAGCGCCTACGTTGATCACCTCGTGCTTGACCGCAACCGCGTAAGCGCCGCGGCTCAGCGTGAAGGTTTTTTGCAACTTCACACCGCCGACCTCGGGGGACTCAAACCGAAGCACCACTTCTTTGGCATCACCCTTCAGATTGCGTTCACCTGGCACGACGTTCATGATCGTCTTGTGGGTTGGGAAGGCCCCACCCGCCGCTCCAGCGATCAAGCCCGATTGCGCCACATAGGTGCGTTCCTTGTTTTCATCGAGCAAGACGGTTTTCTTTGTCTTGTCGGTCATATCTGCGTGTTTAAGAAACTCGGTTTGCACCATCGAGCCACCTTCGGTGTCAAAGGTCAGCTTCAACACGTCAGTCGTCACAAGCACGCGTTCCCGGGGTCTGGACGCGTTCGCCACTGGCGCAGCCGGGGCGGTGGCTCCGGGCACCAGCGCAGCGGGCGCCACGGTGCTGCTGGTGGACGCCAGCGTCGGCACACCGGAGGCCGGTGCGGCAGGGGCGGGCGTTGCAGCGGTCTTGTTGGCTCCCGGGAAAAAGGTTGCCTTGTGACCGTTGTAAACCTGCCATTGGTCCCACAGCAAAACCATGGAAAAGCCAAAAATCACCCACAAAATGGTGCGGCGAATATCGTTCATGAAGACTTCTTTTGAGTGGGGGAGGGAAACAGCTGGGTAAAGAGCCGGGGTTTTTCGGTCGGAACAGGATCAGGCCCGCCCAGACACCAAGGATGGCAACGACCAAGCCGAGCCAAGGTCAGGTAGGTGCCAACGGCTGCGCCGTGCAGCTCTAAAGCCTGAACAGAATACAGGGAGCAAGTCGGCTCGAACCGGCAGGATGAGCCCAGCCAGGGACTAAGCAACAGGCGGTAGGCCTTGACCAGCCCCAGCAACAGTGCCCTGATCATGGGCGCGTACCCTGAACGTTGCCCGGCGTACGCACGGCAGCGTCTGTAAACAGTTGCTGCAACTCGCAGCGCACGGCAGTCTTGAGCATATCGGAAGTGGCACTTGGAAACTGTGTCTTGTCAAAACTCGTCCGCAGACGCACTACATGGGCCGCAACGCAAAGGATAGCCTCAAATTCCGCGCCGACACTGTAAATCTGTCGCTTGATCGTATTTCGTGTAACTGCCCGTTTGGCCCAACGCTTAGGCACCATGGCTCCCATCGCGACATCACTCAGTCCAGTTTGCGCTGGATCGGGTAGCCCGGTGGCTCCATCGGCACCGGACTCGGTGCGACCGAGAACCAAGCCAGCACGGTGCAGTGCGAAATGGGCGGTGCGAGCTACGGTGCCCCCAGCCAAGACAGCCTGAAACTGGCTTCGCGTTTTCAGTCGCTGCACTTTGAAAGTGGCGCCACAACAGCTATTCAGCTACGCGCTACGCCGACCGCTGAAATCAGACGGCCAGACGTTTGCGACCCTTTGCGCGGCGGGCGTTGATCACGGCCCGGCCACCACGAGTCTTCATGCGTACCAGGAAGCCGTGGGTACGGGCGCGGCGAATCTTGGAAGGTTGGTAAGTGCGTTTCATATGGAAAATCCTAAAGTGATCAACGACAGCCCGCCACCAAACTTGCAGCAAGTCACCGTCTTGTCGTGCCCAACGAAGGCAGGGTAACCCTAGATTATCGCAAACTTTCCCAACTCCGGCAATACCTTACATTGCATACAGCCTGTACCACTGGAACTTTGCGCCGTCTTCCCAAGCTTGTGGATAAAACTTTAATAATCTACAATTCCCAGCGCCACAAATGAAAACTATCCACAGAGCCTGGTGCAACCAATGACAGAGGGACCATACGCCGGCGAGTCTGGCTTCCAAGGGCACGGCGCCGGCCAGAATCTCTGGCAAAGTTGCGTCGACCAACTGGCCCAGGAGCTCCCTGAACAGCAGTTCAACACTTGGATAAAGCCACTCTCAGCTGAAGTCGCAAATGACCTGACCAAGGTCACGATTTTTGTTGCTAACCGGTTCAAGCTGGATTGGATCAGGGCTCAGTACAGTGGCCGGATTTCCAGTTTGTTGAGCAGGTTTTCGGGCCAGCCCATTCAAATGGAGTTAGCGCTTGCTCCTCGAGAAGTCATCGCCAGGAATAGTTCTATTCAGCGATCGGTAGAACCAATCGCGATGGAAGAAACCAACGAGATGGGCGAGGAGCGAAGCCCGGGCAGCCTCAAGAATCGACTCAACACGTCATTGACCTTCGACACTTTGGTTGAGGGGGCGGCGAACCGAATGGCAAGAGCCGCGGCGATGCATGTCGCAGGGATGCCGGGCCATCTGTACAACCCACTTTTTATCTATGGCGGCGTGGGCCTGGGCAAGACCCACTTGATGCACGCGGTAGGCAACCGATTGCTGAACGACAAACCCGCAGCCAAAGTTCTCTACATCCACGCAGAGCAGTTTGTCTCCGATGTGGTCAAGGCCTATCAGCGCAAGACGTTTGACGAATTCAAGGAGCGCTACCACTCACTCGATCTGCTGCTGATCGATGACGTTCAGTTCTTCGCCAACAAGGAACGCACGCAGGAAGAGTTTTTCAACGCGTTCGAAGCGTTGCTGGCAAAGAAGTCGCACATTGTCATGACCAGCGACACCTACCCCAAGGGTCTGGCAGATATTCACGAGCGCCTGGTGTCGCGCTTTGACTCCGGTCTGACGGTGGCCATTGAGCCGCCCGAATTGGAGATGCGGGTGGCGATCCTGATCAACAAAGCGCGGGTTGAAGGCATCGAAATGCCTGAAGAGGTCGCCTTTTTTGTGGCCAAGAACGTCCGATCGAATGTGCGTGAGCTCGAAGGCGCCTTGCGAAAGATCCTGGCGTATTCCCGCTTCAACCAGAAAGAAATCTCCATCCTGTTGGCGCGCGAAGCACTGCGCGACCTGTTGTCAATTCAGAACCGCCAGATCTCGGTGGAAAACATCCAGAAAACGGTAGCCGATTACTACAAGATAAAGATCGCCGACATGTATTCCAAGAAACGTCCAGCAAGCATCGCGCGACCTCGGCAAATCGCGATGTACCTGGCCAAGGAGTTGACACAGAAGAGTCTGCCTGAGATTGGCGAGCTCTTTGGTGGGCGCGACCACACGACCGTTTTGCACGCCGTGCGAAAAATTGGTGGCGAACGACAACAGATGACCGAACTGAACCAGCAACTTCATGTACTGGAACAGACGCTCAAGGGTTAAGTGAAAGAATAAAAATGGGAAAATGGCGGTATTTGGCAAATACACGCCTTTTATTGTTCACCAATTTGAATTACCGCTACCAATAATAGAGGTTGACATGATCGTTCTGAAAGCCACTCAAGACAAAGTCCTGGCAGTATTGCAATCCGTCGCGGGTATTGTTGAGCGCAGGCACACTTTGCCAATCCTGGCCAACGTGCTGATTCGAAAATCCGGCTCTGCCTTGCAGCTGACTACCAGCGATCTGGAGATTCAAATCCGCACCAGCGCCGAACTTGCCGGCGATGCCGGTGACTTCGCGACGACAGTGGGCGCGCGCAAGCTGATCGACATTCTTCGCACCATGCCGGCGGATCAAACGGTGTCGCTGGAATCAAGCGCGGCCAAGCTCATCCTGCGTGGCGGAAAGAGCAAGTTCACGCTGCAGACCATGGCGGCGGAAGATTTCCCCCTGGTACAGGAAGCTGCCAGTTTTGGCCCGGTCTTTAGCGTACCGCAAAAGACCTTGAAAGATCTGCTTACGCAGGTTTCGTTCGCCATGGCGGTACACGACATACGCTATTACCTCAATGGCATCCTGTTTGTCGCCGAAGGCAAGCAGCTAAGCCTTGTGGCCACGGATGGCCACCGGCTCGCCTACGCCTCTGCCACGCTGGATGTTGATGTTCCCAAGCAGGAGGTGATCTTGCCACGCAAGACCGTCATTGAATTGCAGCGCCTGCTATCGAACGCACAGGGCGCCATAGAAATGCAGTTTGCCAACAATCAGGCCAAGTTCAGCTTTGACGGCATGGAGTTTGTCAGCAAGCTGGTCGAAGGAAAGTTCCCTGACTACAACCGGGTCATTCCGAAAAACCACAAGAACAGCATCACACTGGGCAGGCTGCCTTTGCTCGCAACCTTGCAGCGTACTGCCATCCTGACCAGCGAGAAATTCAAGGGCGTGCGTCTGAACATTGATCCCGGTAGCCTGCGCGTCGCATCCAACAATGCCGAGCAGGAAGAGGCCGTCGATGAGTTGGACATCGATTACAACGGGGACAGCATCGAGATCGGCTTCAATGTGACCTACCTGATAGACGCGCTCGCTAACATGACACAGGAAATGGTCAAACTGGAACTGTCTGACAGCAACAGTTCGGCCCTTTTCACCATCCCGGACAACAACACCTTCAAATACGTTGTCATGCCAATGAGAATTTGAAGCAGGTATTGACCTCAACCGACCAAAGATTATTGATGACCGAAGAAAACAAGCCAGCACAGAGCCACGAGAATGGCCAAAGCACCGTTCATACAGGCGGCGGAAGCGCCGACAGTTCCAACTTTCAACCCACGATAGATGCCAACCAGGCTGGGGCGTCAGAGGCCTACGGCGAAGACTCCATCCAGATTCTGGAAGGCTTGGAGGCCGTTCGCAAACGCCCCGGCATGTACATTGGCGACACATCCGACGGCACGGGACTGCATCACCTTGTTTTTGAGGTTGTTGACAACTCCATCGATGAGTCCTTGGCTGGCCACTGCGACGATATATTGGTCACTATCCACTCGGATAATTCGGTCAGTGTGGTCGACAATGGTCGCGGCATTCCCACCGGCGTCAAGATGGACGACAAGCACGAGCCCAAACGGTCTGCTGCCGAAATCTCCCTGACCGAACTGCACGCGGGCGGCAAGTTCAACCAGAACAGCTACAAAGTCTCGGGCGGTTTGCACGGCGTCGGCGTGAGTTGCGTCAATGCCCTGTCAAAGATGCTGCGCCTGACGATCCGGCGCGACGGCAAGGTGCACGTAATGGAGTTCAGCAAGGGCTTTGTGCAAAATCGCATCACCGAGTCCGTGAACGGCGTCGACATCTCGCCCATGAAAGTCATCGGCGAAACGGAGAAGCGCGGCACCGAGGTCCACTTCCTGCCCGACACCGACATCTTTCAGCAGAACAACGACTTCCATTACGAAATCCTGAGCAAGCGTCTGCGCGAACTGAGCTTTCTGAACAACGGTGTTCGCATCCGGTTGAAAGACGAGCGCACTGGCAAGGAAGACGACTTTTCCGGCGCCGGCGGCGTGCGCGGCTTTGTCAACTTCATCAACAAGGGCAAGACGGTCCTCAACCCGAATATCTTCCACGCCATGGGAGACCGCCAAAGCGATCAGAACACCAACATCGGTGTCGAGGTAGCAATGCAGTGGAACAGCGGCTACAACGAACAGGTGCTCTGCTTTACCAACAACATTCCGCAACGCGATGGCGGCACCCACCTGACCGGCCTGCGCGCAGCCATGACCCGCGTCATCAACAAATACATTGACGACAACGAACTGGCCAAGAAAGCCAAGGTTGAGGTTTCTGGCGACGATATGCGAGAAGGCCTGACCTGTGTCCTGTCGGTGAAGGTTCCCGAACCCAAGTTCAGCAGTCAGACCAAGGACAAGCTGGTGAGCTCTGAAGTGCGCGGCCCGGTGGAAGACATCGTTAGCAAGCTGCTGTACGACTACCTGCAGGAGCGACCGGTTGACGCGAAAATCATCGTTGGCAAAATCATCGAGGCGGCCCGGGCTCGCGAAGCGGCGCGCAAAGCGCGCGACATGACGCGCCGCAAGGGCGTGCTCGACGGCATGGGCCTGCCCGGCAAGCTGGCCGATTGCCAGGAAAAAGATCCCGCGCTGTGCGAGATCTACATCGTCGAGGGTGACTCTGCCGGCGGCTCGGCCAAGCAGGGTCGAGATCGCAAGTTCCAGGCGATTTTGCCCTTGCGCGGCAAAATCCTGAACGTGGAAAAGGCACGCTACGAAAAGCTCCTGACCAGCAACGAAATCCTGACCCTCATTACCGCCCTTGGCACCGGTATCGGCAAGGCTGGCGGTAGCACGGGCAATGACGACTTCAACGTTGCCAAGCTGCGCTACCACCGCATCATCATCATGACCGACGCCGATGTTGACGGCGCCCACATCCGCACACTGCTGCTGACCTTTTTCTACCGCCAGATGCCAGAACTGGTGGAACGTGGTCACATCTATATCGCGCAACCGCCGCTGTACAAGGTCAAAGCCGGCAAGGAGGAGCTCTACCTGAAGGACGGCAGCGCACTCGACAGTTTTCTGTTGCGCATTGCGCTGGTCAACGCGTCGGTGCATACCGGCGGCGATGCCGGCACCCTGCTCGCTGGGGACACTCTGGCCGAACTGGCGCGCAAGCACCAGGTGGCGCAAGGCGTCATTGCACGGCTGCGTAACTTCATGGACGCCGAAGCCCTGCGCTCAGTGGCTGACGGCGTGGCACTGAATCTGGACACGCTGGCCGATGCCAGGCTTTCCGCCGCTGCACTGCAAGCCAGACTTCCGGACGCAGAGGTGATCGGCGAGTTTGACGTGCGCACCGACAAGCCCATTCTGCGCATCAACCGCCGACACCATGGCAACATCAAGAGCAGCGTCCTGACGCAGGACTTTGTCCATGGCTCCGACTACGCCGCGTTGGCCGAATCGGCCAACACCTTCAAGGGGCTGCTCAGTGATGGCGCCAAGGTCATGCGCGGTGAGGGTGAGCGCCAGAAAGAGGAAAAAGTAAGTGACTTCCGCGAAGCGATGGCCTGGCTGATCGCGCAGGCCGAACACGCCACCGCGCGCCAGCGCTACAAAGGTCTCGGCGAAATGAATCCGGCGCAGTTGTGGGAAACCACCATGGACCCAACCGTGCGCCGTTTGCTACGCGTACAGATCGATGACACGATCGAGGCCGATCGTGTATTCACCATGCTGATGGGCGACGAAGTCGAGCCGCGCCGCGACTTCATTGAAACCAATGCCTTGCGCGCCGGCAATATTGACGTCTAACTGTTGATGTAACTCGTCAACTGCGAAATGGTCTGCTCTTGACCGGCAATGATGTCGTTCATGATGTCTCGTATCGAAATCATCCCAAGCACGGCCGATCCATCCAGCACCGGCAGATGCCGGATCTTCTTCTGACTCATCAGCGCCATGCAGGCCAGCGTGCCGGTGGCCGGCGTCACCGTGACGACCGCGCGCGTCATGATTTCTGCGACCTTGGTTTCTCTGGAATTTTTGCCCTGCAAGGCAACCTTGCGCGTGTAATCACGTTCCGACACCACGCCGACCAGCTTGCCCTGGTCCATGACCACCATGGCGCCAACCTCGTGTTCGGCCAGCAATTTCAATGCTTCAAAGACGGTCATTGACGGGTTGACCTGAAAAACCGTTGAATCGCGTCCCTTTATGAGGTCTTGAACGGGTTTCATAATGGCTCCAGTTTGTGGGGTGATGTTGAACGTGCAGTGTAAACAAATTGTTCTGCATTGCAATAGGCGTCACCCCGATCAACCTCCGGGTAATGGGTCCGGACTATAGTCGAGCCATCTTTCGATTCTGTTTGGAGTTTCCAATGACTTATCTCATTCTCGGCCTGCTCGTCTTTCTTGGCGTGCACTCCATTCGCATCGTGGCCGATGGGTGGCGCACACAAACCGTTGTTCGCTATGGTGAGTTGCCCTGGAAAGGAATTTATTCAGTGGTGTCGCTGCTTGGCTTGGGCCTACTGGTTTGGGGCTTTGGTGTGGCGCGGCAGCAGCCAGTGCAGCTATGGAACCCGCCAGCGGCTATGCGCCATCTGGCTGCGCTGTTGACTCTGGGTTCTTTTGTCCTGCTGGCTTCCGCTTACGTTCCGGGCAACGCCATCAAGGCACGCCTTCACCATCCGATGGTTCTGGCAGTCAAGGTGTGGGCGCTGGCACATTTGCTGGCCAATGGCAACCTGGCGCACGTGCTGCTGTTCGGCTCGTTTCTGTTGTGGTCAGTTTTCGACTTCACGGCGGCCCGCCGGCGCGATCGGTCTGGCAACATTCAATACCGGCGCGGCAATGCAGGTGCCACTGCCATCACAGTAGTCGTGGGGCTGGGCGCATGGCTCGCGTTCGCGCTGTGGCTGCATGGTATGCTGATCGGAGTTCGGCCCTTCGGTTGATGGCGCTTGGGTTTGAAACGTGAGCATACGCAACCTCGACTCACTGTTTGATCCGCCCTCGATCGCGGTCATCGGTGCCTCGGCGCGTGTTGGCAGCATCGGTGCCGCAGTCTGGCACAACCTGAGTTCGGGCAACTACCAGGGCGCGTTGTACGCCGTCAACCCGAAATATAGAATGCTGGGCACTCATCCGGTGCTGGCCCGCGCATCGGACCTGCCATCGGTACCCGCGCTAGCGGTCATTTGCACTCCGCCAGCGACCGTGCCGGCGCTGATCCAGGAGCTCGCCAAGTTGGGTACACACGCCGCCGTGGTTATGACGGCGGGCATGGATCAGGCGCAGAAACACGCCATGTTGAAGGCGGCACAGGGCCGCCTGCTGCGAATACTGGGGCCCGATTGCATTGGCCTGCTGGCGCCACATCTGGGCCTGAATGCCAGTCTTGCTCCGTTCGATGTGCAGCCCGGAGAATTGGCTTTTGTCTCCCAGTCCAATGCTTTGGCCTCTGCCATGCTTGACTGGGCGCGAGGTCGGGGCATCGGCTTCTCCCATTTTGTGACCTTGGGTGAGCACGCCGACGTCGATTTTGGCGACATGCTCGACTATCTGGCCAGCGACGCCAAGACCCGGGCCATATTGTTGTACGCCCAGTCCTTCGAGTCGGGGCGAAAATTCATGTCGGCAGCGCGCGCGGCAGCGCGCAACAAGCCGGTGATCGTGGTGAAGGCCGGGCACTCGCCGTCATTCGATCAGGCCGCGGCGAGCGGGTCGGGTGCGTGGGCCGGTTCCGATGGAGTGTTTGATGCCGCGATTGCACGAGCCGGCATGCTGCGGGTCGACACCCTGCAAGAGCTTTTCCTGGCGGCACAGACGCTGTCGCGATTCCGGGGCAACCGAAGCGACCATCTCACGATTTTTGGCAATGGAGGCGGCGCTGGTGTCATTGCCGCCGACGCTGCCGACACTGCTGGCGTCAAATTGTCAGCGCTCAGCGCCGAAACGCGACGCCAACTCGATGCGCTGCTGCCGTCGAGCTGGTCGCATGGCAACCCAATTGACATCCTGGGCGACGCCCCGGTGGCGCGGTATGAGCAGACGCTGAAGATTCTCAATGCGGATCATGACGCCGGCGCTTTGTTGTTTATCCACGCACCGTCAGCCGTGGTTTCCAGCGCCGACGTTGCCAACGCCCTGGTACCGCTGGCACAAACGCACGAGTCAGTGCCACCGCGGTTGATGAGCTGCTGGTTGGGTGACGGGGCTGTCGCCCAGGCGCGCGCTATTTTTCAGGATGCCGGGATTGCCAATTTTGATACGCCGGAGCACGCGGTACGCGCCTTTTCGATGTTGACGCGATATCGGCGCAACCAGGCTGAGCTGACCGAAGCCCCTCCGGCATTGCTGCCGGATCGTCCTGCGGATGTGCAGACCCTGCGCGCCTTGGTGAAGGCCGTTCTGGCCAGCGGTCGGGAAACGCTGACCTGGATGGAAGTCAAGACGATGCTTGAGGCTTGCCATATTCCGCTGGCGCTGGCGCAACAAGCCGCCGCTGGCGGGGCTCGGAATGGACAGGCTCAGGAACTGATGGTCGGCAGCCGGATTGACCCGGTCTTCGGTCCGGTCATCGTGTTTGGTCAGGGCGGCTCTGCCATGGAGATCCTGGATGACGAGGCCGTCGCCTTGCCACCTTTGAACATTCCGTTGGCCAAGGCGCTGATCTCGCGCACCCGTGTGGCGCGTCTGCTGGAGGGTTGGGGCAATACATCAGGGGTCGATCAAGCTGCGTTGCATGGCGTGCTGCTGGCGCTATCGCAACTGCTGGCCGAAATACCGGAAATTGCCGAACTTGACATCAACCCCCTCATCGCCAGCGCCGAAGGTGTTGTAGCGCAGGATGCCCGCGTTCGGCTGCGCACCAGCAAGCCTGCGGGGGCAGAAAATTTCGCCATCCGACCGTACCCCTCACTGCTGGAAGAAACGCTTCAGTGGCAGGGACAAAGTCTGTTCCTGCGGCCGATTCGCCCGGAAGACGAAGCGATGCACATGGCATTTCTGCAACAACTCGACCCTGAGGACGTTCGCATGCGCGTGTTCTACAGCAAACGAACGATGGCGCGCAGCGAACTGGCCCGACTGGTACAAATCGATTACGCGCGTGAGATGGCCTTTGTCGCGCTGGCCGCCGATACCAACGGTCCGGACCAGACGCTCGGTGTGGTCCGCGCCATCACAGACCCCGACAACATGGAGGCCGAGTTTGGCGTCATCGTTGGCTCGGCGCTGAAAGGCAGGGGTTTGGGGCTGGTATTGATGAAAAAAATGATCGCCTATTTGCGCACCCAAGGCACAGGCAGGCTGGTGGCCACTGTCCTGGACTACAACACGCGCATGCTCAAACTGGCTGAAGAACTTGGCTTTGAAGTAGACGTTCGTGAGAAAACCGAGGGAGGCACAAGAAAAATTGTTCTGCCACTTACTTGATGCCGATAAACCACTGGATCAGATATTTGGCGGCAAAGCCGGTCATGCCAAAAGCCAAACCCAGAAACAGGACAAAAGTTCCGAACTTACCGGCTTTTGACTCCCACGCCAGATGACCGATGATGAACAGCATGTAGAGCATGAAGCCGCCTACGCCGAAGGTCAGACCGAATGCGGCAATCTGTTCCTCCGAATATCCAAACATCAGGGCGACTCCCGCTCCGCCAAGCTTGAGACATCCACCAAATCGCGATAGGCGTGCCAACTGGCGTGTCCCAGTACAGGAATAACCGCTATTAGCCCCAACAGGAGCGATGCCATACCAAGAGCGGTCAAACCCATGATCAGAAATGCCCAGACGGCCATTGCTACCGGATTGGACAGAACCACCTGCCAACTTGTAAGGACCGCTCGCATCAAAGTGACCCGGCGGTCAAGCAACAATGGAATGGCAATCACTGTAGACGCAAAAATTGGCGCCGCCAGCACACCACCCAAGACCAGCCAAAGTTCAAACAGCAACCCGTCTCTAGCCAAGACGACATGTTGGACAAAATCTCCTGGATTCTGAACGGGCAACGGGGCCAACAGTGTGATAAGGGCTGCCGATGTAAAAACCCAACCGGTGGCAGCCAGAGCCAGCAGAGCGCCAAATTGGAAGAGGCACCAGTAGTCGTTACCCCATTTGTTGAAGTGGCTGTCTTGCCAGTTCAGCCAGGTCTTCAGGACCACACCGAGGTCGGGCCTTTCTCCGCGCTCCCGTGCCCGACTCAATGCGTACAGACTAGTCGCCAGGACCGGTGCCACCAACAGAAAACCGGAGAGCGCTCCTGCCAGCCACCAGAATTGCTGGTACGCCACTATCACGACGGCTGCACCTATAAAGAAGAGTGCTAAACCGTGTGCAACGCTGATCCACCCGCAAAATGCCATATCCTGCCACCCGAGCATCAGCCAGTGCAAGGGCCGAGTCAGGGACACACTACGGATACTTGAATCTTCGCGCACGGAGCTTGTGGCAGCGTTTGTGAGTGACGGTGTAGGCATGAGTGTTGCAAGTGTAGGGTCTGGGCGCTAGGAACGGATAATGCTCTTTTCTAATTCCTTAGGATATTGCCATGCCCCGCGCCATTCTTGACGAGTCAAACATCCACCCGGCCATCCGCGACAAGATTACCAATCACGAGCAGGCCATTGTGCGCGAAGTACAGGCCGCCGTCGCTCAACACGCGGTTGTGGTAGTCGGAATGGGCATGAACCCCTTTCCAAAGAAGGCCCGCAAGGCTCTGGACGCTGCCGGAGTCGCGCACAAGTACCTGGAATACGGCAACTATTTCAACACCTGGCGTCAGCGTAACGCGCTCAAACTCTGGACCGGATGGCCCACCATGCCCATGGTGTTTGTAAAGGGAACGCTGGTAGGCGGCGCCAATGACCTGACCAGCCTCATCGACAGCGGTGAACTGAAAAAAATGCTGGCCTGACCACAAACGACTCGGCCCGCAGGAACGGGCCGGTGAAATCAGGGTTTCGCTTGCATCGGGCCTTTGCCATCACGGGGACCGCCCATGGTTCCAGCAGGGCCGTGATGGCGCGCCGTGGCCGTATCAAACACCTTTTGCTGTTCCGGCGTCAACGCAGCGTAGAACACCTTGGTAGCTTCGCCTCGTTTGTCCATAGCCGCTGTCATGTCGGCCGCATGCTGGCTGTGCAAGGCCTTCATCCTGTCGATCCGCTCTGGCGTTGGCAGCTTGGCTATTTCGGCGAAATCCGGACGCTTAGCCTTCAAGTCGACCGGTGGCTTCATGGCCGCAGTGAAGGCACTCCAGGCGCCGTCTTGTGATGGCGTCAGCTTGAGGGCGGTTTTCAGTGCGGCCTGACGCCGCTCCATCCGGGCCTGCATCCGTGCCGGATTCATCGGCCCCATGCCCGGGTGGCCCATGCCTTCATGCATCGGACCACCAGCGCCCATCATTCCAGCAGGCCCCGCACCGGGCGTTTGTGAAAAGGCAGCAAAGCCGGCGGTCGCCAGAGCAGCAGCAAGCAACAGGGGTTTGAAAACAGATTTCATTTGAACTTCCTCATATTTAGGTCAGTCTGATACTCCAAACGTGGCATCAGCCAGATTGAAGTCTGCTCCCCCCCTGTATCTGCTGCGTGACGGTAGATAGAAAGTTTGTAAAGTTCGGCAACTTTCAATCGCCCGCACCATCAAGGGGAAGAGGCCAGTTCAGCTCTTGGCCTTTGTCGAGCAGGTATTCCAGCCAAAGATGGCGTAAGGTGGGCACCAACCGATGGCTCCCGTGGCCAGCGGCACAACGCCGAGCCAGCCCCAAACGCCAATAGTGCCGGTCGCGGTCAAGCCAATCAGTACAAGGCCAACCACGATGCGCAGAATGCGGTCCATGCCGCCGACGTTCGATTTCATGTAGAACTCCTTCAAATTATCAAAGATCGCATTGGATGCGCTATCGGGCGCCAAGTCTGTGACAGAAGTCACGCAACGCCGGTTCATCCGTGATAATTATTTGCTCCCGCCCGAGGCTTACCCAGCCCTCGCGCTCGAACCGGCGCAACAGCCGCGTAATGATTTCCCGCACGGTGCCGAGGTCATCGGCTAACGCCTGGTGCGTAACCGCGATTTGCCGCCCACGCCCCAGGAGCGCAGCAGCCAACCGTCGGTCAAGCCTGTAAAAAGCGACCGCGTCGATCAGACTGGTGAGGTCGGCCATACGCGCCGCAAACAGGCCCAGCACCTCGTTGCGAAAGACCGGTGTTTCCAGCCATCGCAGAAAAATGTCAGGGGGAATCAGCATCAGGGAACTGGCTTTGGTGGTCACGCCACGGGCGGACAGGGGTTGATTTCGGAACAGGCAAGCTGACGATACCAGGCACAACTCGCCTGGCGCAACACGGTACAGTTCCAGAGAGCGACCATCAACCGAACTGCGCGAAACCTTGATCTCCCCTTGCAGCACGAGCGGAAAGCCCTCACATGGCGCATTCTCGCTAAACAGCACCGTACCACCCGGCGCCTGAATCGGTGCCAGCGCCGGGCTCATGTCGACGAGCGTGGATCGCAGCGCCACCAACGCCGGATAGAGCGTGACCAAGTGTTCCGCAAAGTCCATCACGCCACCTGGCAGCAAGCGCCGGCCAAATCTTCCAGGATCGGGCAATCGGGGCGCTCGTCGCCACAGCAGTGTTCCAGCAGGACCACCAGCGTGCGTTGCATGGCCTGCATAGCTTCAATGCGCTGTGTCAAATCATCGACGTGGCGTTGAGCAATGCGTTTGACGCTGGCACTGGCGCGCTTGCGGTTGTTCCAAAGGTCAACCAGTTCGGCAATTTCAGCCATAGAAAACCCCAGTTCCCGAGCACGTTTGATGAACTGCAGGGTGCGCACGTCTGCTTGGGCGTACTGGCGATAGCCGCCATCGGTCCGCGCCACGGGTGGCAGTAATCCGAGCGCCTCGTAGTGGCGAACCATCTTGGCCGACACACCAGACAGGCGCGCGGCAGCACCAATAGCGACCGGCCAAAGTATGCTGCCAAGCGCCCCAAGCCGATCAGTTGCTTTGTGACTGTGGTTCATGCAGCAACCGCGTAGCCTTCCTCGGCAATCGCCTGGGCAAGCATCTCGCGCGGCCGATCAGACTGCACCTCCACTTTATTGACTGATCGGTCAATGATGACTTCGGCTTTTGGATCGGTCTGGGTTATTGCGCGCATTACCGCTTTTTCACAATGACCACAGGTCATGCCCGTGACGGTAAAGATCTGTTTCATAAATAGTCTCCATTCTGTGCAAAAGAGCATATCCTGAACCTTTCCATCATAGGAAGGTCAAGAAATAATATTTTTACTTGACCTTCCCTTGGTGGGAGGGTTTAGTCTTTAACCCATGAATACTGCTTCAACGACCCGAACAGCCCCAACATCAGTGGATATTGGAATCGGCGGCATGACCTGCGCCTCTTGTGTTGCACGCGTGGAAAAAGCGTTGAAGAAGGTGCCAGGCGTACAAGAGGCGACGGTCAACCTTGCCACTGAGTCAGCACGTGTTGTTATTTCGCCTGGTGAAGATGTGCAAGCCCGGCTGCGCCGTGCGGTGCGGGACGCAGGCTATGACCCCCGTGCCGCTGATGCAACGGTGTCGACCGAACAGGCATCTCCTTGGGCGGGTTTTTCTCCCGTGGGTTTTGGTCTGCTCTTGTCCCTTCCCTTGATGCTGCCGATGGTGGGCGAACTGTTTGGCCGGCACTGGATGCTGCCGGCATGGCTGCAATTTGCGTTAGCCACGCCGGTTCAATTTGTTCTCGGCTGGCATTTCTACCGGGCTGGCTGGCATGCTCTCAAAGCCCTTTCCGGAAACATGGACTTGCTCGTCTCGATTGGCACCTCCGCCGGCTGGGCCCTGTCCATGTGGTTATGGTTGACATCTGCCCCCGGGGCCGTGGTCCACCTGTACTTTGAAGGTTCCGCTTGGGTTGTCACCCTGGTGATGCTTGGAAAATGGCTTGAAGTTCGGGTCAAACGCCAAACCACCTCCGCGATTCGAGCCCTGCACGCGCTGCGCCCGGACGTAGCTCACCTAATCGGACCCGACGGAGAAGTGGATGTCCCCGTGGGCGATCTGCTGGTGGGTGATCGATTGGTGATTAAGCCTGGTGAGCGGATCCCGGTGGATGGTGTGTTGCTCGAAGGGCATACGCAGGTAGATGAATCGATGCTGACGGGTGAGCCACTGCCAGTGGACAAATATCCATCTGCCAGCCTTGGTTCTGCGGCGCAAGCAGCACTCACGGGCGGCTCCATCAATGGCGACGGCCGTGTAGTGATGTTGGTGAGGGCGATTGGTAGCGAGACGGTACTCGCTCGCATCATTCGCCTGGTAGAAGATGCTCAAGCCGCCAAGGCGCCGATTCAGCGCTTGGTGGATCAGGTCAGTGCGGTGTTTGTGCCTGCCGTATTAGTGATAAGTTTAGTCACTCTATTGGGTTGGTGGCTTTCAGGTCACTCCTTTGAGCAAGCGCTCCTGAACACGGTTGCAGTTCTGGTCATTGCTTGTCCTTGTGCTTTGGGGCTAGCTACCCCCGTGGCCATCATGGCGGGCACAGGGGTAGCCGCGCAGCACGGCATTCTGATCAAGAACGCTCAGGCACTGGAGTTTGCGCACAAGGTGGACATCGTGGCGTTTGACAAGACTGGCACCTTGACCCTGGGCCATCCAATACTTACTTCCCTGTTGGTGGTGGACGGCATGACTGAAAACGAAATGTTGAGGATCGCGGCCAGTCTGCAAAGTGGCAGCGAACACCCTCTGTCGCGCGCTGTCGTCCGGCTTGCGCAGGAGCGCTTACTTATTTTCGAAACGCCCAATAATGTGCACTCTCTACCCGGTCGGGGCAGCGAGGGTGAACTTGGGTCGCGGCACTTTCTTATCGGAAGTCTGCGCTGGATGAAGGAATTGAACATCGACACCAGTGCGATGGAAAGTAAAGCCCGCCCGCTCCATGAGCAAGGCGCCACTGTTTCGGCAATGGCCGAACGGACCTCACATGGTCTGGTCCTGTGTGCCCTGTTGGCTTTCTTTGATGAACCAAAACCTGGTGCCAAAGAAGCGCTGGCGGCTCTGCGGGCTCTGGGCATCAAGACCGTGATGATTTCTGGTGACAACCGGGGTTCTGCCGAGACCATGGCACGCCGGCTCGGGCTGCGCCCCGAAGAAGGAGAAGTTATGTCCGACATTCTGCCAGCTGAAAAAGCGAAAAGAGTCGCTGCGCTGAAGACGGGCGGACATGTTGTCGCGATGGTTGGTGACGGCGTCAATGATGCTCCTGCTCTGGCAACGGCGGATGTTGGCATGGCGATGGGCAACGGAACCGACGTTGCAATGCATGCAGCAGACATCACACTGATGCGCGGTGATCCTTTGCTGGTAGCGGCCGCACTGGACATCTCGAATCGCACCGTTGCCAAGATCCGCCAGAACCTGTTCTGGGCTTTTGCCTACAACGTAGCAGGGATCCCACTGGCTGCCTTTGGCTTCCTGAATCCGGTCGTAGCTGGCGCGGCAATGGCAATGAGTTCAATCAGCGTGATGAGCAACGCGCTTTTACTGAAACGCTGGACACCAAACAAAGCTGTACCTCTGAATAAGCTATTTAAAGATAGTAGTAGTAGATAAGGGAGACATCCTTCTGTGGATAACTATTCTTTTCTTATATTAATCAATAACTTAACAAATATCAACGGTTGTTGGTGACCCTGCTTCTTGATTGCTATGCCAATCTGGACAACTTTGAAATTGATTAAATTTTGTGGATAACAGGCTGCTTGTTCAACATCTTTACACAGCCTTGTTGTTGACAACTCACTTGATCAATCCCTCGGCCTTCATGGCTTCCATCACACTCGGTCTGGAACCGATAAGGCTGCGAAAAGCCAGTAGATTTGTGTAAATAGATAGATCAATTCCAACGTATTGAGCCCAATTGCTGACAGTAAAAAGATAGCCATCAGCAACCGTGAAGTTGTCGCCCATCAGATAGGGTGTCTTTGCAAGTTCACCATCGACCCATTGCAAGCGAGAGGCCAAACGTGTCTTGGCCATATTCTTGGCCTCCTCTGGCATGCCTGGCGTGAATAAGGGGGAGAAGCCTTTGTGCAGTTCGGTTCCAATAAAGGTAAGCCACTCCAGCAGTTTGTAGCGTGCAAAAGTTCCGTTGGCTGGCGCCAAATGCTTGGATGGGACCTGATCAGCGATGTATTGAACAATCGCCGGGCCTTCACGCAACTGGCTGCCATCGTCGAGCACGAGAAGGGGTACATAACCGAGGGGATTGATCGTGTAGTAATCGGTGCCGTCAGCGAGTTGGTGGGTCTTGGTGGGGGCAGCAATAGCTTCAAAGGCCAGACCGGACTCCTTGAGGGCAATGTGAACTGAGAGTGAACAGGCACCAGGTGAGTAATAAAGTTTCATGAAATGTCCTTGAGGTGGTTCTGTGAAATTTGAAATGAATGACGCAGGACAGGATGTTAGCGGTTCAGGCTTGATGATGCAGACGGAGCGCGAATCATGTCCACCGCCTTTTCGGCAATCATGATGGTGGGTGCGTTCGTATTGCCCGAAACCAACTGCGGCATGATGGATGCATCCACGACGCGCAGACCTTCCATGCCATAGACCCTCAGGCTGGAGTCCACCACGGCCATGGGATCACTGGAAGGACCCATTTTGCAGGTGCTGCAGGGGTGGTATTCGGTATCCGCATGGTCGCGCAAAAATTGCTCGATCTGCATCGGGTTGCCGCGCTCAAATGGATAAAGCATTTTTCCGCGGTAAGGGCCAAAGGCATGCTCTTGCATGATGTCATAGCCGATTTGTGAACCTTTGATCAGGCTGGTCATATCCCGAGGGTCAGACAAAAATTGCGGATCTATCAATGGTGCGTCCTTCGCGTTTGCGCTTTGCAGTCTGACGCTGCCACGGCTCTTTGGGCGCATGAGGGTAACGTGCAGCGTATAGCCATGCCCGAGGTGGTTCTTCCGGGTGTGATCGTCAACGATACCGGTACACAGTGCCAACTGGATGTCTGGCGCGTCTTCGGTCTTGTCGGCAAACAGGAAAGCTTGTGATTCTGCGACGTTGCTCGTTACGATGCCACTTCGCTTTTTGCGCCATTCAAAGATGCTTTGGACAATTTGAACCAACCCGGAAAGCGAGAACCCAAAAGTGGATTCTTTGCGTTGTGTGCGGTAGATCAGAACTGCGGTAACGTGATCATGCAGGTTTTGACCAACCCCCGGCAAGTCCTGCACAACGGGGATGCCGTGTTCCTGAAGGTGGGCCGCCGGACCAATGCCGGAAAGCATCAGCAATTGTGGTGAACCAAAGGCGCCGCCAGACAAGATGACTTCGCGCCGGGCGCGCACCCGGGCGACTTGCCCTTCCCGCAAGAATTCAGCGCCGACGGCGCGCTTGGCTTCCAGCAAAATCCGCTGGGTATGGGCCTGCGTGATGACGGTGAGGTTGGTGCGGTCCAGGTGGGGGGTGATGTAGGCTTTGGCTGCGCTACAGCGCTCGCCATTTTTTTGGGTTACCTGCGCTGGCGAACAGCCAAATTGCGAGGCGCCGTTGTAATCCTTGGTCTGGGGCAGCCCTTGCTTCTCGCAGGCCTCCAGAAAGGCTTGATTGATAGGGCTTGGGCTGCGCAAATAGCTCACGTTGAGCGGGCCACCGATCCCGTGATACGCATCGGCACCAAAACACTCGCTGTTCTCGGCCCTTTTGAAGAGCGGAAGGATTTCTTCATACGACCAGCCGGGATTTCCCTGGGCGGCCCAGTTGTCGTAATCCAGCCGGTTGCCACGCGTATAGACCATGGCATTAACCGAGCTGCTGCCACCCATCACTTTGCCGCGTGGTTGAAAACCGCAGCGGCCATTCAGCCCCGCTTGGGGCGTCGTGTTGAAATTCCAATTGTTGATGCCGAGCGCGGCGGTGGCAGCAAAGCCGAGGGGGGCCTGAATGAACGCCGAGGCGTCAGACCCGCCGGCTTCGAGCAGACAAACCGAAACGCCCGGGTCTTCGGACAGGCGACTGGCCACGACACACCCGGCAGCACCTCCGCCAACGACGACGTAATCAAACTCTTGATCTTGCATTGAGAACCCTTTGAATGGTGGATTATTTGGTGAGGAAGTTGAGGTACTTGGTGGCGAACCTCCCGTGGGGTGCCCGCCGCGAACGTATAGATACCCTGTTTTCAGGAGGGGAAGATGCGAGGGTAATACCGAGTGTGACCTCGAACTGTCCAGAATTTGACAGTTAAGGGTAATCACCATGGAGAAATAGGGAGCCTTTTCAAACCGCCAAACCCGGCCCATCAGACGCCAAAAGGGAATAGTTCACGATTGACCCGGATCGCTATCAAATAGATAGCTATCGCGCGTTTGTTTGCGGCACCTTGGGCTTGTTTTCTGTTTCTTCTTCGGTTTGGAGGGTGGTCTTCGGAGGTGTCACGTGATCAGAGTAGTTCATGGTATTACTAGAAAGAACCCATGAGGCATGGTATGACAGTTGATGTGGCGGTGGTTTTGCAGTCGAGTAGCAAGTTTGTGAATACAAACGAGTAGCGGGGTTGGGTTTCCAGGGGAGCGCGAGGGGAAAAATTATGGCTATACCGAAGAGAGGAAGGGTCGATTCTGCGGAGCTGGAGCGGTACCGCTCCATCGACTGCGAAGATGTCCTTCCCAAAATCAGCGATTACGTCAAGGCTGACCCATCCTTTAACCCGATAGGTAACAGTCACACCCGCCGCTGGCACCTGCGGGTGGGTGGGCGTGAGTTCGAACTTCTCAGCACCGGCCCGAAGTTTTATGACACCCGTGCCAAACGCGGCGGGGGCGGCGCAATCGATCTGGTGATGCATCTGCGTTGCCTCGATTTTAAACAGGCCGTGGCGTGGCTCAGAGAGGTCCTATGAGGTACGTTCTCGCCACAGACAAACTGGTCGTCCAAGGTCGCTGCTACAAAGGGTTTCCACTTCTGGTCAACGAAGGCGGGGATGCCATGCAGCCCGCGCAGTCCTTCCTTTGGGATGTGATCGCAAAGGGCGCAAGGGTTAGCAGCCCAAAGACATGGGATGTCTATGGCCGGGCACTCTACGACTTCTTCGCCTACGTCTATACGAAAAAACTCGACTGGAAGAACCCCGCCGCGCCGGGGATGCCCGGCGCCATCGAAGCCTACCGGGATTGGTCGAAGGGCACGGTTGGACTTGAGAACAGCACCATCAACAACCGCCTTCGCGTCGTGGCCCGCTTTTATGAATGGGCTGTGCGCAAGGGGCATATCGACCACGTTCCCTTTGATCGCGTCACCGTCCAGACCAGCCGCCAGCCCGGATTCCTTGCCCACGTCGATGCCACGGGCGGGAAAGTCCAGTCGCCAGAAATCCTGCTGCAGCAGAAGGCCCGTGCCATCAAAATTCTGACCAGTGAGCAGATACCGATCTGCTACGACGCGCTACCCAACCTCACCCACCGGCTGATGTTCGAACTGATGGTGCGTACCGGCCTGCGCCAGATCGAGTGCCGCACCTGGCCGCAAAAGTACGTATTCGACCCGAGTCGCCGCAAGGACTTGAATCCCGGCCAGAAGATTCGCATGAATCTTGAGCCGGCCAACATAGAGCTCAAGAACAGCAAACCCCGTGATATTGACATGCCCTGCGGGCTTATGGAAGACCTGTGGGCCTACAGCGTGCGGCACAGGCAGAAGCGCGAGCGCAACAACCCCAAGGGCGACAAATTCCCGACCCTGTTCCTAACCGAGAACGGTACGCCCTACAGCAAGGACGCGATGACCGCGATATTCGCCGCGCTCTCGAAGCGAGTCGGGTTCCACGTTACCGCTCATATGTTGCGCCACACCTATGCCACTTACTTGCTCTGGAGCCTGAGAAAGAGCAAGACTTTCGAGGGCGAACCACTCCTGTACGTGCGGGATCGGATGGGCCATAGCGATGTCACCACCACCGCCATCTACCTGCACCTGATTAACTCGTTGGAGGGACACCTGGTGTTGGCGCATGAGGACGAAATGGATATGGTTTTTGCAGTTAAGGAGCTTCAGCACTCATGAAAACGCGCAAGTCCTTCGAGGGGGACACGCCCATCCAAGTCTCGACCACCCCGATCTCGGAGGATGGCGGCGGTGCCGTCGTCACCGTGCCGGTGAAGGGGAACGCGACAGGTTGCCGCGCGCTTGACCTCAGCCCCTACCTCGGGCACGGCATCGACGACTGGGTGTGGGTGTGCGTCGCGCAGTTGCGCACGTTTCTGACGGGCGGCGGCGTCACGCCGGCCACAGTGAAGGCGTATTGGAGCGACGGCTTGACGTATTTCTTTGACTTCCTGATCGCCGCCGGTGTGCCCTGCCAGCCCTGCATGCTGACGAAAAATCACGTGGCGGTCTACATCGACTGGCTCAAGGGGCATGGGGAATATGCCTACGGCACGCAAAAGAATGTTTACACGCACACCAAAGCCGTCCTCGTCGGCCTGCAACAGCGCAAGGTCGTGAAGGGCGGCAAGGACCTGTTTCCCGCCAATCCGTTCCCTGGTAGCAACTCCTGCTTCAAAGGGGCAACGCCGCTTTCCACCGACGAGCGCATCCGGCTGGCCGAGGCGATCCGGGATGACCTGATCGCCATCCACAAGGAACGCTTCAACGGCACCGCCTCGGAGGCGCTGGTGGTGCATTTGTTGGCACTGGCCTACCGCACGGGAGCGAACACCACTCCGCTTCTTGAGATGTCGCGGAACTGCCTGAAGCCCCACCCCTTCATGCCCAGCATGATGCTGCTTGAACTCTTCAAGCGGCGGGGCAATGCCACAATCCACAAGAGTCTGCGTTTCTCCAATCGCCCTCTGCCGGTCGCGATGGACGGCGTGGCGCTGGTGCGCAAAGTACTGGCGATGACCCAGCCGCTGGCCGATGCCGCTCTCGATGAGCTCAGGGATTTCGTGTGGTTGTATGTCTCAGAGGGTAAGAGCGTAGCAAACCGAGAACTTACTCGACTCAAATCAAATACCCTGCGTAGTGGCATCCAGTCCCTGATCGCCCGCCACCATATCAAGGCCGACGATGGCGAGCCCCTGCGGGTCACTACCTCACGCCTGCGCAAGACCATGGAGATGCGCCTGTGGTCACTCTCCGGGGGAGACCTGATCGTCACGGCGGCACTCATGGGCCACACGCCGCAGGTTGCCGACAACCACTACCTCGCCTGCACCAAAGAGATGCGCGAGAACGCCACCTTCGTTGGCGAGGCGCTGTCGGACATTTACCGCAACGGCGAGCAGGGCGACGCGCAGGGCAAGGTGATCCCCATCGTCCAGAGCGACAGGACGCCCGTGGGCCACTGCAAGGACGCATACAACGGCGACAGGGCTCCCAAGGATGGTACGCCCTGCGACGACTTCTTTGCCTGCTTCTCCTGCCGCTCCTACGCCATCGTCGGCTCGCCCGAGGACCTGCACCGCCTGTTCAGTTTCTATTGGTTCCTGGAACGTGAGAAGGACCATGCCCGGACCAACGACTGGCGCGAGCAGTTCCATAACACCATGCGCCTGATCGATGCCTTCACCCTCGACAAGTTCGACAACGCGATGGTGCTGGCGGCCAAGGAGCGTGCCCGCACCGATCCGCACCGCTTCTGGAAGTCCTACGTGATCGAGCCGTTAGCGACAGGAACTGACAATGGCTAAGACCGTCAAGCAACTCGCCCAGAATAAGTCGCGGCCCGAGCGCGCCACCGAACGCAAGTTCGCCAAGGCTTACGGGCTGCTGGTCGATCAACCGATGAGCGTCGCAGGGCTCGATGAACTGACGCGCAACAACATCGTCATCAGCGCCGTTATGGATGGGGACAGGGAGCGGGTGCTCTCCCGCTATGGCAGCTTGGTGTGGGAGTTGTGGCCCTTCATCACCACGCCGAACACCAAGGAAAACCAGAAGCGCCTGGACTGGGCGTGCATCCCTGAGCCCTACCGCGAGGTGTGCAAGGCGGTGGTGTTGCGCTACTGGCGGGTCGGCATGGAAGGCAGCATCCGGCCCGGCGTGGTTGGGCTGCGCAATCTACTGAACAATCTGGCCACTTTCTGCCGCTTCTTGGAGGCCTCCAGCATCGCCTCGCTGGGCGAGGTGCATCCGATCCACATCGCCCACTACGTCCATGTTCAAAAAGCTCGTGGCAATGCGGCCAGGACGCTGGCCATTAAATTCTCCGTTCTGGAAAAGCTTCACGCCTTTCGCGACCAGCACCCGCAGGGGCTACGATTCCATCCATGGCCAGAGTCCTCGGCCTTAGAAGTGGCGGGATGTACCGGCATGGGATACAAGGACGCCAGGCGCGACGGCAAGACGCCGCTGATCCCACCGGCGGTAGCGCAGGCGCTATTCCTCCATGGCGAAGCCATCCTCAAGACTGCCCAGACCGTGTTGGACGAACGCGATGCGGGCTTGCGATCCGCATGGAGGGATCCGCAAGTTACGGCGATCCGCAGCGCCTGCTTCTACCTTCTTGGGGTTCTCACCGGCATGCGAAGCTCGGAACTGTCGAGCATCGAGGCCGGTGCTGGGCGCACCGAGGTCAAGAACGGCTACACCTTTCACTGGCTCAAGTCGGTGGAACACAAGACGAAGAAGGGTCTGGTCGAATTCCTGATGCCGGCCATCGGGCTCGAGATCCTGCGGGTGCTGGAACGCTGGTCGGAGCCGCATCGGGCGAAATTAGCCGCGCAACTGGCCGAATGGGAGCTCGATCAGAAAGAAAAGACCCCCAAGCGTCTGCAGCAGATCGCCGCCGCCCGCGCCAATCGCGACAAGCTGTTCCTCGGCAATGGCGGTAATGGCGTCGTGCCGTTGCCGGGCACGGCATGGGGGGACTGCCTGCGCGCCTTCGCCACGGCGGCCGGGGTGCAATGGGCTCTGGCCGCCCACCAGATGCGCCGCCTCTATGCCTACACCTTCTGTCGCCACCGCTTGGGCGGGCTGCTGTTTCTCAAGGAGCAGTTCAAGCACTCGAGCATCAACATGAGCCAGCTGTACGCCGCCAACCCGAATCAGGACGTCGCGCTCTACGACGAGATTCTGAAGGAGGTGCGCCTGCACAAGATCGAGACCATCGCCGGTTGGACGAATGGGGGCGAACTATTGGCCGGGGGCGCTGGTAAGAAGATCATGGCGCTGCGCGCACACGACTTCCCCAACCGTGCCGCGATGATCGAGGAAACGGCCGACCGGATCACTATCCGATCAACCGGTCATAGCTGGTGCCTGGCGCAAGACGAGGGTTGTGGCGGCTCGGGCATCTACGAAAAGGGGCGTTGCGGGAGATGCCATAACGGCCTCATTGACGGCCATTTCAAACCCTTCTGGCAGGAAACCTACAAGCACCAGAAGGAGCTGCTGGACGAAGCGCAGAAACTTGGTCCTGGAGCGGTCAAACGCGTTCAGCGCGATCTGGATGAGGCCGCGTGTGTGCTGAACGATATGTGTATTGAGTTGACCGAGGAGGTGCCGAATGCAAGCGCAGCAGCCAAGTAACGCCGAGCCGGTAGCAGCCCAGGCCAAGCCACCGCGGCAGCGGGATCGGGAGCGGACGCTAAAGGAGCTTCAGCTGGCGCTTCATCGGCTGCAGCTGGCGGGGAGGAAGGTCAGCATCAAGGGTGTCGCCGAAGAGGCCAAGGTGACGCCTGCCCTGATCCACAACCGCTACCCCGACTTCGCGGAGCAGGTTCGCACGCTGACGAACAAATCGACACGGGCGCAGCGCGACGAGAAGCACGATTTGTTGCAGCGGGAGCGGGAAAAAAATCGGCAATTGAGGGCGTTGGTGGATCAGCAGATCAAGGAGTTTGCCGATATGGCGTCGGTCAATGAAGCGCTCCGGGCTGAGATTTCTTTGCTCAACGCGATGGCCGATGGCAAGGTTCTGAAGGGTCCGTTTGGAGGAAAAAATGACGAATAAATACCCTAAACCAGGGTCGAAAACTGTGCGATATTTGTTACTTGGGAATTCGTTGTGCAGATCAGTCACTCTCGCACGAGTAACTGTTACAACGAATCTGATCCAATGGTGGCAACTGAATGAAATCGGATGTGACCGGTAAAATCGGCAGCGCATTCGCACGCGCGCATGGGCGTTTGACTGCCCCTGCACCCAGGCAAACCACAAAGCAACCATGCTCTATCCACAAAAGTTTGATGTCATCGTGATTGGTGGCGGACATGC
>JBAXFI010000017.1:0-36037 GCA_037139995.1 Comamonadaceae bacterium | reverse complement strand
GCCTGATTGGTTTTACCAACGAATTTCTGAACCTGACGCGCGGCACCGGCCTCATCTCCAACATCTTCGACAGCTACGAGGCGCACAAGGGTGAAATCGGCGGGCGCAAGAATGGCGTGCTGATTTCCATGGACGCCGGCGAGATCTTCACCTACGCACTGGGCAAGCTCGATGACCGGGGACGCATGTTTGTCAAGGCCAACGATCCGGTGTACGAAGGCATGATCGTCGGCATCCACAGCCGCGAAAATGATCTGGTGGTGAACGCCACGCGGACCAAGCAACTGACCAACTTCCGGGTCAGTGGCAAGGAAGATGCGATCAAGATCACCCCCCCGATCGAATGTACGCTGGAATACGGCGTTGAATTCATCGAGGACGATGAACTGGTCGAGATCACACCCAAGTCGATTCGTTTGCGCAAGCGCCACCTGAGTGAGAACGAACGCAAGCGTGCCAGCCGCGGACCGGTGTAGAGACTGGATTGAAACTCACTCACAACCGGGCGGTTCTGCTGATGCTGGCGGTGACCCTGATGTGGTCGATCGCCGGTGTTGTGACTCGGCATCTGGAGCATGCGCGCAGTTTTGAGGTGACGTTCTGGCGCAGCTTCTTTACCGTGCTGGCCTTGTTGGTGATTCTGCCGCTATTTCAGGGGCGCGAGGTGTTTCGCCGGATGCAGCGCGGCGGCTCGGCCTTATGGATCTCGGGCATCTGCTGGTGCGGCATGTTCACCTTCTTCATGGTTGCCATCACTCTGACCAGCGTGGCCAATGTCCTGGTAACCATGTCGATCGGCCCCTTGCTGACGGCGCTGGCGTCCCGACTCTTTATTGGCCACAAAATACCGCTGCGTACCTGGGTTTCCATTGTTGTCGCCGGCTGCGGCATTGGCTACATGTACGGCAGCCAGATCAGTCAGGGCGTCAGTGTGGTCGGTACGCTGGTGGCCCTGTGTGTACCGATTTCCGGCGCTGCCAACTGGACCGTCACGCAGCACGCGCACGCTCAGGGGCATGATGTCGACCTGATCCCGGCGGTCCTGATTGGCGCTGTCTTTTCCTGCATTTTGACGCTGCCCCTGGCCTTTCCGTTTCAGGCCTCCGGCCATGATCTGACTCTGCTGGCCGGGCTCGGCGTTGTGCAACTGGCCATCCCGTCGGCGCTTTCGGTACTGTGCGCCCGGGTTCTGAAAGCGCCTGAAGTGTCCTTGCTGGGTTTGCTGGAAGTCATCTTTGGTATTCTGCTGGCCTGGGTTGGTGCGAATGAGGTGCCGGGCGCGAATGTGCTGGCTGGCGGCGCACTGGTCATTGGGTCGCTGGCGGTCAATGAATTAATCGGCTGGAGAAACAGAGGATGAATAAAACCCCCGAACTGCCAACCGGCAACGCGGCAGAGATTGTGACGGAAGTGCATGGTCACGTGGGACTGATCACGCTCAATCGCCCGAAAGCCCTCAACGCGCTCTCGCTGCCGATGATCCGCAGCCTGACCACCTGTCTGCTGGCCTGGCGCGAAGCCCCGACCATCCACGCGGTGGCGATTCGCGGTACCGGCAAGACTGGACCATTCGGTGCTTTCTGTGCGGGTGGCGATATCCGCTTCTTTCACCAGACCGCGCTGGCTGGGGAGGATGCACTCGAACAGTTCTTCACGGAAGAATATGCGCTCAATCATCTGATCCACAGCTACCCCAAGCCCTACATCGCGTTCATGGATGGCATCGTGATGGGCGGTGGCATGGGCATCAGCCAGGGCGCACAGATCCGCATCGTTACGGAGCGAACACGCATGGCCATGCCGGAAACGAATATTGGCTTGTTCCCGGATGTTGGTGGTGGCTACTTTCTGAGTCGCTGCCCGGGGCACAGCGGTGAATGGCTGGCCCTGACCGGTGAGACCATCAGTTCGAGCCAGGCGATCGAAATGGGCTTGGCAGATAGCTGCTTTGAAGCCACACAGTTGGCGTCAGCCTGGGCCGCACTGGGAAGTTCGGATTTCGATCGGGAAGGCGCGGTCGATCAGTGGCTCGCCCTGTTCTCCCACGCTGAGGCTGAATCTTCGAATGCGCACACGGCGCAGATTGACCATCACTTTGCCAAGCATTCGGTCAGTGCCATCGTGCATTCACTCGAAGCGGACAATTCGGCCTGGGCGCTGCATACAGCGCATACGCTGCGCCGGCGCTCACCCTTGATGCTGCATCTGGTACTGGCCCAGATCAGGCGCGCCCGCCACATGACACTGGCCGACGACCTGCGCATGGAACGTGACATGATTCATCACTGTTTTCATCCACGCCATCTGAACCTCGGTGACGCGCAGAGTGAGGCCGTGGAGGGCATCCGGGCCCTGGCCGTCGACAAGGACAATACGCCGCATTGGAACCCGTCGCGCATCGAGCAGGTCGAGCCGAGCATGGTGACGCCGTTTTTCAGCAGTCCCTGGACGCCCCAGACGCACCCGCTGCGCGATCTGGCTTAATCGCAACTACCGATTGCGCCCCTTCATGGTGCGTTCCACCTCGCGTTTGCCTTCACGGTCCTTGATGGTGTCGCGCTTGTCGTGCTCGGCCTTGCCTTTGGCCAGCGCAATATCGCATTTGATCTTGCCGGCCTTCCAGTGCAGATTCAGAGGCACCAGCGTATAGCCTTTTTGCTCGACCTTGCCGATAAGACGCTTGATCTCTTCCTTGTGCATCAAGAGCTTCCTGGTGCGCACCTTGTCCGGACTGATGTGGGTGGAGGCGGTTCCCAAAGGGTTGATCTGCAGCCCGATGATGAACAGTTCACCGTCGCGAATCACGACATAGCCGTCGGTCAGTTGCACCTTGCCTTCGCGCAGCGATTTCACCTCCCAACCTTCGAGCACCAGGCCCGCCTCAAAGCGCTCTTCAAAGAAGTAGTTGTAGGCCGCCTTTTTGTTGTCAGCAATGCGGGCGGTGGTTTCAGGTTTCTTGGCCATGGGGTCAATGTGGGGTTGTAAGTCGTGCGTACAAGGCTTGTCTACAATCCCGCGCAGACCTCCATTCTATGAAAACCGTAACAAAGTCCGTCCTCATCTGGTACACGCCCTCAGAGATGTATGTTCTGGTGACGGACGTCGACCGGTATCCCCAATTTCTGCCCTGGTGTGATCGGGCCCGGGTGGTCAGTTCCGACGCGGATGGAATGACGGCAGAGATCGGTATTTCTTTCAGCGGAATCCGGCAGACCTTCACAACCCGCAACACCCATGTGCAGGATCGGCAGGTGGCCATCAAACTGGTCAGCGGGCCGTTCTCCAAGCTTGACGGCGAGTGGAACTTCCTGCCAATCGGAGACGGCACACAGCGCGCCTGCAAGGTGGAGTTGACACTGCACTATGGCTTCGATAACGCGGCCTTGAGCAAGATAGTTGGCCCGGTATTCGACAAGATTGCCGGCAGCATGGTTGATGCGTTCGTGAAACGGGCAGGGCAGGTCTATGGCGAGTGACCCGGCGCTTTGCGTCAGTGTGGTCTATTCGCCAGCGCCGCGTCAGGTACGTGAAGTCAGCCTGTCGCTTTCGCCCGGCAGCACAGTGCTGCAAGCACTGCAGGCCAGTGGTCTGCTGGACCTGTTGGCGCTGCACGAGCCATTGACCGCGTTGTTTGGCGTCTGGGGGCGCAAAGTGACGCTGCAGACGATACTGCTTGACAATGACCGCGTCGAGATCTACCGGGCGCTCAAGGTCGACCCGAAAGTGGCCCGGCGGACGCGCTTTGCAAAGCAGGGAGCACGCAGCGCAGGCCTCTTCGCCAAGAAGCGTCTCAGCGCCAAAGCAGGCGACTGACTCAAGCGCTGGCGTCCAGCGTCGTCAATTGCAGTCCGCTTCGATGATGTCCTGAAGCCGGCTCAGCTCGGCAGTCCGGGCGGCAGCGTCCAGCATCTCGGGTTCGCCCTTTTCGTTGCTGCGGGCGATGGGGCGACCGGAGTCAAGGTTGGCTTTGGCGCGCTTGGCCCGCGCACAGTTGTCAATTTTCGATGCCGCCATCTTCTCGCCGTCAGCGCGGCGCTTGGCCAGGTCAAGTTCTTCGGCCTTCTTCTTCTTGTCCGTCAATTCCTTGTCGACCCCGCCAAGTCGCGGTGCACTGGCACCATTCTGTGGCGCAGACGCGGCAGCTTGTGCTGCGGGGCGCGCCAGAATGTCCTTTTCAGCAATGTCAGGCGGCGGCGCCCGGTCGCTGAATACCTTGCGCCCGTCCTTGTCCAGCCACTGCCAATGAGCGGTCGCCTGCAGGCTGACCAGGCAGAGCAGGGCGGCAAGAAGGAGGCGGAAATGTTTCATCGCGCAAGTTTATCCTGCACCAGGCATCCTTGGCAAAGGCAGCGCACCCTCTCACGTGGCTACAATCCACCATTTGGAGCTCAAGAACATGCGCCTCATCGGCAAAGCGCTCACCTTCGACGATGTTTTGTTGGTGCCAGCGTTCTCCCAGGTCCTGCCCAAGGACACCTCACTGGCAACCCGTTTCTCCCGCAACATTGCGCTCAATTTACCGCTGGTTTCCGCCGCCATGGATACCGTGACCGAGGCGCGCCTGGCCATTGCCATTGCCCAGGAGGGCGGTATCGGTATCGTGCACAAGAACATGTCCGCCAAAGAGCAGGCAGCGCAGGTGGCCAAAGTAAAGCGCTACGAGTCAGGTGTGTTGCGTGATCCGGTCGTGATCACGCCGCAGCACACGGTGCGCCAGGTCATGAGCTTGTCCGAACAACTGGGTGTATCCGGTTTTCCGGTCTGTGATGCCGGTAAAGTGGTCGGTCTGGTCACCGGGCGCGATCTGCGGTTTGAGACTCGGCTGGACTTGCCGGTCAGCCACATCATGACTCAGCGCGACAAACTGGTGACCGTGCCCGATGGCACCACGCTGGAGGAAGCCAAGGTGTTGTTGAACCAGTACAAGATCGAGCGCTTGCTGGTCGTCAACGATGCTTTTGAGCTCAAGGGACTGATCACCGTCAAGGACATCACCAAGCAGACCAGTTTCCCCAACGCGGCGCGCGATGCGCAGGGCCAGTTGCGGGTCGGCGCAGCGGTCGGTGTGGGGGAGGGTACCGAGGAGCGGGTCGAGGCACTGGTTCGCGCCGGGGTTGATGCGATCGTGGTCGATACGGCGCACGGTCACAGCCAGGGCGTGATTGAGCGGGTCCGCTGGGTCAAGCAGAACTACCCGCAGATCGACGTGATCGGCGGCAATATTGCAACCGGTGCCGCGGCGCTGGCGCTGGCCGAGGCGGGTGCCGATGCGGTGAAGGTAGGTATTGGCCCAGGTTCCATCTGCACGACGCGTATTGTGGCCGGCGTTGGTGTACCGCAGATCATGGCGATCGACAGCGTCGCCACGGCCCTGCGCGGCAGTGGCATTCCACTGATTGCTGATGGTGGTATTCGCTACAGCGGCGATATTTCCAAGGCGCTGGCGGCCGGTGCCTGTTCCGTGATGATGGGCAGCATGTTCGCCGGTACCGAAGAGGCCCCGGGCGAAGTGATCCTGTTTCAAGGCCGAAGCTACAAGAGTTACCGTGGCATGGGAAGCATTGGTGCCATGCAGCAGGGCAGTGCCGACCGCTATTTTCAGGAATCGACCAGCGGCAACCCGAACGCCGACAAACTGGTCCCAGAAGGCATCGAGGGGCGTGTCCCGTACAAGGGTTCCATGGTGGCCATCATCTATCAGATGGCAGGTGGCGTTCGCGCCAGCATGGGCTATTGCGGCTGTGCCACCATCGAAGACTTGCAGAGCCGATCGGAGTTTGTCGAAATCACCACGGCCGGCATTCGCGAGAGCCACGTGCACGACGTCCAGATAACCAAAGAAGCGCCGAACTACCGTGCCGAGTGAGTGAGCGACAGACCTGAAATGCATCAAAAAATCCTCATCCTCGACTTCGGTTCCCAGGTCACCCAGCTGATTGCCAGACGTATCCGCGAAGCGCATGTCTTTTGCGAGGTTCACCCTTGCGACGTCAGCGACGACTGGATCCGTGCTTATGCCAGAGACGGCAAGCTCAAAGGTGTGATCCTCTCGGGCAGTCACGCCAGCGTGTACGAGGAAACCACCGACAAGGCGCCGCCCAGTGTCTTTGAGCTGGGCGTTCCGGTACTGGGCATCTGCTACGGCATGCAAACCATGGCGCACCAGCTCGGCGGCATCGTGCAAAGCGGCCACCAGCGTGAATTCGGCCACGCCGACGTGCGCGCGCATGGGCATACGCAACTGCTCCAGGGCATCCAGGACTACGCCACCGCCATGGGCCACGGCATGCTCCAGGTGTGGATGAGCCACGGCGACAAGGTAGTCGAACTGCCGCATGGCTTCAAGCTGATGGCCTCGACCGACAGTTGTCCGATTGCCGGCATGGCCGATGAAGAGCGTCGCTTTTATGGGGTTCAGTTCCACCCAGAGGTGACACACACCAAACGCGGTGCTGCCATCCTGGAGCGCTTTGTGCTGGATATTTGTGCGGCGCGCCCGGACTGGATCATGGGGGATTACATCAGTGAAGCGGTGGAGCGCATTCGTTCCCAGGTAGGCCAGGACGAGGTGATTCTGGGCTTGTCCGGTGGTGTCGATTCATCGGTTGCGGCAGCGCTCATCCATCGCGCCATCGGTGATCAGCTGACCTGCGTCTTTGTCGACCATGGCCTGCTGCGCCTGAACGAAGGCGACATGGTGATGGAAATGTTTGTCGGCAAGCTGCACGCCAAGGTGATCCGCGTCGACGCCGCCGACCAGTTTCTCGGACATCTGGCCGGTGTCACCGAGCCGGAAGCCAAGCGCAAGATCATTGGTCGGGAGTTTGTCGAGGTCTTCAAGAGCGAGGCGGGCAAACTCAAGAGTGACCAGGCACGACACGTGGCCTGGCTGGCGCAGGGAACCATCTACCCTGACGTGATCGAGTCGGGCGGTGCCAAGACCAAGAAGGCGGTCGTCATCAAGAGTCACCACAACGTGGGCGGCTTGCCGGAGCAACTGGGTCTGAAATTGCTGGAACCTTTGCGCGAGCTGTTCAAGGACGAAGTACGTGAACTCGGTGTGGCGCTGGGCCTGCCGCATGCCATGGTGTACCGCCATCCGTTTCCAGGCCCGGGTCTGGGTGTGCGGATTCTGGGTGAAGTCAAAAAAGAATATGCCGAATTGCTGCGTCGGGCCGATGCCATCTTCATTGAAGAGTTGCGCAATTTCGTGGATCAGGAGAGCGGCAAGAACTGGTACGAACTCACCAGCCAGGCCTTCGCCGTATTCCTGCCGGTCAAGAGCGTGGGTGTGATGGGCGATGGCCGAACCTACGACTACGTGGTGGCCCTGCGCGCGGTGCAGACCAGCGATTTCATGACGGCGGACTGGGCTGAACTGCCCTACGCCTTGCTCAAGAAGGTATCGAGTCGCATCATCAACGAGGTGCGCGGAATCAATCGCGTCACGTATGACGTGTCGAGCAAACCACCTGCCACGATCGAGTGGGAATAGCAAAGTCAGGAAGTCATGTATTTACCGCCGCAGTTCAATTCAAAGAGCAATGCCGATGCAGCCGCGCTGATGCGCGCCTATCCGCTGGCCAGTCTGATCAGCGTGGACGAGAGCGGCCTGCCTTTTGTCACGCATATTCCGCTGCATCTGGAAATGCACGACGACAGGATGGTTTTGCTGGGGCACTGTGCCAAAGCCAATCCGCACTGGCGCTACTTGCAGGCACGGCCACAGGCACTGGTAACTTTCATGGGCCCCCACGCTTACTTGAGTCCGGCGGTTTATCCGGACTTGCTGCGTGTGCCGACCTGGAACTATCTCGCGGTGCACTGCAGCGTGCAGGCTACGCTGGTTGAGGACGCGGACCAGAAGGACAAGTTGCTGAAGAAGCTGATCGCCGATCATGAACCCGCTTATGCGCAGCAATGGCGCGCCCTGGGTTCCGAGTTTGCCCAGAAGATGCTCGCCGGCATCGTTGGCTTTGAGCTTCTCGTGACCGATCTGCAGTGCAAGATCAAGATCAACCAGCACCGACCCGAGTCGCACGCGACGATGCGCGCCATGTATGCCGCAGGCAACGAGAACGAGCGGACGCTGGCCGACTGGATCGACCGATTGGGCATGATCCCTGAGCGCTGATGGATGACGCTGCCTTCATGACGCTGGCGCTGGCGCAGGCCCGTGTCGCCATGATTGCTGGCGAAGTGCCGGTCGGCGCGGTCGTGGTGCGCCATGGCCAGGTGATCGCCAGCGGCAGCAATGCACCGATAGCGGGTCATGATCCCACTGCGCACGCTGAAATCCTGGCCCTGCGCGCAGCGGCACAGGTGATCGGCAACTACCGCCTGCCTGATTGCGAGTTGTTCGTCACGCTGGAGCCTTGCGCCATGTGCGTTGGTGCCATGCTGCATGCGCGGCTGAAACGGGTGGTGTTTGGTGCCAGTGACCCCAAGACGGGTGCGGCCGGCTCGGTGATTGACCTGTTCGTCAACCCGCGTCTGAATCATCGGACGCAGGTGCAGGGAGGACTGCTTGAAACCGAATGTAGCGCTCTGTTACAAACTTTTTTCCAGGAACGGCGCCAGCTGGCGCGGGCCGGCAATAATCCCTAGCTCAATCCATTCACGCATGAAGAAGCGCATCTACATTTATTCGCCCTCGGGCGCCGTGCGCGACAAGGCGGCTTTTCGACGCGGCCTGGCGCGCCTGCAGACGCTTGGCTATGAGGTGGAAGTCGATACGGCCGCGCTGGCCAGCCACCTGCGTTTCGCCGGTGACGATGAAACTCGGCTGGCTGCCATTCACCGCGCTGCGGCCAGCGGCGCCGATGTCGCCCTGATTTCCCGTGGCGGTTATGGCCTGACACGCATACTCGGTGGCATTCACTACAAGAAGGTGGCTCGGGCGATCGAGAACGGCATGCTGTTTGTCGGCATCAGTGACTTCACTGCGTTTCAGAGCGCTGTATTGGCACAGACGGGGGCGCTTACCTGGGCCGGCCCGGCCCTGTGCGAAGGTTTTGGTGTGGGCGGCAAGCCCGACCTTGTGGACGGTCACGGACATGGTGAGGCGATGTTGCCGGACGACATCATGGAAGCCTGTTTCGGTGATCTCACCAGCGGGCAAGGGGAGGGTGCCGGCTGGCGCCAGAACCGCGATGGCGAGCCCGTGGCGGCCAGGCACTTCAAGAAGGCGACCCTGTGGGGCGGCAACCTGTCGGTGCTGACATCGCTGCTCGGCACCCCGTATTTTCCGGATGTGAAGGCAGGCGTCCTGTTTTTGGAGGATGTGGCGGAGCATCCCTACCGGATTGAGCGCATGTTGACGCAACTGCTTCATGCAGGCGTCCTGGCGCGCCAGAAGGCCATTGTGCTGGGGCAGTTCACCGAGTATTCACTGGTGGCACATGATCGCGGCTACAAGTTGGCCAGCGTCGTGAGTTGGCTGCGCCAGCAAATCCGGGTTCCGGTTGTCACCAACTTGCCCTACGGCCATGTTGCGACCAAGGTCCTGCTACCGGTCGGCGCGCAAGTGGAGTTGATACTGGACGGGCGTGACGCGATGCTCTTTTGGGGCGCTTCGTCTTAGGGCAGGTTATGCCCTAAACTGTGCATCAGTTCAAGAAATAGAATTATTTTCGAATGAGTGTTCACGCCACCGTTGTATTCACTGATTTGTTCGGCAGCACAAGTGTCTATGAGGCATTGGGCAATGCACAGGCGACTCAGGCAGTTACGCAGGTGACCAAATGGATTGCCAGCACCATAGGCGCACACGGCGGCAGGGTGGTCAAGCTTTTGGGTGACGGCGTACTGGCCCTGTTTCGAAACAACCGCTCCGCCATCAATGCGGTGGTCGAGATTCAGCGAAAGCATCAGGAGCGCATGGTTCGCGAGCCCGTGGCGCATCGCTTGCCGATCCGCATTGGCGTGGCCTGTGGTGATGTCGAGATCGTGGCGAGCGACTGTTATGGTGACGCGGTCAACGTGGCCGCGCGACTAAGCGACCTCTCCGGCGCCAACCAGATTTGGGCCAACAGCGCCGCGCTCGAAGGTATCAACGAGGCAGAAGGTGTGCGGTTTCGGGTGCTGGGTCCGATCAGCATACGCGGGCGCGCCGAGCCCTGCACGGTGCACCAGGTGGATTGGGAGGACGACGCCGCCTCATCCTTGCTGACCATGCAGTCCGACATGGTTCCCTTGTTCGATCCTTCAGAGGTCGACACTCTGGGGGGTCAGATCGAGCTGAGCTGGATGGATGTGAAAAAGTCCTTTAAATCCTTTGACCTGCCGATTCACATCGGGCGTCTGCGGCAAGCCGAGTTTGTTGTCGATGATCCGCGGGTTTCTCGTACCCACGCCCGCATCGACTGGCGCAACGGCAGCATGATGCTGGTGGATTTGAGTTCCTACGGTTGCTGGCTGCGCTTTTCCGGCGATGGTTCCGACTTGCTGCTGCGCCGGGAAGAATGCGTGCTGCACGGGCAGGGCGAAATATCACTCGGATCTTCGTTTGCCGACGTGAGTGCGCCAACGGTGCGCTTCTCGGTGTCACAGCCACCACAATAATTTACCTGCTTTGGGCCCCATATATTAGTTAACATAATATACATCGTATGAAGTACAGTTTAACCCATGTCACCAGGTTCCCTTGGGTTGCCGGCCGCGTATAGCGGCGGCAATCATCTCCGCTGCATCAACCCGACTGGCGCGCTGCGCAAAATCAATGGCAGACAAACCCTGCTCATTCTTCAGGCTTGGATCAGCGCCGCCATCAAGTAGCAACTTCACCGCAGCCGCGGTACCGTAGTGCGCGGCCATCATCAGCGGTGTCGTGCCATTCGGCGATGTGGCGTCAATATAGGCATGTGCCTCAAGCAGCAACTCCATCGTTGTCAGATGCCCGTAGGTCGCGGCGTAATGCAGCGGCGTCCAGCCGGGTTTGTTGACATCGGCGCCAAGGCCTATCAGTTGCCGACAAAGATCGGTCAGGCCTTTGAGCGCAGCGAGCATCAACGGACTCTCGTCATGCGGGGTGCGCGCCTCCACGTTGACTTTGGGCGCGCCAAGCAACACCGATACAGCCTTCACGGAAGGCTCTCTAAGCGCCACGATCAGTCCGTGTTCACCTGCAGGGCTGATCGTATTCGGATCAAAACCACGGCTCAGCAACATTTCGACGGTCGCTGGGTCGTCCTGCTTGAGCGCGCTGAAAAAATCGTCAAAAGACCCGGAATGGCACAACGAATATCCAATAAATACATAAAGATACATCGCATATCTAATGTAATACATGATATTTAGTACGATCTATTCAGGTCAACAGGACACGCTTGAACAGGGCTTCGAAGTTGCGACTCGTCAACTCGGCCATCTGCTCGACAGAACAACGTCTGAGTCGGGCCAGTTCAGCCGCCACGTAGGGGACGTAAGAAGGATTGTTGGTCTTGCCACGGTACGGAGCCGGCGCCAGATAGGGGCTGTCAGTCTCGATCAGCAGGCGGTCAAGCGGGACAAAAGCGGCTATATCGCGCAGATCCTGGGCGTTCTTGAAGGTCAAAATGCCAGAAAACGAGATATAGAACCCCATGTCCAATGCCGCGCGGGCCACCTCTGTCGTCTCGGTGAAGCAATGAAACACCCCGCCCGCACAATCCGCTGAACCATCTTCCCCCTCCTCGCGCAAGACCCGCAGGGTGTCGGCCGAGGCGGCCCGGGTATGAACCACCAGCGGCAAACCGCACTGGCGCGCCGCCCGGATATGGGTGCAAAAACGTTCACGCTGCCAGGCCATGTCGGCCACACTGCGCTCACCCAGGCGATAGTAGTCAAGGCCTGTTTCACCGATGCCGACGACACGCGGATGTTCGGCCAGGCGCGTCAGATCGCCCACCCCAGGCTCTGCCACGCCTTCATTTTCCGGATGTACCCCAACGGTGGCCCAAATACTGTCGTGCTGCTGAGCCAGGCCAAGAACAGTGTCAAACTCTTCCAGCGTGGTGCAGATGCACAGGGCGCGCTCAACCTTGGCCTGCCGCATGGCCTGCAGCAGCGCCGGCATTTGCGTTGCCAACTCGGGAAAAGTCAGATGACAGTGTGAATCAGTGAACATGACCCGCCAGTCGCGGCATCAGACGGTTTGGGTCTGCCGATCCGATGCCAGCAGGTTGCCCAAAATCGCCTCGATTTTTTGCCGCAGCGCCAGAGACTTCGGGCCTTCGGGAAAGCGTATCCCAATGCCTTGGGTGCGGTTGTTGGCAGCCTTGGCGGGCGTGATCCAGGCGACTTTTCCGGCCACCGGATAGCGTTCCGGATCGTCTGGCAGCGACAGCAGTACATAGACGTCGTCACCCAACTTGTAATCTCGCGTCGATGGAATGAAAATCCCGCCCTCCGCAAACAGCGGGATATACGCCGCGTAAAGGGCGGGTTTCTCTTTGATCGCCAACTGAATGACGCTGGGGCGGGGGCTGGATAACATCGAGGGAGTCGTCGGCAATAACTAGTGGCCTGAGTTTAGGGCGTTTTGCGCCTGGCTCACAAGCGCTTCCATCATCAGGCCCACATTAAACGGGTGTTCGGCCGTTCGTTTACTGTCAGCCAGATCCTTGGCCCATTCTGTCAAGCAGGCAATGGATCCGCCCGCCGGCAAGGCCGCAGCATCAAAGAAGCGGGTGTCGGCACCCACCTTCAGAGCGAGCATGTCATGACAGAGCTTCTGCAGCGCGTTGACTACCTGCGGCGCCGACCAGTCCTTGAACACGCCGAGATCGCCGCTGGCAATCGCCTTGGGCAGCAGAACCCAGGCCTGCGCATCCGCTTTGGCCTCAAACAACTGCAATGCATCCTGCGGACGGCCGCCAGCTGCCTGCAGCATCACCCTGGCCTGCTGCGTATTCAGGCCTCTTTCCAACAACCAGGCCAGTGAAGCATCAGCTGACGGCCAGATCATGGTGTGGGCCAGACAGCGGCTTCGGATCGTCGGCAGCAACTGGTAGGCGGCGTCGCTGGCCAGCACAAACCTGACGTCACCCGGCGGCTCCTCCAGCGTTTTGAGCAAAGCGTTAGCGGTAACCAGATTCATGCGTTCAGCCGGAAAAACCAGCACCGCCTTACCGCGCCCACGCGCGCTGGTGCGCTGCGAAAACTCGACTGCCTCGCGCATCGCCTCGACGCGGATTTCCTTGCTCGCCTTGCGCTTCTTGTCATCAATGTCCGACTGTGCCGCTTCACTCAGCGGCCAGCCAAGATCGAGCATCACGGTCTCAGGCATCAGCACACACAGGTCCGCATGGGTGTGCACATCGCTGGCATGGCAGCTGCCGCATTGGCCACAGGCGCCCAGCGCCGACGGCTGCTCGCAAAGCCAGGCCCGCACCAGCGCCAGTGCCAGATCGTACTGCCCCAATCCGGAGGGGCCGGCGAGCAGCCAGGCATGACCACGCTGCGCCAGCAGGGCCTTGCACTGCGCAAGCATCCAGGGCGCAGCTGCACTGTCGCTCATGCCAGCCAGCCCCTGCCCTGCACAGAGCGCAATACCTGCAGCCAGACCGCCTCGCGCGAGGCGTCGGCGTCAATGCGGGCAAAGCGCCGTGGATTCGCGCTCATGCGCTGCGAATAGCCGGCGGCGACACGGCTGAAAAACTCAAGCGGCTGCGCTTCAAACTTGTCTGGCGCGCGTGTCAGCGCCAGTCGACTGGCGGCGATGGACGCTGGCAGGTCAAACCAGATCGTCAGGTCCGGCTGGCGAATCACCTCGCTTTGCTCGCCGGGGATCGCCTGCACCATCTGCTCCAGCACCGACAGCAGTTTCAAATCAAAGCCCCGGCCAGCGCCCTGGTAGGCAAAGCTGGCATCGGTGAAGCGGTCGCACAGCACCACAGCGCCTTCTGCCAGCGCTGGCTCAATCAGCTGTTTGAGGTGATCACGCCGCGCTGCGAACACCAGCAGCGCTTCGGTCATCGCGTCCATCGCATCGTGGAGCACCAGAGCGCGCAGTTTTTCAGCCAACGGCGTGCCGCCAGGCTCGCGCGACAGCGTCACCCTCCTGCCATGAGCGCGAAAAGCCTGCGCCAAAGCCTCGACGTGCGTGGATTTTCCGGCACCGTCAATGCCCTCGAAACTGATGAAGATTCCGCCTGTTGCCATAGGTCCTTGTTCGCTGCCTCAGTGAGCGCGCTGGTATTTGTTGACTGCCCGATTGTGCTCTTCCAGACTGGCGCTGAATTCGCTGCTGCCGTCGCCGCGCGCCACAAAATACAGCGCCTTGCTGGCAGCGGGTCGCACCGCGGCCAGCAGCGCCGATTTGCCCGGCATGGCAATCGGGGTTGGCGGCAGGCCAGGGCGTGTGTAAGTATTCCAGGGGGTGTCAGCCTGCAGATCACGCTTGCGCAGGTTGCCGTCAAAAGCGTCACCCATGCCGTAAATCACGGTCGGATCGGTTTGCAGCATCATGCCGATGCGCAGGCGGTTGGCAAAGACACCGGCAATCATGGGCCGGTCGCTCGGGCGCCCGGTTTCCTTCTCCACAATGCTGGCCAGAATCAGCGCCTGCTCCGGTGTTTTCAGCGGCGCATCGGGCGAGCGCTGACGCCACGCCGACTCCAGATTCTTGTCCATCGCGCGCATGGCACGCTTGAGCACCGCCAGGTCGCTGCTGCCCTTGGCGTAGGTGTAGGTGTCCGGGAAAAAGCGACCTTCCGGATGCAGGCCCGGCCTTCCCAGCACCTTCATGATCATGTAGTCTGGCAGTCCTTTGGCTTCAGGCTTGAGTTGCTCGGCCTTGGCCAGCGCTGTGCGAACCTGACTAAAGGTCCAGCCCTCCACCAGCGTCACCGCGCGCAGCGCCTCTTCGCCACGTACCAGCTTTTGCAGCAGACTGCGCGGGCTGGCATCGGCCTCAATCTCGTAGCTGCCGGCCCGGATCAATCGTGCCTGTCCTGATAGGCGAAACCACCAGTACAGCAGCGTCGGATCGACGTCGACGCCTGCCTCACTGACCAATTGCGCCACTGCGCGCACCGGTGTGCCCGGCTCGATCGACAGATCAACCGTTTCACCTGACAGGCGCAGGCTCTGGTTGACCCACCAAAGGGCGCCGCCGCCGAGCAGCAGTGCCAGCGCAAGCAGCCACTTCACAAGAGTAAAAAAAAGACGCACAGCCCTACCGCCTTGTATGAATTCGACGGGGGATGATAATTCACCTCATGCAAAGCAAACTCAATGGCGTGGTGCAACTGGCACACCTGGCTGTTATCCGGGCCGAGGGAATTGACGCCGCCTCCTTTCTGCATGGGCAATTGACGCAGGATATGTTGCTGCTGGGCTCATCCGAGGCCAGACTGGCCGCCTATTGCTCGGCACAGGGCCGGATGCTGGCCAGCTTCTATGTCATCAAGCGCAGCCCGACCGAAATCCTTCTGATCTGCAGCAAGGATCTGCTGGCGACCACAATGAAAAACCTTTCGCGCTTCGTCATGCGAGCCAAGGTCAAACTGAGTGACGCCAGCGCCGACCATGCGATCTTTGGCCTCGCAGGAACGGCGTTGGACGCACTGAGCGCTGGCGCTCTGCAGCCTTGGGCGCGCCGTGACGAAGGCGATGTTTCTATCCTTGGGCTGTACCCGGCCGACGGCCTGCCCCGTGCCCTGTGGCTCGCGCCTGCGGCGCAGGGCGCACCGGCTGGAGCGAGCCTGAGTCTGCAGGATTGGCTCTGGAGTGAGGTGCGCAGCGGCATTGCCATGATCAGCGAACCGGTTGCGCAGGCTTTTGTGCCGCAGATGCTCAATTACGAGTCGGTGGGTGGCGTCAATTTCAAGAAGGGCTGTTACCCGGGCCAGGAAGTGGTGGCGCGCAGCCAGTTTCGCGGCACCTTGAAGCGCCGCGCTTTTTTGGCGCATTCAGACTCCCCCATGAAGGCGGGCGACGAAGTATTTCAGGAGGCCGATCCGGAGCAGCCCTGCGGCACGGTCGCGCACGCCGCTCAGGCGCCTGGCGGCGGCTATGACGCGATTGTTTCGATGCTGATTTCTGCCAGTGAATCTGGCGCTCTGCATCTGAATTCAGCTAGCGGCCCCGCCATCGTGGCGACTCCGCCGCCCTACCCTTTGCTGGCCGACGTTTGATTGCTTGGATTTGAGCCATAGCGGTTGCAGCGGAGCGCGCTAAGCCGGACACGTTGGGGTGGGCGTTGCCGGGGACCGATTTCTGCGCATTTGGCAGCATGAGGGCCACGGCAACGCCTGCCCGAGCGACCACGAAAGCAGCCGGCTTGTTGAGCTAAAGCCCGTGCACCATCTCAATGTGCACAATGCCCGCTTCTTCAAACGGTTCACCACGGCGCACAAAACCAAGCCTGGCATAAAAACCCTCTGCTGTACGCTGTGCGTGCAGCAGCACTTCGCGGTCGCCGCGCTCTTTGGCGGCGCGCATCAGGGCTTGCAACACCTCGCGTCCCAGATTGGAACCACGCAGCACCTGGCTGACGGCCATGCGGCCGATGCGAGCGACACCCGGTGCGTGTTGCAGCAGTCGTCCGGTAGCGACGGCCAGACCCATCCGGTTGCGCGCCAGCGCATGGATGGCGGTCTGGTCGGCGGCGTCCCATTCCATCTCGGCGGGGATGCGCTGCTCCTCTACAAACACTTCTGTGCGTAGCTTGCTCGCTTCCACGCCAAGCTGCTGCCAGCTACCGACTTCCGTGCGGACCATGGATTCGCCCGCCTCATAAGCCAGAAGAATCTCTCTGAACGATGCCGGGACGGGCTTGGATTTCTGCGTCGCCGGGTCGGCAAAAACGTAGACCAGTTCGCAGCTGATCAAATGCTCCTCGCCACGAAAAATGTCGCATTGGTACAGCATCGATGAAGTCCCGATGCGGGCGCACTTGATGCCTACATCGAGTTGATCGTCAAGCCTGGCTGATCCATGGTATTCCACGGTCGCCTTCTTCACGAACAGGTCACCCTCCAATGCGTGCATGGTGATGTAGTACGGTAATGCCAGAGCGCGCCAGTAGTCGGCAATCGCCGTGTCAACGTACATCAGGTAGTGCGCATTGAAAACGATCTTTTGCAGATCCACTTCGGCCCAGCGCACCCGCAGGCGGTGAAAGAAGCGAAAATCGGTGCGTGTCAAGTCAGTCATGGTTTTATCCTACACGGAAATTTTCATGGCACCAACATTGCTAGCCAAGTAGATTATGTCCATTCACGCCGCCCTGAACCACGTCACCCACTACAAGTACGACAAGCTCGTCAATCTGGGGCCGCAGGTGATCCGCTTGCGCCCGGCACCGCATTGCCGCAGCAAGATCATCTCGTATTCGCTCAAGGTGGAACCGGCGCAGCACTTCATCAACTGGCAGCAGGATCCTTTTGCCAACTACCAGGGCCGCCTGGTCTTTGAGAAGAAGACGCGCGAGTTCAAGGTCACGGTCGATCTGGTGGTGGAGATGGCGGTGTACAACCCGTTTGACTTCTTCCTGGAGCCCAGCGCCGAGAAGTACCCCTTCAGCTACGAAGCGCTGCTCAAGCAGGAACTGGCACCCTACCTGGCGACCGAGCACCTGACCAAACGCATCAAGGCCTACCTCACGCGCATTGACAGGCGCAAGCGCCGCACCATCGATTTTCTGGTCGCGGTGAACCAGATGGTGCACCAGGACATCAGCTACCTGATCCGCATGGAGCCCGGCGTGCAGTCGCCCGACGAGACGCTCAAGCTGGGTTCCGGTTCCTGCCGCGATTCGGCCTGGCTGCTGGTGCAACTACTGCGTCACTGCGGCCTGGCGGCGCGCTTTGTCTCCGGTTACCTGATTCAGTTGAAGCCCGACGTCAAGTCACTCGACGGCCCGAGCGGTACCGAGGTTGACTTCACCGACCTGCACGCCTGGTGTGAGGTCTACCTGCCCGGCGCCGGTTGGGTCGGACTCGATGCCACCTCGGGCCTGCTGGCCGGCGAAGGTCATATTCCGTTGGCCTGCACGCCGCAGCCCTCGGGCGCGGCACCGATTGAGGGCGGCATGGACAAGTGCGAGGTCACCTTTGCCCACCACATGGCCGTGACCCGTATCTACGAGTCGCCACGCGTCACCAAACCCTATAGCGAAGAACAGTGGGCCGATGTCATGGCCTTGGGCAGCGCGGTGGACGAGGAACTGAAAGCCGGAGATGTGCGTCTGACGATGGGCGGCGAGCCCACTTTTGTGGCGGTGGATGACCGCGACGCACCAGAATGGAACACCGAGGCGTTGGGCCCCACCAAGCGAGGCTTTGCCACCGAATTGGTGCAGAAACTGCGCACCGAATACGGCAGTGGCGGCTTTCTGCACTTCGGCCAGGGCAAGTGGTACCCGGGCGAGCAGTTGCCGCGTTGGGCCTTGAACATTTACTGGCGCGCCGACCATGAGGCCGTGTGGGCCAACCCGGCGCTCTTTACCGACGAGCGCATGCCGACCCATTACACCAGCGACGATGCCAAGCGTTTCACGCAAACGCTGGCCAGCAAACTCGGCGTTACCGACAAGTTCATGCAAAGCGCCTATGAGGACGTCTGGTATTACCTGTGGCGGGAGCGCCGTCTGCCGACCAACGTGGACCCCTTCAACTCGAAACTCGACGACGAGATGGAACGGGCGCGCCTGCGTCGGGTCTTTGAGCAAAAGCTCGACTCCGTGGTCGGCTATGTGCTGCCCATCAAGGTGGCGGAGAAGCCGGGCTCGGCTGGCACCAGCTGGGCCACCGGATCCTGGTTCCTGCGCGACGAGCGCATGTACCTGATGCCCGGCGATTCGCCCATGGGCTTGCGTCTGCCGCTGGACTCGCTGCCCTGGGTCAGCGAGAGCGACTACCCGTATATGCTGGAGCAGGACCCGAGTGCGCCGCGTGACGCGCTGTCAGCGCATGACGCCCTGGCGGCGCGCTACACACCCAGCGTGCAGGCCCTCAAGCCAGTGGGTGCCACACCCTATCTTTCCGGCACCGGGCCTGCGACCGAGGCCGAGCGAAAATTTCAGCGCGCCGCCGCTTCAGGCACCGCGACGCTGGCCGCCAGCGCACAGAGCGCCGCACAAACCGAACCCGCAGACTTTGCGCGCGTTCCCAAGCCCCAGGAATCGGCCCACTGGATCACTCGCACCGCGCTGTGCGTGGAAGTGCGTGACCCACGCCGCGCCAGCGGCCCCAAGGCCGAAGCCGTGGGCGAGAAGTCTGGCGTGCTCTACATCTTCATGCCGCCGCTGGAAAAGCTGGAAGACTATCTGAGCCTGCTGGCCGCCATCGAAGCCACGGCGCAGAGCCTGAGCCTGCAGATCGTGCTCGAAGGCTATCCGCCGCCGCGTGACCCACGACTGAAGCTTCTGCAGGTGACGCCCGACCCGGGCGTCATCGAGGTCAATATTCACCCGGTGACGAACTGGGGCGAACTGGTCAGGAACACCGAATTTCTCTACCAGGTGGCGTTCGAGTCGCGCCTGTCCGCCGAAAAATTCATGAAGGACGGGCGCCATACCGGCACCGGCGGTGGCAACCATTTTGTGATGGGCGGCGCGACACCGGCCGACAGCCCCTTCCTGCGCAAGCCCGAGTTGCTGGCCAGCCTGCTGCTGTTCTGGCATAACCACCCGAGCCTGAGCTACCTGTTTAGCGGCATGTTCGTTGGCCCCACGAGTCAGGCACCGCGCGTTGATGAAGCGCGCAATGACCAGCTCTACGAGCTTGAAATCGCCATCGAACAGATCTACAAGAACCGCGAAGTGGGGGAGCGTGGGGGCTATCCCATGCCACCGTGGCTGGTGGATCGCACGCTGCGCAACATCCTGATCGACGCCACCGGCAACACGCACCGCAGCGAGTTCTCCATCGACAAGATGTACTCGCCCGACTCCGCTACCGGGCGTCTTGGCTTGCTGGAGCTGCGCGCCTTCGAGATGCCACCGCACCCGCGCATGAGCGTGGTGCAGCAACTCCTGTTGCGCGCCCTGGTGGCACGTTTCTGGAAGACGCCGTACAAGGCACCGGCAACACGCTGGGGTACCGAGTTGCATGACCGCTTCCTGTTACCAACCTTCATCCGGCTCGACTTTGACGACGTCATGGCAGAGCTGCGTGGTGCCGGCTACGCCTTCGATACGAGCTGGTTTGCACCGCACTTCGAATTCCGCTTCCCGATCGTCGGATCGGTTCAGGCGGCCAGCATTGAGCTGACGCTGCGCAATGCGCTGGAGCCCTGGCATGTGATGGGCGAGGAAGGTGCACCCGGCGGCACCGCACGCTACGTCGACTCGTCGCTCGAGCGCATGGAAGTGCATGTGACGGGCCTGAACCAGAGCCGCTACGTTGTCACCTGCAACGGCCGCGCCCTGCCCCTGCAATCGACCGGCACCAGCGGCGAATACGCCGCTGGCGTGCGCTACAAGGCCTGGAACCCGCCATCGGCATTGCACCCCAGCATCGGCATCGACACACCACTGACCTTTGATATTGTCGATACCTGGATGAAGCGCTCGCTCGGCGGCTGCCAGTATTACGTCGCCCATCCGGGTGGCTTGAACCCCGATACCTTTCCGGTCAACGCCTATGAGGCAGAGAGTCGGCGCATGTCGCGCTTTGCCGCCATGGGCCACACGCCCGGCGCGTTGGTCGTGCCACCGGCCACCATCAACGTGGCGGCAAGCCGGGAGTTTCCGTTCACACTGGATTTGCGGCGGAGCTAGAGGGGACCCCCGCAGCATGCCAGCAGGCGCCCGGCCGCGTCAAAGGTACTATCCGGGCTTTCGTGCTATCGATCAAGCCCGCTTCCGATGAATACTGCCCTGTTTTCGACCATTCCCCTGCTCATGTGCATGGGCTATTTTTTCATGGGCTCACTACCCCTGCTGATTCTCAAGCACGACACACCCATGGATTCGCGCTTCATTCGCGGCTTCTTCAATACCTACTATGTCGCGGTGCTGTGCACGGCCAGCATTCCGATGATCGGATTTGCGCTGGTTGGTGGATTTGCTTTTTCTGTGGGCATGCTCGTCATCGCGCTGATTGCGCTGTTTCTGCGAAAAGTACTTCTCGCGAAGATGGACGGTTTGCGAATCCGTATTGAAAGCGCAGACTCAAGCGCAGTAACTGACTTCCGCCATCTTCATATCACCGGCATGGCGATCAATTTTCTTCAATTGGCCCTGTTGATCTGGGGCTTGTTTCATTTCTTTCGCTAGCCTGGCGCGCCAGCGCCCGATTCACATCGCGCACATCGAGCCCGTACATCGCAGCAAACTCAGTGACCGTTTTTCCACTGGCCTCGAAGGCGCGAAGCAGCGCCTCCTGCCGAGCGCGCTCCTGATCGTACTCGGCAAAGGCTTCTGCCAACAGGCCGTTGGCGTCTTCGTCGTTGCCATGCATGCGCGCCTGGTAGTCCTGGCTGCTCAGGTCGGATGCCTCAAATGCCGTCAACACCTGTTTGCGCAGCTTGGGCCGCAAGTCCTGCGCACTGCGGCCTTGCCGACGCCGAAAGAGCTCCAGCAAGGCCAGATAGACGTGCTCTGGCGCTACAGCCTCCACAGGCGAGCCCTGCAGATCGTGGCGCGGTTTACCAGCTGCAACGCTTTGCAGATAAAGCGTGGAGCGTGTGTGCACGCCGAGCGCCGCCTTCAGGCTGTTGCGTTCCAGCTGATCCGGGTGCCTGGCCAACAATTCCTGAAAGATGCCGAGTTTGAGCGGCAGGAATTCGGCGCCAAACAACTGCGGGTAAAGTTCAAACAATTTCTCCAGCACGGGCAGCACGGAGGGCCGACGAGCGAGGCGCTGGCCCGCTTCTTTGGGCGCTGCTGGCGCAGCCTCGACTGCAACTTCGACTGCATCCGGCGCGGCTGCGACTAGGTCAGGAACCGGCGGGTTTTCTGTAGGGTTTGTCATCAGGGAAGATCCAGACCCAAAAATTCTGCTAGAACCGGCGTGCTCATGGCACCATCGCGGCTCACGGTCTGACCGGTCTTCAGATTCTTGGCAACCACAAAGGGCACAGCCTCGGCGCCAAAACTGTTCAGAAGTTGGGTGTTGCTCTTGATCGCTTTCTCGATGTCTGCCGGAACGCTGCTGGAGCCCGAAATACCGCCCTTGCCTGCCAGCAGAGAGGCCTCGTGCTCGCCCATCAAAGCGCCAGGGTCAACTGCGGTCAGCAAGGCAGCGGCCTGTGCCGAACTGATGGCGTTGATCATGCCCACCGGGATCCAGACAAACTTGACCTTGCCCTGCAGGCCCCGCGAGGCCTCCCACAGGTGGCCGCAGTGCGGACACTGGGTGTCAAAAAAGACGTAGACCGTGTTGGTGCTCATCAGCGAGCCCACGGCAAAGCCCTTGGCCTGCGCCGCAACGGTAGCGACCGAAATCTCGCGCTTGGCCGGTGCGGAGGCATTGCCCGCGTCCTGCGGCGAACAGGCAGACAGCAACAGACCCAGGGTCAGCAGGAACGGGGACAGGAGACGATTGAGAATCAAGGGCTACCTCTTTGAGTGCGGTGATGGCAAGCTGACAATTAAGCGGGCTCAGGGCGCGCATCTTACCGTGGACGACCAAGACCCACGAAGCGCTGGCATACTTGGGGCCAGTGAAAGACGCTATTTCCTCACCTTCTGCTGACAACACCAGCGCCCTGCCCGATCTGCAGGCGCTGGCGCGCTCCGGTATCGCCGCCCCAGGGCATTTTGACGAACTGCGCTCTGCGGCAAGCCAATCGAGTGCCGCAGAACGCCCCCTGACAGCGCTCTGGCAACAGTTTTTTGAGGCTGTGTCAGCTCAGGGCGGACCGGATCTGAACCAGCGCTGCAGCACACTGCGGCGCCAGATTCGCGACAACGGCGTGACCTACAACGTTTATGCCGATGAAGGCGGTCCGCAACGTCCCTGGTCGCTCGACCTTTTTCCCCTGCTGATCGAGCCCGAGGGCTGGCAGCAGATCGAAGCCGGCATTTTGCAGCGGGTGCGCCTGCTCGAACGCATCATGGCCGATGTTTACGGCCCGCAGCAATTGCTGGAGCGCGGCCTGCTGCCTGCTGCGCTGGTGCACGGCCACCCTGGTTACCTGCGTGCCTTGCGGGGCGTTGAGCCGGTCGGCGGCACCCGCTTGCACATTGCGGCCTTTGATCTGGCGCGCGGACCCGACGGCAACTGGTGGGTTGAGGGGCAGCGTTGCCAGGCGCCATCGGGATTTGGCTATTTGCTGGAAAACCGGCTCGCGATTTCTGCCCAGTTTCCGCAGGCCTTTCAGTCGCTGCAGGTGCAACGCCTGGCCGCCACCTACCGAGCCTTGATGGATAGCCTCAAGCGCGCCAGTCCAGCCGGCGCGGACTCGCATCTGGCGCTGCTTACACCCGGCCCCTACAACGAGACTTATTTTGAACACGCCTATCTGGCGCGTTACCTGGGTCTAACGCTGGTCGAAGGTTGCGACCTGATTGTGCGCGACCAGCACGTCTTCCTGAAAACGCTCAAAGGCCTGGTGCCAGTTCATGGTCTGATCAAACGCGTTGATGACGAGTACCTTGACCCACTCGAACTTCGCTCTGACTCCACCCTGGGCGTGCCGGGACTGCTGCAGGCGATCCGCGCCGGCAATGTGCTGGTAGCCAATGCACCAGGCTCGGCGTTCCTGGAGTCGCCGGCCCTGCTGGCGTTTTTGCCGGCCCTGTCGCGTCATCTGCTCCACGAAGAACTGAAGCTGCCGGCCCTGGCAACCTGGTGGTGCGGCGAACGTTCAGCCATGGAAGAAGCCCTGCCGCGGCTGCGCGAGAGCGTCGTCAAGCCGACTTACCCCGGTACGCCGATCCACGGCAGTTTTGAGTCGGTACAGGGGCAGGGCCTGTCGGAGCGCGAGATTGATGAGTGGGCTGGCCGCATCGTGCGCCAGAGCGAAGACCACACCGTGCAGGCCTATGTGCCGCTGTCGCAGATGCCAACCTGGCAGAGTGCTGCTGGCGCCCAATCTGGGCAGATGGCGGCGCGCTCCTTCATGCTGCGGGTCTTTGCGGTATCGGACGGCGCGCAGTCCTGGCGCGTGTTGCCCGGTGGTCTGGCGCGCATCATGGGCGCCGCTGCCACCAGCACGTCGATGCAGCGCGGCGGCAGCAGCGCGGACGTCTGGGCACTGACAAGGGGTGAGGTGGACAGCACGACGCTGCTGCAGCCGCAGCTCACGCCAGCCGCCGTCGCGCAGCGCAAACGCATGGTGACAAGCCGGGCGGCAGAGAATCTGTATTGGCTGGGCCGCTACAGCGAGCGCACGGAGAATGCCATCCGCCTGGCGCGCCTGACGCTGGAGTGCCTGCAAGGCGAGGAGCAGTCGTCCCAGCCCTTGCTGAACTGGCTGGGAAAGATGGCGATCGCCAACACGCTGGTCCTGCCGGGTGTGCCCTCCGTCTTGCAGGCCCGCCGGGTTTTTGAGCGCTCGCTGATTTCAAGTCTGGGTAGCGTCGATGGCGCCACCAGCGTCGGCTTTTACCTGCGCGCTCTCAAGATGACCGGCTCCAAGGTCCGCGAGCGTTTGTCGCAGGAGCACTGGCGGGTCATGGTGCGGGCAGAAGAAGAGCTGTTTGCGCGTTTTGCGATACCCGCCAGAGCGGGTGACTACTCCTCCGTTGAAGCCCTGCAGATCCTCAAAAGTATCAGCGAGCACATGGCTGCCATCACCGGTGCCCAGACCGATCACATGACGCGCGACGACGGCTGGCGTCTGCTCAGCATAGGCCGGCACATCGAGCGCCTGGGCTTTTTGGCCTCTTCCCTGCTGAGCAGTTTTCAGAGTGGCTCGGTCCACACCAATGGCGGCTTTGAAGCGCTGGTGGCCCTGTTTGACAGCACCATCACCTTTCATGCTCAGTACCAACAGAGCCGCGACCTGGCCGCGCTGATGGACTTGCTGGTGCTCGATCGCGACAACCCGCGATCTCTGGCTTGGGTCGCACAGACGCTGCGCGGACGACTGGCCAAACTGGCGGGCAGCGCGCCAGATCAACTCTGTGCCCTGTCGCTGCGCGTGCCAGACCCTGCCGCCTGGAGCTTGACTCAGCTGTGCGAGGATCCCCATCTGTTTGCACTCACCGACCTGCTGCTGCAATGCACCGGTGCCGCCTTCGAGGTCTCCAATGAGATCAGCACCACGTATTTCACCCACTCGATGGAGTCCAAGCAGAGCTTGGGCACCTGATGAAGCTGAGAATCACGCACCAGACGCGCTACGAGTATCTGCCTGCAGTGGAGACGGCGCAGCACATGGCCTACCTGCAGCCGGTAAGCAACCCCTACCAGCGCTTGCTCAGCCACACGCTCATGATCAGCCCGACGCCGGCGCAGATGACGCAGACGCTCGATGTCTTTGGTAATCCGCGCTGCTTCTTTTCTCTGCAAACACCGCACAGCGTGCTCGATGTGGTGGCGCACAGCGTGGTCAGCACCCAGACTCGTGCCCTGCCTGCCAGCCGTGTCAACTGGGAGCAGGCGCGCGAACAGTTTCGCTACCAGTCCGGCGTGCCATTTGAGGCTGCCACCGAATTTGTCTTTGCCTCGCCCTTTTGTCCGAAGGCGCCCGAGTTCCTTGCCTATGCGCGACAGAGTTTTGCACCTGGCCTGAGCGTGCTGGCCGCAGCGAAGGACCTGATGCAGCGCATTCACACTGACTTTTTCTATGAGAGCCAGAGCACCCACATCAATACACCGGCCCTCGAAGCCCTGGCACAGCGCAAAGGCGTGTGCCAGGACTTCGCCCACATCATGATTGCCTGCCTGCGCAGCATGGGGCTGGCGGCGCGCTATGTCAGCGGCTATCTGCTGACCCAGGCCGCGCCGGGCAGCGTCAAACTCCGTGGCAGCGACGCTTCGCATGCCTGGGTCGCGGTTTACGCACCCGACTTGCCGGCGGGTCAGCGCTGGTGTGATTTCGACCCGACCAACAACCGCGCCGGTTGGCACTCGCCCGGTGAGGACTATGTGACGCTGGCGACCGGGCGCGACTTTTCGGATGTCTCGCCGCTGCGTGGCGTCATCCATGGCGGCGCCAGCCACACGCTGACAGTAGGTGTCACGGTGGAGCCGGCGCTCGACCAGTTGCAGTCACCGTCACAATCATCGTCCCAGCGCCAGAGCCAGGGTCCAGCCCAAACCCAAACCCAAACCCAAATACGAACTGCAAAGGAAACCCCATGAACATTTACGCCAAACTTGATGAACTCAAGATCACCTTGCCACCGCTTGCGGTGCCAGCGGCGGCCTACGTCCCGTTTGTCCAGACCGGCAAGCTGCTTTTCGTCAGCGGCCACATCGCCAAGAAGGACGGCAAGCCATGGGTTGGACAGTTGGGCAAGAACCTGACGACGCAGGATGGTCAGGCAGCGGCGCGCGCCATTGCTATTGACCTGCTGGGCACATTGCACGCAGCGACAGGCGACCTGAACCGCATCAAGCGCATCGTCAAACTGATGTCGCTAGTGAATTCAACTGGCGATTTCACCGAGCAGCATCTGGTCACCAACGGCGCCAGCGAATTGCTGGGTGAAGTCTTCGGTGTCGCCGGTGCCCATGCCCGCAGTGCTTTTGGCGTGGCGCAAATTCCGCTGGGTGCCTGCGTTGAAATCGAGCTGATCGCTGAGTTGGATTAGGTCCAATACGGTTCACTCTGTCATCCCGGACCCGGAGGCTGTCATCCCGGACCCCGCCTCTGTCATCCCGGACTTGATCCGGGATCCAGTGGTAAGCCTGCACTGGATTGCGGGTCGGGGCCCGCAATGACAAGCCGGTTGTCATCCCGGACCCCGCCTCTGTCATCCCGGACTTGATCCGGGGCCGCAATGACGTTGCCGATCTGCACGATCGCCTGTGTCTGGATCGCCTGAAGCTGGTCGGCAGTGACGCATTGCGGTGCAATTTCGAACAGTGGCAACAGCACAAAAGCTCTCTCCAACATGCGCGGATGCGGCAACACCAGAGTCGCGCTGTCCATGCTGGCAGAACCGTAAATCAGCAGGTCCAGGTCCAGCGTGCGCGGTGCGTTCGGGTAGGGGCGCTCACGCCCGGCCTGCTGCTCGATTTGCTGCAGGGCCGACAGCAAAGCCGGTGCGCTCAAGCGGGTTGAAACTTCGACAACGGCATTGATGTAATCCCGCCCGCTGGACGCGAGTGGCGCGCTGCGGTACAGCGATGAGCGCTGCTGCAGCGCGATGCCATCAAGTGCCGCAAGGTCATCCATCGCCTTGCGCACGCCAGCCACCGGATCACCGAGGTTGGCGCCCAGCGCGATATAGGCCGTTACGCTCTCACGCACGGCATTCCTCAAACGCCAGCGTCGGGTGTCGGTTCGTTGCCTTCACGCGGACCGCTGCTGCGACGCCTGCGCCGGCGCTTTCGGGGTGCATCCAGCGATTCCGCAGGCGCCTCTGGCGCCACTTCGGGCGCACCGCCCTGCACCGCTACGGGCGCCTTGTGCACACGCGGCGCGCGCGCTGGCCGGGGCCGTTGCTGCATCTCCTCGCGCACCTGATCAACCATGTCCTGGCGCAGGTTGTCATCAGCCATACTGAACTCCTGCCACCAGTCTGCCAGCACCTCGTCGATCTCGCCTGCATCGGCCCGCAAGCGCATGAAATCGAAGGCGGCACGAAAACGCGGCTGCTCCACCAGCCCGAAGGGTGTGCTGCCAATGCGCTTCTCGAAACGCGGCTGCAGCATCCAGATCTCCCGCATGTCAGCGGCCAGCTTGCCGCGACCTGAAACGTCACCAATGCGGGCGTTGAAAACCTCGTCAATCGCATCCTGCAAGGCGGGGTGCGAGTGCTGGTGCTCGGTCAGGCGACGCGCCCAGCCATCGCGCACATCGGCCCACAAGGCGCAGGCAAGCAGGAAACTCGGTGCCACCGGTTTGCCCTCGCCGACGCGTCTATCCGTGTCGAGCAGAGCCGCCTTGACAAAAACCTGATCAGCGCGCTCCACCACGACATCGAGCAAGGGATAGATGCCGCGCGCCATGCCCAGCGCCCGGAGTTGCGCTATCGACGCCAAGGCGTGGCCGGTTTGCAGCAGCTTGAGCATCTCGTCAAACAAGCGGCTCTGCGGCACGTCGGCCAGTAGTTCCTGCGACCGGATCAGCGGCGCCGCCGTCTTGGCCTCCAGCGCAAAACCGAGCGCGCTGAGTTTGGCGGCAAAACGCACGGCGCGGATGATACGAACCGGGTCCTCACGGTAGCGCGTGGCCGGGTCGCCAATCATGCGAATGACGCGCTTCTTGGCGTCCTTGATGCCATTGTGATAATCGACCACGATCTGCGTCTCGGGGTCGTAGTACATGGCGTTGATGGTGAAGTCGCGCCGCACCGCGTCTTCTTCCTGCGGGCCCCAGACGTTGTCACGAAGGACGCGTCCGGTGGAGTCCACAGCATGCTTCATGCCGGCGAGTTCACTCTTGCTGGTTTTCTCGTTGCCGGCAACCTGCTCGGCGGCCGCGTTGTCCATGTAGGCGCGAAAGGTCGAGACCTCGATCACGTCATTCTCACGGCCCCGGCCGAACACCACGTGCACGATGCGAAAGCGTCGGCCAATGATGAAAGCGCGCCGAAACAGGCCTTTGACCTGTTCCGGTGTGGCGTTGGTGGCGACGTCAAAATCCTTGGGCCGCAAGCCGACCATCAGGTCGCGCACGGCACCGCCCACGATATAGGCTTCAAAACCGGCGTTCTTGAGGGTGCGCACCACGTTTTGGGCACGTTCATCGACCAGATTCGGGTCAATGCCGTGGACGGCGACGCCCACTTCCTCGCGCTTGCCAAATTGCAGTTTTTTGCTTTTTGCCGCTGAAGGCGATTTGCCCAGCAGCTTTTCAATGAATTTCTTAATCAAATCAATCTTCTTTTCGGAACGGCATGTCATTGCGGCCCCGGATCAGGTCCGGGGTTTGCGCACCCGCAATCCATGCCCCAAGAACGCATGGATGCCGGATCGAGTTCGGCATGACAAAGTAACCAGTATCGAGTTTAAAACAACTCAAGTATGCGCCATCCGCGCGCCAGAGCGATGGCACGAAGCGCCGCGTCGGGGTTGGTAGCGACCGGATGGGTCACTTTTTCCATCAAGGTCAAATCGTTGATCGAATCGGTGTAGAAGGTGCTTTCAACGTCGGCCCAGTCCATATGCCGCGATGCCAACCATTGCTCGACCCTGGTCACCTTGCCTTCGCGCGCCGACGGCACGCCACGTATCTCACCGGTGATCCAGCCCGTGCCACCAACGCTCTGGTCGCGCTCCAGTTCCACCGCGATCAACTCCGTCACGCCGAACGCCGTGGCGATCGGACGGGTCACAAAATCATTGGTCGCGGTGACGATGACGAGCTGATCACCGGCTTCCCTATGTTGACGCACCAGCGCCAACGCGGGCTCAGTGATGGCTGGTTGCACCACGCTGCGCATGAACTCGGCATGGGCCGCGGCTGCCTTGGCAGCGCCCTGCTGGCGCAGTGCCTCGGTGGCAAAACGCACATAGTCGCGAATATCGAGCGTGCCGGCCTTGTAGTGGGCGAAGAACTCATCGTTGCGGCGGTTGAACTCCATCGGGTCGGTCCATCCTATCGTGGTGGTGAAAACACCCCATGAGTAATCGGAATCGATAGTCAGCAGCGTGTGATCCAGGTCGAACAGGGTGAGCTTCATGGCTTCAGGTTGCCTCCATCATCGACTTGATCAGCGGAATGGTGATGGCCCGCTTGGTCTGCAAGGCGTAATCGTCAATCAGGGCCAGCAACTCCAGCAGGCTGCCCAGATCGCGGCTGAAACGCGTCAGCATGAAGTCCATCACATCGTCGCCCAGGAAAACACCACGCGCATCGGCAGACTGGCGCAGCACCGCGCGGCGCTCGGACTCACTGAGCAACTGCAGCTGATAGACATGACCCCAGCCCAGGCGTGTTCGCAAGTCATCGCGCAACTTGAGTTCCACCGGCGGCACGGCGCCTGCCGCCAGAACAGCGCGCTGGTGCGTTTGTGCGTTGACGAACCAGTTGAAGGCGACCTGTTGCTGCGAGGCGCTGTAGAGCTGCACATCGTCGAAGATCACCGCCGCCCAGTCCTCGTCGTATTCCGGCGGATCGAGCATGCCGGCATCGAGCCAGCCGACGCGCTCGCCCTGCTCGCGCAGCGTCGCTTGCACTGCCTTGAGCAGATGGGTCTTGCCACTGCCCTGTGCACCCCACAAATAGCTTGGCACCGGTGAGTGCACCGGGTTCGCTGACTGGGCCACTCCAGCCCACAATTCGAGGTGTCGCCACGCCGCTTCATTGGGTCCCGGGAAATAGCTCGCCAGCGTGGGTCCGGTGGCCAGGCCAATGTCAAGAGCGATCTGCTTCATGCCAGGTGCGGGCTATGCATCCCTAGCCCAGATAGAGCTTGCTGGCACGGTAATGAGCTTGAGCGCGTCGCAGTGCTACCAGCAATACCGCGCTGGAAGGCAGGGCAATCAGGACGCCAACAAAACCCAGCAATTGGCCAAAGGCCAGCAAGGCAAAGATCACGGCCAGCGGGTGCAGGCCGATACGCTCACCGACCAGTCGGGGCGTCAGAAAAAAGCCCTCTATCAGTTGCCCCAGGCCGTACACCACGCCGACCATCATCAGTGCTTTGGCCGCGCCGGCTGTCGCGGCAAACTCCAGCAAACCGGCCAGCGTTGCCAGGATCAGACCGAGGCCAAAACCAACGTAGGGCACAAACACCGCCAGGCCGGTAAAGATGCCGATCGGCAGCGCCAGATCAAGACCAAAGAGTGCCAGGCCGGCGCTGTAATACACAGCCAGCACCAGCATCACCAGCAGTTGACCGCGCAGGTATTGGCCCAGCACGGCGTCTGCTTCATTGGTAAAACTGTCGTAGGCCAGGCGCGCCCGTGGCGGCACCCATTCAAGCGTGCGCTCGACCAGTCGGTGCCAATCCATCAGCAGGTAGAACAGGGCAACCGGCACCAGCACTGCGTTGCTGAAGACGGCAAAGGCGACACTGCCGCCCAGGCGCAGCGAACTCAGCACCGAGGCCAGCGTGTCCTCGGCATTGGCGCTCAGGTATTTGAGTACAAAGCCCTTGATGCTGGGCAGATCCAGAGAAATCTTGATACCGAACTGGGCCAGAAAGGGCTTGAGCCAGGCGTTGAACCCGTCCAGCAGCACGGGTATCTGCTCGCGCAGCTGCGGCAGTTCCTTGGCCAGAATGGGCACCATCAAAAGCACAATCCCGAGCAAAACGATGATGAAGGCAAGTTCTACCAAGAGCACCGCCAGCACGCGTGGAAGCCGAAGCCTGCCGGCGGCGCAAAGACTATCGACCAGCGGCGTCAGGGCGTAAGCCAGCACTGCCGCCACGACAAAAGGAGTCAGAACCGGGGTTAGAAGCCACAGCACGAAGCAGATGAGCAGCGCGATCGTTGCCCAGGCGGCGGTTCTTTGTTGGGTGGATGAAAATTGCATTCAGATGGCCCAGGGCCTGTTCAGAACAGGCCCTGGTCGAAGCCCCGTAAAATGAAAGTAATTCTATAGGGACAGGGCGCCTGCCCTACCCCACCTCAACCGACCTCGAACTTTACATGACAAGCGCTCCGCCCCCCACTGCCCTTTCCTACAAAGACGCGGGGGTCGATATTGACGCCGGTGACGCGCTGGTCGAACGCATCAAGCCCTTGGCCAAGAGAACCATGCGCGAGGGCGTGCTGGCCGGCATTGGCGGCTTTGGCGCGCTGTTCGAGGTGCCCAAGCGCTACCACGAACCGGTGCTGGTGAGCGGCACCGACGGCGTGGGCACCAAGCTCAAACTGGCCTTTGAATGGCAGATGCACGACACCGTCGGCATTGACCTGGTCGCGATGAGCGTCAACGATGTGCTAGTGCAAGGCGCTGAGCCCCTGTTCTTTTTGGACTACTTTGCCTGCGGCAAGCTCGATGTTGACACGGCAGCGGCCGTGGTGGGCGGCATTGCACGCGGTTGCGAGCTCTCGGGCTGCGCCCTGATCGGCGGCGAAACCGCGGAGATGCCGGGCATGTACCCGGCGGGCGAGTACGACCTGGCGGGTTTTTGCGTGGGTGCCGTGGAGAAGTCAAAGATCCTCAGTGGCGCCGAGGTCAAGCCCGGCGATGTGGTTCTGGGCCTGGCCTCCAGCGGTGTGCACTCGAACGGTTTCAGCCTGGTGCGCAAGTGCCTGGAGCGCGCCGCTGGCCAGCTGCCGGCTACGCTGGACGGCAAGCCGTTCAAACAGGCCATCATGGAGCCGACCCGGCTCTACGTGAAAAACGTACTAGCGGCGCTGGCGCTGCATCCGATCAAGGCGCTGGCGCACATAACAGGTGGCGGTCTGCTGGAGAACATTCCGCGCGTGCTGCCCGAGGGCACGGCGGCGCATCTGGTCAAGGGCAGCTGGCCACAGACGGAACTGTTTGCCTGGCTGCAAGCCACAGCCGGCATCGACGACTTCGAGATGAACCGCACCTTCAACAATGGCATTGGCATGGTCGTCGTCATAGCCGCCGAGCTCAGCGCCGCGTGCAGCGCCACCCTGCGCGCCGCTGGTGAACAGGTCTACCAGATTGGCGTGATTGCCGAGCGCGGCAACGACGCCGCAGTCGTCGTGAGCTGATATCTTGTCGTCCGGGACGCCTTGTTTGTCATCCCGGACTTGATCCGGGATCCAGCGCTGTGCCAACACTGGATTGCGGGTCAAGCCCGCAATGACGAACCGGGACGCAACCGGATCTGCTATCGTTTGTAAATGCAAGGCCTAAAACACATCCCAGCCGGTGTCTGGGCGCTCGGTTTTGTCAGCTTGCTGATGGACGTGTCGAGCGAAATGATCCACAGCCTGTTGCCGGTGTTCCTGGTAAGCACTCTGGGCACCAGTGTTTTTGTGGTCGGTTTGATGGAAGGTGCGGCCGAGGCCACGGCGCTGATCGTCAAGGTGTTTTCCGGTGTCTTGAGCGATTACTGGGGCAAGCGCAAGCCCCTTGCCATTCTGGGCTACGGCATGGGAGCACTTTCCAAGCCGCTGTTCGCTCTGGCCGGCAGTGCCGGTCTGGTGCTGACTGCGCGACTGCTCGACCGCATCGGCAAGGGCATACGCGGCGCGCCGCGCGACGCCCTCGTGGCTGACATCACGCCACCCGAGTTGCGCGGTGCCGCCTTCGGTCTGCGCCAGTCGCTCGATACCGTCGGCGCCGTTCTCGGTCCCTTGCTGGCGATGGGCCTGATGTTGATCTGGGCCAACGATTTCCGTGCCATTTTCTGGGTCGCCACCGTGCCGGCGTTCCTTTGTGTCGCCTTGCTGGTCGTCGGGGTACAAGAGCCTGAACGGGCTGCCGGTGCACCGCGCAGCAACCCGATCAGCCGCGTCAATCTGGCGCGCCTGGGCGCGCCCTACTGGTGGGTGGTAGGGATTGGAGCGGTCTTCACGCTGGCGCGTTTTAGCGAAGCCTTCCTGCTGCTGCGGGTTCAGCAAGGTGGTTTGAATCTGGCCTGGACACCCATGGTGCTGATCGCCATGAATCTGATCTACGCCGCCTGTGCCTATCCCTTCGGCAAGCTGGCCGACCGCCTGCAGCACGGCACACTGCTGACCTGGGGGCTGCTGATGCTGATCGGCGCCGATGCGCTGCTGGCCTTTAGCAATGCGGGCGTCTGGGTCTGGGCCGGCATCGCGCTGTGGGGGCTGCACCTGGCAATGACGCAAGGCCTGCTGGCGACCATGGTGGCTGATAGCGCACCGGCGGATCTGCGTGGCACGGCCTATGGCTTTTTCAACCTGATGAGTGGTCTGGCGATGCTGCTTGCCAGTGGTCTGGCCGGCTTGCTGTGGGAACAACTGGGCGCCGCCTTCACCTTTCTGGCCGGCATCGTTTTTTGCGTCGCCGCGCTGGGCTTGCTCTTGATGCAGCCGCAACAGCGGGCCTGACTCAGCGCCGCAGAAACTGGCGCAGCTTCAGCCCGGTGGCCCACAACGCCGAAAAATAGAGCACGGCGGATCCCAGCAAGACCAGCGCCAGCAGACCAATGCGGGCACCGCTGTCGCTGCGCAGCTGGGTCCAGGCAAATGCGCTGTTGGCCCACAGCAGGAAGCCCAGCAGCAAAAGGCTTGCCCCCGTGACACGCCAGGCAAAGCCACGCCAGCCCGGCTCCGGTTGGTAACTGCCACGCTTGAGCAGGCCCAGCAGCAGCCAGAGCGCGTTGATCATGGCACCCAGGCCAATCGAGAGCGTCAACGCGGCGTGGCGGAACACCGGCACCAGTGCGATATTAAGCAATTGGGTGAGCAGCAACACCGCCATGGCCACGCGGACCGGTGTCTTGGTGTCCTGGCTGGCGTAGTAGCCGGGTGCCAGCACCTTGATGGCAACAATACCGATCAAACCGACACCCCAGCCCATCAGGGCGTAGGTGATCTGCTGCACATCATGCTCGGTCATGGCGCCGTAGTGATAGAGCACTGCCACCAGCGGCTTGGCAAAGGCGACCAGCGCCACAGCACACGGCAGAGCCAGCAGCAGCACCAGACGCAAACCCCAGTCCAGCATGGCCGAGTACCTTGCACTGTCACCGGCGGCGCGCGCTGCTGCCAGTTGCGGCATCAGCACTACCCCCATGGCAACACCGAGCAAGGCAGTCGGAAACTCCATCAATCGATCAGCGTAGGTGATCCAGCTGACGCTGCCTGGTGCCAGGTGCGAGGCGATCTGGGTGTTGATCAACATGGAAACGTGCGCCACGCTGACTCCCAACAAGGCCGGCCCCATCAGTTTGAGGATGCTCTTGGTGCCCGGGTCGGCCCAGGCGCCACGCAATGCGCTCGAGCGCACTCCGATGTGGGGCGTCAGGCCGAGCTTCTTCAAGGCCAGCAGTTGCACTGTGAGTTGCAGCACGCCACCCAACAGCACGCCACCGGCCAGGGCGTAGATCGGCTCCAGCCCCAACGTCTTGAGCCAGGGTGCGCCCAGCCAGGCTGCGCCAATCATGCACAGATTGAGCAGAACGGGGGTTGCCGCGGGCACGGCGAAGCGCCTCCAGGTGTTGAGCACGCCGGCGGCCAGCGCGACCAAAGACATGAAAGCAATGTAGGGGAACATCCAGCGCGTCATGACCACCGCGACCTCGAAGCCGCGCGGCGTCTCCTGCAGGCCGCTGGCCATGGCCCAGACCAGTGCCGGTGCTCCCAGCACTCCCAGAACACTGATGAGCAGCAGAGCCCAAGCCAGAACCGTGGCGGCGCGGTCAATCAGCACCTGGGTGGCGGCCTCGCCATGCTGTGCCTTGGTGGCAGCCAGCACCGGAACAAAGGCCTGGCTGAAGGCACCTTCGGCAAAGAAGCGACGAAACAGATTGGGGATACGAAAAGCGACGTTGAAGGCATCGGTCAGCGCGCTGGCGCCAAAGGTGGATGCAATCAGCAGTTCGCGCGCCAGGCCAGTGACGCGTGACACCAGCGTCAGCAAGGAGACAACAGAGGCGGATTTGAACAGACTCACGAGGCGCAGTGTAGCCGGCTCGGCAAGGCGTACGGACGAACTCAGCCAGAGTAGCCAGCGCCTGTTAGAATGCTCGGCTTTGCTGACAACATCCACAGACTCAAGGAACTATTGATATGGCATCTGGAAAACCCAAGAAAAAGAACCCGCGCCTGGCGTCGGGCCGCAAGCGCGTCCGTCAGGACGTCAAGATCAACGCCGCGAACACCTCGCTGCGCTCCAAATACCGCACCGCGGTGAAGAACGTTGAAAAAGCGGTTGTCGCTGGCGACAAAGCCAAGGCAACCGAATTGTTCGGCAAGATGCAGGCCGTGGTTGACACCGTGGCCGACAAAGGCATCTTCCACAAGAACAAGGCTGCTCGCGACAAGAGCCGCCTGTCGACCAAGGTGAAAGCCCTGGTCGCCAAAGCCGCCTGATTTCAGGCAAATCGCACGGATCAAGTCCTCTGGAAATTTTGATCCGCCGTTTGTAACGGGTGCGCTGTCAGCAAAAAAGCAAGGAAGCCGTCGCAAGACGGCTTTTTTGT
>JBAXFI010000016.1:0-36866 GCA_037139995.1 Comamonadaceae bacterium | reverse complement strand
GCATCTGGTTTGGGACCAGAGGGTCGAAGGTTCGAATCCTTTCGCCCCGACCATATCTTTTTCTCTCGATCTCTGCCCGTAGCTCAGTTGGATAGAGCAACAGCCTTCTAAGCTGTGGGTCGCAGGTTCGATCCCTGTCGGGCAGACCATGTCGACAAAGGTTTTGCTGTGAAACGACTGATCTCCAGACGGCACATGATGGCACCCCTGCTCGGTCTGAGTTTGGCGATAGCGGCCGCGCCGGCGCTGGCTGCGCTTGGGCAGGCACCTTCAGTTGCGCCGCCATCGTCTGCGCTGTCTTCCGCGCCGGCGGCCAGAGCGCTTGCAGCGAGTCCCGCGGCTGGCACCAGCCTTTACACCTCGCATCCGCTGCAACTTGAGAATGGCACCCTAGTTCAGGAATATGCAACGCCGGCAGGTCTGGTCTTTGCGGTGAGTTGGCGCGGTCCGGTATTGCCGGATCTGAGTCTGCTGCTGGGTGAATTCTTTGGCGGCTACAAACTGGAAACGGACCAGGCGCGTGCGCTGGGCAAGCGTGGCTCGATCGTGAACGTGGTGAACAGAAAACTGATCGTCAGATCGACCGGAAGGATGCGAAGCTTTGCTGGTTATGCCTATGCCCCTGAGCTGATTCCTGCTGGGGTGAATATCCATGATGTGCTGCAGTAAGCGTTTCTGGCTAGGCACAGGGCTGGCGATGCTTGCCGTCCTGCTAAGTGCTTGTGGCGGCGGTGGTGGAGCAGCGACACCGAGCACACCGCCGGTTGCCGTGACCCCGAGCAACGCGGTTTCCATCGTGGTTGACTCCGGGCCGGCGGGTGCCGGCTATAACGTCAACCGCCTGTATGTGGACGTAACCATATGCCGCACGGTCAGCAACGACTGTCAGACCATTGATCATGTTTTGGTTGACACCGGCTCCATCGGCCTGCGGCTGCTGTCGTCGGTTGTCAGGCCGACCCTGAATCTGAGCCGTCTCACGGGTAGCGCCGGATTGCCGCTGCTCAGTTGTGTTCAGTTTGTCGACAATACTTTCGCCTGGGGGCCGGTGGTGCTCGCAGACGTGATGCTGGGGGGCAAGACCGCATCGAACATGCCGATTCAGCTTGTGGCGGATCCGACGATCGGCAATGCACCGGCCAGTTGTGCGATTGGCGGCACCGCCATGACCACAGCGGCCAACCTGGGTGCCAACGGCATTCTGGGGCTGGGCCTGTTCAAGGAAGACTGCGGCACCGACTGTGCAGGCAGCACCCACAATGGTTCCTACTACACCTGCAGCAGCGCAAGCTGTGCGAGCAGCGTGGGCGTCAAGGCAAGCCTGGCGCAGCAACTGAAGAACCCGGTGCCCCTGTTTGCCACAGACAACAATGGTGTCCTGATCGACCTACCCGCGCCTGCGTCGAGTAGTGCGACCACGCTGGCTGGCTCGCTCATTTTTGGCATTGGAACGCAGGCCAATAATCAGCCGGGCTCGGCGGTGGTCTTGACTACCAGTGCCACAGGCTATTTCACTACGCTGCTCGGTACGCAAAGCATGAGCAACAGCTTTCTTGACACCGGCTCCAACGGGTTCTTTTTTGATTCGCGCTCGATTCCCGCGTGCCTTGACAGCTCTCTTGGCTTCTATTGCCCAAGCACGCTCACCCCTGTGTCCGCGACCCTGGTCGGTGCCAATGGCCTGCGTCGTGCAGTTTCATTTTCTGTGGCTGACGCCTCTACCATGTTCGGCGATGCCAGCAAGACCGTCTTTCCGAACCTGGCCGGGCCCATGGGTGATGCCAGTAGCTTTGATTGGGGACTGCCCTTCTATTACGGGCGGCGTGTGTTGATGGGAGTCGAGGGGCAGCCTTCAAACCTGGGCATCGGCCCGTACTACGCTTTCTGAACCACTTTAGTTGGCCGCTTCGAGGCCGTTCTTGAAGTGTTCCTGCATGCGCTGCACAGCCAGTGCGGCATTGCGCTCGCAGATGGCGGCGATCAGTGCCCGGTGCTCTTTCAACGATTCTTCGATCCGCCCGGATTTCAGCAGCGAGTTGTGGCGATTGAGCTTCATGACCTTGCGCAGGTCGGCCACCATCTGATCGCGCCAGCGATTGTTGGCAATTTCGAGCAGCAACATGTGAAAGCGCTCGTTGACTTCAAAAAAGCCCCCCCTGTCCTGTGATTCTGATCGGGCCGCGGTTTCCAGTTCCTGATGCAGCAGCTTCAGGGATTGCAGTTGGCCTTCGCTGGCGCTACTGGCCACCACACCGGCAGCATCGGATTCCAACAGGCTGAGCAGGTGGTAGACCTCGGTCAGGTCACGTTCCGAGACCTCGGTCACATAGGCGCCGCGGCGCACTTTCATGGTCACCAGACCCTCGGCTGCAAGCACCTTGAGCGCTTCCCGCAGCGGCGTTCGGCTGATACCATAGGCCTCGGCAATTTTCAACTCATCGATCCAACTGCCAGGTGCGAGTTCACGCTTGAAGATACGCTGACGCAGGAGTTCAGCCACTTCTTCATAAAGAGCACGCGGTGAGAGCGAAGGCGCTGTCATGGTCGAGATTGTAAGCTTGAAATAATATTTTGAATCAATAATTATAAATAACGTAAACTAGTGTCCCTTCATCGCAGCCTGAATCTGGGTCCGAACCGTCATGACATCAAACAACACTGAATTTCCGCTTGCCAGCATCGAGGCATGGAGCAAAGCGGCTGCCAAATCTGCACCGGGCGGCAATGTGGACGCTCTGAACTGGCTGACGCCAGATGGCATCACGGTCAAGCCCCTCTACACGGCGGCCGATACGCAGGATCTGCCTTATGCCAACACCTTGCCTGGCTTCGAGCCCTACCTGCGTGGCCCACAAGCCACCATGTACGCCGTACGTCCGTGGACCATCCGCCAGTACGCCGGCTTCTCCACCGCCGAGGAATCCAATGCCTTCTATCGCAAGGCACTGGCGGCAGGGGGGCAGGGCGTCAGCGTCGCTTTTGACCTGGCAACGCACCGTGGTTACGACAGTGACCATCCAAGGGTGACCGGTGACGTTGGCAAGGCGGGCGTGGCGATCGACTCGGTCGAAGACATGAAGATCCTGTTTGACCAGATTCCGCTGGACTCTGTGTCAGTCTCCATGACCATGAACGGCGCGGTGCTGCCGGTGCTGGCGGGCTATGTGGTGGCCGCGGAAGAGCAGGGCGTGAGTCAGGACAAGCTCTCGGGAACGATCCAGAACGACATTCTCAAAGAGTTCATGGTGCGCAACACCTACATCTATCCGCCGGCGCCGAGCATGCGCATCATCGGCGACATCATCGAGTACACGGCCAAAAACATGCCGAAGTTCAACTCGATTTCGATCAGCGGCTATCACATGCAGGAAGCGGGCGCCAATCAGGCGCTGGAACTAGCTTTTACGTTGGCCGACGGCAAGGAGTACGTGAAGACGGCGATTGCCAAGGGCATGGATGTCGATGCCTTTGCCGGGCGCCTGAGCTTCTTCTGGGCGATTGGTATGAACTTCTATCTCGAAGTCGCCAAAATGCGGGCTGCGCGCCTGCTCTGGTGTCGCATCATGAAGGACTTTGATGCAAAGAACCCGAAGTCGCTGATGTTGCGAACGCATTGCCAGACCAGTGGCTGGAGCCTGACCGAGCAGGACCCTTACAACAATGTGGTGCGCACCACGATCGAGGCCATGGCCGCTGTGTTTGGCGGCACGCAGAGTCTGCATACGAACAGCTTTGACGAAGCGATTGCCCTGCCGACCGAGTTCAGTTCGCGTGTTGCCCGCAACACCCAACTTATCATCCAGGAAGAGACCCACATCACGAGCGTGATCGATCCTTGGGCCGGCTCCTACATGATGGAAAAGCTGACGCAGGACATGGCTGACGCGGCCTGGAAAATCATCGAGGAAGTCGAGGCCATGGGCGGCATGACCAAAGCGGTGGACAGTGGTTGGGCCAAGCTCAAGATTGAGGCTGCAGCGGCTCAGAAGCAGGCACGCATAGACAGTGGCAAAGACGTCATCGTTGGCGTCAACAAATACCGCCTGAAGACAGAGAGCGAGATTGACGCCAGGGACATTGACAATGTGGCTGTGCGCGACGGACAGATCGCGCGTTTGAATGTCATCAAGCAAAATCGCGACGACGCGCTTGTGAAAGCAGCGCTGGCAGCCATCACGGTTGCGGCGCAGGCCAATTCGGGTAACCTGCTTGATCTGGCGATCAAGGCCGTTCGCCTGCGCGCCACGGTGGGTGAGGTGAGTGATGCCTTGGAAGTGGTTTACGGGCGCCACCGCGCCGACACACAAAAGGTGACCGGCGTGTATGCAGCAGCTTATGACTCGGCCGAAGGCTGGAACGCGCTCAAGACAGAAATCGATGCGTTCGCCCAAGAGAGCGGTCGGCGTCCGCGTGTCATGATTGCCAAACTCGGGCAAGACGGCCACGACCGGGGTGCCAAGGTGGTTGCCACGGCGTTCGCCGACCTCGGCTTTGATGTCGATATTGGCCCGCTGTTCCAGACGCCCGAAGAGTGCGCGCGCCAGGCCATCGAAAATGACGTGCACGCGGTGGGCGTATCGACGCTGGCCGCGGGTCACAAGACGCTGGTGCCAGCCATCATTGCGGAGTTGAAGAAGCAGGGCGGCGACGACATCGTGGTGTTCGTCGGTGGGGTCATCCCGAGACAGGACTACGAGATGCTCTATGAGGCCGGTGTCAAGGGCATCTACGGCCCAGGCACGCCGATTCCGGCCAGCGCCAAGGATGTTCTGGAGCAGATCAAGGCTGCACGGGTTTAGACCAGCGCCGTCTGACACCGATTCAGAACAAGCATGTTGCACGAGATCACCCAGTGCACCGGGGCGCCCCAGCGCCGTGCCATCGCCAAGGCGGTGACACTGCTGGAGTCAACCCGCAGCGATCACCGAGCCCAAGCCGACGAACTGCTGACGGCGCTGCTGCCGTACACCGGCAAGTCTTTGCGACTGGGCATCAGTGGCGTGCCGGGGGTTGGCAAGTCGACCTTCATTGAAGCACTGGGCATGTACCTGATTGATCAGGGACATCGCGTGGCGGTGCTGACCATTGATCCGTCCAGCACCGTCTCCGGAGGTTCCATTCTTGGCGACAAGACGCGCATGGAAAAACTCTCGGTGCACGAGCGCGCCTACATCCGCCCCAGTCCCAGCAGTGGTGCGCTCGGTGGCGTGGCCGAGAAGACGCGCGAGGCCATGCTGGTGTGCGAGGCCGCCGGCTATGACATCGTGATTGTCGAAACCGTTGGCGTTGGCCAGAGCGAGACCGCAGTGGCAGGCATGACCGACATGTTTGTGCTGATGCAATTACCGAATGCGGGCGACGATCTGCAGGCGATCAAGAAGGGCGTGATGGAACTGGCGGACCTGGTGCTCATCAACAAGGCCGATATTGACGCCACCGCCGCGCAGCGTGCGCAACTGCAAATCACGTCGGCACTGCAGTTGTTGGGCCTGTTTGGGAGTCATGCTGATACCGTGTGGCATCCCAGGGCGCTGCAACTCAGCGCGCTCCACGGTCAAGGGGTAGAGGCTTTCTGGAACGCAGTGACCGAGTTCAAGTCCCTGCAATGCGCCAATGGCAGGTGGCTGGCTCGCCGGCAGCAGCAAGCGCTGGCGTGGATGTGGGAACGCATTGACGCCGGCTTGAAACAGGCTTTTCAGCAGCACGCCGAGGTGAAAGTCTTGTTGCCGCAGCTTACCCAAGACGTATTGACAGGACGGATGCCGCCTTCTGCGGCGGCACGACAGTTGTTGAATGCCTGTCATCCCGGACTCGATCCGGGATCTATGGCAGGAACGAAGATGGTTCCCGGGTCAAGCCCGGGATGACAAACCGCAGTTGCGGGATGAAAAACGGAGAAAACAATGCAAGACATACTTGAACAACTGGAAGCAAAGCGCGAACTCGCGCGTTTGGGTGGTGGCGTCAAACGCATCGAGGCTCAGCACAAGAAGGGCAAACTGACGGCCCGAGAACGGCTTGAGTTGCTGCTCGACGAAGGTACCTTCGAAGAGTGGGACATGTTCATGGAACACCGCTGCGTTGACTTCGGCATGCAGGAGCAGAAGATTCCGGGCGACGGTGTCGTCACCGGCTACGGCATGATCAATGGCCGCCTGGTGTTTGTCTTCAGTCAGGATTTCACCGTCTTTGGCGGCGCTTTGTCGGAAGCACATGCCGAGAAGATCTGCAAGGTGATGGACCAGGCCATGAAGGTGGGTGCACCCGTCATTGGCTTGAATGACTCGGGTGGTGCGCGCATTCAGGAGGGGGTGGCCTCGCTAGGGGGCTACGCCGATGTATTCCAGCGCAATGTAATGGCCAGCGGTGTGGTACCGCAGATCAGCCTGATCATGGGTCCCTGCGCGGGTGGCGCGGTCTACAGTCCGGCCATGACCGATTTCATCTTCATGGTGAAAGACAGCTCCTACATGTTTGTCACCGGCCCTGAAGTCGTGAAGACGGTGACGCATGAGGATGTGACGGCCGAAGAACTCGGCGGTGCCATCAGTCATACCACCAAGAGTGGTGTGGCCGATCTGGCATTCGAGAGCGATGTGGAGGCCCTGCTCATGCTGCGCCGCCTGTACAACTATCTGCCGCTGAACAACCGCGAGAAAGCACCGGTGCGCCGCGGTGGGGACCCGGCGGACCGCATGGACATGAGCCTGGACACGCTGGTGCCCGACAACCCGAACAAGCCTTACGACATGAAGGAGCTGATCGTCAAGACCGTTGACGACGGAGATTTCTTCGAGTTGCAACCCGAGTATGCGAAGAACATCCTGATCGGTTTTGGTCGCATGGAGGGGCAAACGGTTGGCTTTGTTGCCAATCAGCCGCTGGTGCTGGCGGGCTGCCTGGATATCAAGAGCTCGATCAAGGCGGCGCGCTTTGTGCGCTTTTGCGATGCCTTCAACATTCCTGTCATCACCTTTGTTGACGTGCCGGGCTTCATGCCGGGCACCAGCCAGGAGTACGGTGGCATCATCAAGCATGGCGCCAAGTTGCTCTATGCCTTTGCCGAGTGCACCGTGCCGAAAATCACCGTCATCACACGCAAGGCCTACGGTGGCGCCTATGACGTGATGAGTTCCAAGCACTTGCGCGGAGATGTGAATCTGGCCTGGCCGAATGCCGAGATTGCGGTGATGGGTGCCAAGGGTGCCGTGGAGATCATCTTCCGCGAAGACAAGGGCGACCCGGAGAAGCTCGCTGCGAAGGAAGCCGAGTACAAAGCACGCTTTGCCAATCCCTTTGTCGCCGGAGCACGCGGCTTTATCGACGACGTGATCCTGCCGCATGAGACGCGCAAACGCATCTGCCGCTCGCTGGTGATGCTGCGCGACAAGAAGCTTGAGAACCCGTGGCGCAAGCACGGCAATATTCCGCTATGACTTGCATGCACTTCACCATGACACTTTCGCGGGGCGGATTGGGTGGCCTGGACGTTTTGCTCCGTGTCCCCCGCGCTGCGCGCTCCTCCTTTACCTGCGCAAAACACCCAGACCACCCGATCCTGAGGGTTTGGTATGCGGCCCGCTGCAAACCACAGAAACTGATTCCCGAATAGGAGACTGACATGTTTACCAAAATACTGATTGCGAACCGCGGCGAGATTGCATGCCGGGTCATCAAGACAGCACGCAAGATGGGCATCAAGACGGTGGCGGTGTATTCCGACGCTGACAAGGAGGCGCGCCATGTGATGCTGGCCGACGAGGCCGTCAACATTGGTCCGGCGCCCAGCCGTGAGAGCTACCTGCTGGGCGACAAAATCATTGCCGCCTGCAAGCAGACCGGTGCCCAGGCGATCCACCCCGGCTACGGTTTTCTGAGCGAGAACGCTGCTTTTGCCAAGAAGGTGGAGGAGCAAGGCATTGTCTTTATCGGCCCCAAGCACTATTCGATGGCGGCGATGGGCGACAAGATCGAGTCGAAAAAGCTCGCCGGTGCGGCCGGAGTGAACTGCATTCCCGGCGTCAACAGTGCGATTGAAAGCGCCGAGCAGGCGGTCGAAATTGCCAAAGGCATCGGCTATCCGGTCATGATCAAGGCCAGCGCCGGCGGCGGTGGCAAGGGTTTGCGCGTGGCTTTCAATGACAAGGAGGCTTTTGAGGGCTTCACCAGTTGCCGCAACGAAGCGCGCAACAGCTTTGGCGACGACCGGGTGTTTGTCGAAAAGTACGTCGAGGAGCCGCGCCACATTGAAATCCAGCTGATTGGCGACGCTCACGGCAACATGGTTTACCTCAATGAGCGCGAGTGTTCGATCCAGCGCCGCCATCAGAAGGTGATTGAGGAAGCACCGTCTTCGTTCATCAGCGACGCCACGCGCAAGGCCATGGGCGAGCAGGCGGTGGCGCTGGCCCGCGCGGTCAAGTACCAGAGCGCGGGTACCGTGGAATTTGTCGTCGGCAAAGATCAGAGTTTCTATTTTCTGGAGATGAACACCCGGCTGCAGGTGGAGCACCCGGTGACCGAATGCATCACGGGGTTGGACCTGGTGGAACTGATGATCCGGGTTGCCGCGGGCGAGAAGCTTCCTTTGACGCAAGCGGATGTGAAGCGCGATGGCTGGGCCATAGAGTGCCGCATCAACGCCGAAGATCCGTTCCGCAACTTCCTGCCCTCCACCGGGCGCCTCGTGCGTTTCCAGCCACCCGCCGAGACCATGGTCGCCTCGGACCTGAGCCGCTGGCTGGGTGTGCGCGTCGATACCGGTGTGCAGGAGGGTGGCGAGATCCCGATGTATTACGACTCGATGATCTGCAAGCTCATTGTGCATGGCAAGGACCGCCTGGACGCGATTGCCAAGATGCGTCAGGCACTCAACGGTTTTGTGATCCGTGGTGTCAGCAGCAGCATTCCGTTTCAGGCGGCGCTGCTGGCGCACCCCAAGTTTGTCGCGGGCGACTTCAACACCGGTTTCATTGCTGAGCATTATTCGCATGGCTTCAGGGCCCAGGATGTGCCGCATGACGACGCCGAACTGCTGCTGGCCCTGGCCGCCTTTGTGCACCGCAAGTACCGCGGTCGTGCGACCGCCATCAGTGGTCAGATGGAGGGCCATGAAGTGGCGGTTGGGCAGGACTTTGTGGTGGTGACTTTGGGGCAGCAGGGCCTGACGACTCAGACGCCGGTATCGGTGACTGAGTTTGACCAGAAGACCGGCTCCAGCCTGGTCAAGGTCGGCTCCAGCAGCTACCAACTGTGCAGCAACTACCGTCTGGGCGAGGTCCGCATCAGCGGCACCTGCAACGGGCGGGAATTCGTGGCGCAGGTGGAGCGCGGCGTGCTGGCCGGCAAGAACCCGTTGGCGATTCGCGTCTCGCACAACGGCACCCAGATTGACGCCCTGGTGCTGTCGAAGCGGGCCGCTGAGCTGCACGCGCTGATGCCCTACAAGGCGCCACCCGACATGAGCCGCTTTGTCTTGTCTCCCATGCCAGGCTTGCTGGTTGAGGTCGCTGTCAAGGAAGGTCAGAAAGTACAGGCTGGCGAGCGTGTCGCAGTGATCGAAGCCATGAAGATGGAAAACGTGCTGTTTGCCGCTGCAGACGGCGTGGTTGGCAAAGTGCTGGCGAGCAAGGGCGAAAGCCTGGTGGTTGATCAGCCGATCGTGGAGTTTGCCTGACATGAGGACCCGACCCTTCAAGGTGCTGGGCATCCAGCAGATTGCCATTGGCGGGCCGGACAAGACCCGCTTGCAAAAGCTCTGGGTCGACATGCTCGGACTGGAGATCACCGGTACGTTTCGCAGCGAACGCGAGAACGTTGACGAAGACATTTGCGCCATCGGCAGCGGCCCGTTCAAGGTCGAAGTTGACCTGATGCAACCGCTTGATATCGACAAGAAGCCGTCCGTGCACGGCACACCCCTCAATCACGTGGGTCTCTGGATTGACGATTTGCCGACGGCGGTGCAATGGCTAACGGCGCAGGGCGTGCGTTTTGCACCGGGCGGTATTCGCGCCGGAGCGGCTGGCTTTGATATCTGTTTCCTGCACCCCAGGGCAAGCGAGGAATTTCCAATCAGCGGCGAGGGCGTGCTGATCGAGTTGGTGCAGGCGCCGCCTGAAGTGCTTGCAGCATTCGCTCGCCTTGCGGCAGCGCCGACCTGAGGTGGCTTGCGATCACAGCCAAACTTAGTTGATGTAGGTCAAAGTCTGCTGAAGCGGCCCTGATTGGCTGAGGCGCTGGCGGCCATTTGGCAAGATCACTGGCGTACACTCCCCGTTCACCCAGCCGCCGTCGCGGCTCAGGAGACAGACTTGCAGCCCACCAATACCGCTAATCCGAACTATTTTCACAAAGTCGTCGATTGTCAATGGGCCTGTCCGGCCCACACGCCCGTTCCAGAATACATCCGTTTGATCGGCCAGGGCCGGTACAGCGATGCCTACATGGTGAACTGGGTTTCCAATGTATTTCCTGGCGTTCTGGGGCGCACCTGCGACCGTCCCTGCGAGCCGGCTTGCCGCCGTGGTCGTGTGGAAGAGAGCAACGGCGAGCATCCGGAACCGGTGGCCATTTGCCGGCTCAAGCGTGTCGCCGCCGACAACAAGGACGATGTCAAGCATCGCATGCCCGCTGTAGCACCAAAGAACGGTAAGCGAGTCGCCTGCGTCGGTGCCGGCCCGGCCTCCCTTACAGTGGCGCGCGACCTGGCGCCCCTGGGTTACGAAGTGACCGTGTTTGATGGCGAGGCCAAGGCGGGAGGTTTTATTCGCAGCCAGATTCCACGTTTTCGTCTGCCCGAGTCGGTGATCGACGAGGAGACTGGTTACATTCTGGATCTGGGTGTGCAGTTCAAGGGCGGCCAGCGGATTGACTCCATGCGCAAGCTCCTGACGGAAGGTTATGACGCCGTCTTTGTTGGTTGTGGTGCGCCCCGTGGTCGTGATCTCGATGTTCCCGGACGCTGGGACATCAAGGAAGACATCCACATTGGTATTGACTGGCTGGCTTCGGTTTCCTTTGGTCACATCACCAGCATCGGCAAGCGCGTCATTGTGCTCGGTGGTGGCAATACTGCGATGGATTGCTGCCGCTCGGCGCGGCGCATGGGTGGCAGCGACGTGAAGGTGATTGTGCGCAGCGGCTTTGAAGAGATGAAGGCTTCGCCCTGGGAGAAAGAAGATGCGCTGCACGAGGGTATTCCGATTCTGAACTTCCACGTGCCCAAGTCGTTCGAGCATACCAATGGCAAGTTGACGGGCATGCGCTTTGAGATTGTGAAAGCGGTTTATGACGAAAAGGGTCGCCGCTCGCTGGTGCCCACAGGCGTGCCTGATGTGCTGGTCGAATGTGATGCCGTGCTGATTGCCGTCGGTCAGGAGAACTCCTTCCCCTGGATCGAGAGCGATGTCGGTATCGAGTTTGATAAATGGGGTCTGCCGGTACTGGTGGCCGATGCGTTCCAGTCCACGGTGCCCAACGTGTTTTTTGGCGGTGACGCAGCTTTTGGGCCGAAAAACATCATCACGGCGGTGGCGCATGGTCACGAGGCCGCGGTGTCGATTGACCGCCTGCTGCACGGCGAAGACGTGCACCGCAGGCCGGTACCCATGACCAATCTGATGTCTGCCAAGATGGGGATTCATGAGTGGAGTTACGACAGTTCTGTCTCGGGAGATTCCCGTTTCAAGGTGCCATGGGCTAAAGCGGAGGTGGCACTGGCCAGTATCCGCGTTGAAGTGGAATTGGGGTTCGACGCCGCAACGGCTTTCAAGGAGACGCACCGCTGTCTGAACTGCGACGTCGAGACTGTGTTTACCAAGCACACCTGCATTGAATGTGATGCCTGCGTTGACATTTGCCCGATGGATTGCATCACCTTCACCAAGAATGGTGACGAGGCTGATTTGCGCGCCCGCCTGAAAGCGCCGGCGACCAACCTGGCGCAGGACCTCTACGTGTCCGGCGCCCTGAAGACAGGACGTGTGATGGTGAAAGACGAGGACGTTTGTCTGCATTGCGGCCTGTGTGCCGAGCGTTGCCCGACCGGGGCATGGGACATGCAGAAATTCTTATTCAGTACGACGCAGGCGGGAGCCAGCTGCCGTGATGGCAAAGTCGTTCGCCGCGCGATGGAGGCCGTATGAAACACATAGAAGCTGTCAACGACTTCGTTATCAAGTTCGCCAACGTCAACGGTTCGGGTTCAGCCTCGGCCAACGAACTGTTTGCCAAGGCCATCATGCGCATGGGTGTGCCGGTCAGTCCGCGCAACATCTTCCCCAGCAATATTCAGGGCATGCCGACCTGGTATGAAGCCCGCGTCTGTGAAAAAGGCTACGGTGGCCGGCGCGGTGGCGTGGACATGATGGTTGCCATGAATCCGCAGACCTGGGACAACGATGTAGGCGAAATTCAGAGCGGCGGCTATCTGTTTTATGACAGCACGCGGCCGATTCCGGAATCACGTTTTCGCAAGGACATCGAGGTCATCGGCATTCCGCTGACCGAGATCGCCAACGCGGCCTATACCGACTCGCGTCAGCGCCAGTTGTTCAAGAACATCATTTACGTCGGCGCGCTCTCGGTGCTGCTCGACGTCGAAGCCGAAGTGTTCGAGAAACTCTTTTCCGAGCAGTACCGCGGCAAGGAGATGCTGCTCGATTCCAACGTCCGTGCGCTGCATCTGGGGCGGGACTATGTCACTCAACACTTGAGTGCGCCCATTGGCCTGCGCGTGCGCCGCGCCGACAAGGTGGGTGACCAGATCTTCACCGACGGCAACAGCGCTGCCGCCCTCGGTTGCGTCTATGGCGGTGCATCGGTGGCTGCCTGGTACCCGATCACGCCTTCATCTTCGGTGCCTGAAGCGTTCCAGAAATATTGCGACAAGTACCGTATCGACGAGCACACCGGACGCAGCAATGTGGCCATTGTGCAGGCGGAAGATGAACTGGCTTCGATCGGCATGGTGGTGGGTGCCGGCTGGAACGGTGCGCGTGCCTTTACCGCGACCTCCGGCCCTGGCATTTCCCTGATGTCGGAATTCATTGGGCTGGCCTACTTTGCCGAGATTCCGGTCACCATCATCAATGTGCAGCGCGGCGGGCCTTCCACCGGCATGCCGACTCGCACCCAGCAGTCCGATCTGCTCAGTTGCGCCTACGCCTCGCATGGCGACACCAAGCATGTGATGCTGTTTCCGGAAGATCCGTACGAGTGCTTTGAGCAAGCGGCGGCGGCGCTGGACCTGGCGGACCGTTTGCAGACACCCATTTTTGTCATGACCGATCTGGACATTGGCATGAACCAGCGCCTGTGCAAGCCTTTTGTCTGGGATGACAAGCGCGGTTATGACCGCGGCAAAGTGATGACCGCCGAAGAACTCGAAGCGGGCAAGGATTTTGGCCGCTACAAGGATGTCGATGGCGATGGCATCCCGTGGCGGACCTTGCCGGGCACGCATCCGAGCAAGGGTAGTTTCTTCACGCGCGGCACCACGCGGGACCCCTATGCGCGCTACTCGGAGCGAGGCCCGGATTACATCTACAACATGGAACGACTGCTGCACAAGTTCAAGACCGCGGCCGATCTGGTGCCGCAGCCGGTGCTGCGCATGGCCGAAAAACCGACCAAGGTAGGCGTGCTTTACTTTGGATCGACCAGTCCGGCGATGCAGGAAGCGCTCGATGTATTCGCCGCTGGCGGCATCCACATCGATGCGATGCGCCTGCGCGCCTTCCCGTTCCCGGTCTCGGTAGAGAACTTCATTGCTGAACACGAAAAAGTGTTCGTGGTGGAACAAAACCGGGACGGCCAGATGCAATCGCTGCTGGTCAACGAACTGGCGATCGATCCGGCGCGACTGATCAAGGTGCTGCACTACGACGGCACGCCGATCACCGCGCGTTTCATCACCAAATTCATCGAGCAGAACCTGCAAACGGAGGCCGCATGACCTACCTCGCCAAACCCAAACTGCATCACCCCACGCTGACCACCAACAAGGTCGGCTACACGCGGCGCGATTACGAGGGGCGCATCTCCACCCTGTGCGCCGGCTGCGGCCACGACTCGATTTCGGCCGCGATCATTCAGGCTTGCTGGGAACTCAACATTGAGCCGCATCGGGTGGCCAAGCTTTCCGGCATTGGTTGCAGTTCCAAGACGCCTGACTATTTTCTCGGCGCCTCACACGGTTTCAACACCGTGCACGGGCGCATGCCCTCGGTGCTGACCGGCGCCAATCTGGCGAATCGTGACCTGCTCTATCTGGGTGTCTCCGGTGATGGCGACTCTGCGTCCATTGGCTTGGGACAGTTTGCCAACGCCATGCGCCGCGGCGTACGCATGGCCTACATCGTCGAGAACAACGGTGTTTATGGACTGACCAAGGGACAGTTTTCAGCCACCGCCGACCGCGGCTCCAAGAGCAAGAAGGGTGTCATCAATAGTGACAGTCCGGTTGATCTAGTCGGGTTGGCGCTGCAACTGGGCGCCACCTACGTGGCGCGCAGTTTCTCCGGCGACAAGGCCCAGTTGGTGCCGCTCATCAAGGGCGCCATTGACCATGGTGGCGCCGCCTTTATTGACGTTGTGAGCCCTTGCGTCACCTTTAACAACCATGGCGGTAGCACCAAGAGTTACGACTATGTGCGCCAGCACAACGAGGCCGTGAGCCGCATCGACTTCATGACCTCGCGCGAGGAGATCACGGCCGATTACGCTCCAGGTTCGGTGATCGACGTGCAGCAGCACGACGGCTCGACGCTGCGCCTGCGCAAACTGCATCAGGACTATGACCCGACCGATCGCTATGCCGCCCTGAGCTACATGAATTCGCACCAGGTGCGTGGTGAAGTGGTGACCGGGCTTTTGTACCTGGACCCAATTGCCACCGATCTGCACATGTCGCTCAATACCAGCGATACGCCGCTGAACCAGATGGGTGTCAAGGAACTGTGCCCGGGCTCCCGGATACTCGACAGAATCAACGCATCACTGCGCTAGGGATCGTCTCTGCCGTAGCTATCCAACCGCGATTTTTGAAAGGACTCTCACCATGCCTGAACGGACTGTTTTTCAATCCCTGACGCAGCGTCATGTGGTCACTTTGCCGCAGCACTCCACGGTCTGGGAGGCAGCGTGTGTCATGACCAAGGCCAAATCGAGCAACGTTCTGATCACTGACAGTTCAGGCAGCATGCTGGGGATACTGACGGAGCGTGATTTGATCACGCGCGTTCTGGCCAAGGCCATGAATCCACAGACCACCCACGTGTCCGATGTGATGACATTGAACCCGCAAACCATCGGGCCCGACATGAAGGTAGCCGAGGCGGTTCTGATGATGATAGAGCGCGGCTTTCGCCATCTCCCCATCGTCTCGCCCAGCAACAAGACACTGGGCGTGTTTTCGGTCGCCGACGCGATGCCGCGCGAGATCGGCGATGCCGTCAGCCTGGCCGAGTTCAACGACCAGGTTAACGACGCCCTCGGTTAGGACAAGGGGCTAGACACTGCCCTTGTTGGCTTCGCGCTGGTCACGCGCACGCTGCACTGCGGCCGCAATGACGCCGCCCCGGTCTGGCGCCGCAGCATCGCCTCCTGCAGGGTTGAGTTCGCTTCGTTGAAGATGAAACTGGTAGCGCTGTTGCGCTAGTGCGGCCTGCGCGGCTGACCAGGCATTCCAGCCAGTGGCCTCGCCCGAAGCATTTTCCAGTTCAATGCAATCCACCGGACAGGCTGGCAGGCAAAGCTCGCAGCCAGTGCAATAGGCCTCGATCACCGTATGCATCAGTTTGTTGCTGCCGATGATGGCGTCGGTCGGGCAGACCTTGATGCACAGGGTGCAGCCAATGCACCAGGCTTCGTTGATGAAGGCGACACTGCGTGGTCCCTCGCTGCGGCTTTCCGGGTTCAGGGCGATCACCGCCTTGGCGGTCACCGCGGCCAGTCGCTCAATCCCCTGGGCGCCGCCGGGCGGACACTGGTTGATACCGGCGCTGCCATCGACTATCGCGTGCGCGTAGGCTTGGCAGTCGCAAAAGCCGCAGCGGCGACACTGCGTCTGTGGCAACACCGCCAAAACCCTGGCAGCGCAATCGGCCATTATTTCTTGCGGGCGACCTTCTTGGGCACGGGCTTGGCCCTGGCTTTGGCCGCGACGGGTTTGGTCGGAACGCTTGCCACTTTGTCTGGTGCTTGCACCGTTGGCTGGTGCGTGAGAATGAAAGCCTTGACCTGCGGGTAAACCACTTCACGCCAGCGCCGGCCGCTGAAGATGCCGTAATGCCCTGCACCTTGGACCTCCAGATGCTTTTGCTCCGACGCGATGACGCCACTGCAGATGCCGTGCACTGCTTCAGTCTGGCCGGAGCCGGAGATGTCGTCGAGTTCGCCTTCGACAGAGAACAGGGCCGTGCTTGTGATGTCCTGCGGCCGCACGCGTTCGGTCTTGCCGTCCACACCCACGACGTCCCAGGTGCCGCTGACCAGACTGAAGTCCTGAAATACGACCCGGATGGTGTCGAGGTAGTAGTCAGCATCCATGTCGAGCACGGCGTTGTACTCGTCGTAAAACTTGCGGTGCGCCTCGGTGCTGGCGCCATCTCCCTTGATCAGGTCGCGGAAGTAGTCGTAATGGCTCTTGGCATGGTTGCTCGGGTTCATCGCTACAAAGCCCGTGTGCTGCAGAAATCCGGGGTAAACGCGCCTGCCCGAGCCGGCAAAATTGCTTGGAACGCGGTAAATCACGTTGTTCTCAAACCAGTCGTGGCTCTTGGTCATGGCCAGATTGTTAACCGCCGTCGGTGATTTGCGTGCGTCAATCGGCCCACCCATCATGGTCATGGTCAGCGGAGTCAACTCGCCGCGACTGGCCATCAAGGAAACGGCAGCCAGTACCGGTACGGTGGGCTGGCAAACGCTGACAACGTGGCAATTGCCGTAACTCCCCTGCAGATGGCGAATGAATTCCTGCACATAGTTGATGTAGTCGTCGAGCGAAAACTTACCCTCTGACAGCGGTATCAGGCGGGCGTTCTTCCAGTCCGTGATGTAGACCTTGTGATCCTTCAGCATGGTCTTGACGGTATCGCGCAATAGCGTGGCGTAGTGACCTGACAGCGGCGCCACAACCAAAACCACCGGTTGCTCCTTGAGTTTTCGCAAGGTTGCCGGATCATCCGTGAAGCGCTTGAAGCGGCGCAACTGACAGAACGACTTGTCAATTTCGATGCGTTCATGGATCGCCACTTCAACCCCTTCGACCGCAACCGTGCGCAGACCGAATTCCGGCTTTTCATAGTCCTTGCCCAGGCGGTGCATCAGGTCGTAGCCGGCCGACATGCGTTGCGCAAACGGACTCTGTCCGAGCAAGGACAAGGGGTTGCCGTAAACCTTGGAAGCAGAGTGAGCCAGGTCAGTCAAGGGCTCCATCAGGGAACGCTGGGTTTCGTAGAGTTGGTAGAGCACGGTAGATGTACTTTCAGGAAATGGTGCAGTGCAATATAGCAGTATTCAAGGAAATTAATTGGGGGGTTTCCACCAATATATACAAAAATGTGCCAAAGATTGAAAGGCTGAAGTCAGGAACTTGCCTGGCGCAGCAAAGCAGCCGACTTTCGGCGGCATGGCGCCGTTTTCATCATCGGGTTGCTTTACGACATCAGGGCCGCAGGCCCTGGCGATCCATGCGTACATGGACCGCCGCGCTGCACTCGCAGCGACTGCGAGGTGGGCGAGCCTACTGGAACGCTTCAGCGCGTTTGATCAATTCTTCCAGGCCCGGTTCCTTGGGGTTGCGCGGCTTGCCCGGATGAATGACCGACACCTGGCAACTCTCGGCCGCTTCGACCAACTGGGCGTAGGTGCCGGCGTTGATGTCGACGATGCGCGCCTGCTGATTCTTGTCGTAGGCAAACATCTTGCCGTTGATCGTGGTGCACTCATTGCAGGTCGAGCAGCGTGCCGTCTCGATATAGGCTTCGTCGGGTGATCTTTCGGGCTCGGCTTCTGCCACAGCCGCACTGGCGGCTGCCGCGGGCGCGGCGGGCACCGCTGCCGGAGCTGGGGCTGGCGCACTGGCAGCCAGCGCTTGCGCTGCCTGCTCCATGCTGTCTTCCCAGGCTCTCTTTTCGCGCGCCAGCAGTTTTTTGGCATGTGAATTGTGCACGCCACCGAGTTCCTGCAGGCTGTGCCACGCCTCCAGACAACGGCGAGCTTCGCGGATCAGGCGCTCGTCAACAATGACCTTTTGCAGCACATTGTCGGCATCGACCATCGCCAGGCTGGGTACCTTGTCGGGCAAGCCTTTGCGCTCGCTGGCCAGGCCCTCGCTGACCGTGATCAGGCTGCCGTTCCACTGCGCGCGTGGCACACGAGCCAGGTGCGCGGCGTAGCGGCGATCGCTGGCCACAAAATCGACCAGCGTGAAGGCCAGATTCTCGGATACCCGCTGGTGCAGTTCGTCTTCGTAGCTGAAGGACTGGACCGGCCAGTCCTGATCGACCTGGGCGTTGGCGTCGAGGTAAAAACGCGTGGCCCAGTTCGGACCCGCCGACGGGTCGTAGCTGAAGGCGGGGAAGGCACGTGACTCCATCGCCGCCGCCGCCACCAGATAGGGTGGCAGATCAGAGGCCTTGGCACTGGCGCCAGAAAACACGCTGAACAGTGCCGGGCCACGGTAGGCGAGGCCGCACAACAGGCGATCGCGCGAGCGCAGCAGGTTGGAACTGCTGGTCTGCAGGACATAGACTTCGTTCAGCCCCATCGCCATGCTGGCGATCTTCTGGCTGCTCAGGCCCGTGGTCAGGCCACCTTCACCGTGTGGTGAGAGCTCCAGAATGTCGTCAATCTGCAGCAGCACCTTGATCGGCAGACCGGAGGACAGGATTTCCATCAACTGTGCCTGCTCCACGGCGTCCATCTTGGTGGCATTGACGCAGACCAGATAGTCGGGGAACTGTGCGAGTTCCTGTGGATCGAGGCCATTGGCGCCAAACTGTGCAAACAGGGCGTCGTGCCGGGCTTCGCTGTACTGGCCGGAAATTTCGAGTTCAGCCATGGCAATCGCCTTGGCCAGCGCCATCAGCTTGGCGCTGCGCTGGCGAAAAGCGCTGAGCGCTTCAGCACAGCTGGTGAACAGAAAAGAGTAGGGCTTGCCGGCGCCAGTCTTGCCGCTCGGTGGAATGAACTGCTGTGCGTTCAGCGTGGCCAGCAAATCATTGATGCGCTTGCGCCGGCTCTCCGGAAAGGCGTCCTTGGGCAGTGCTTTGGCAAGCACGCGTGACATCGCATCAAAGTCGAAAGCGCCACCAAATCCGAGGCCCACGGCGGCCTGCAGATTCTTGGCGCTGCGTCCGGCGGCCGAGCGCTCGTGATCGGCTTTCAGGATGTCAGAGAGCTTGAGCGCCAGGCGGTCCAGGTTTTTGCGAAAGCCCTGTGCTTTTTGTCTCTGCACGGCGGCCCAGGCATGCTGCAAGAGGCGCGCTGGCAGCGCGCCGTCGCAATCCACCACAGCACCGTCCACCTTGATCGCGGCCAGCGTGCGCCGTGCGCTGTCGTCGAACGATTTGTCTGCCGACTTGCCAAGTGTGGCTGTTGCCTTGGTCCACAGCGCAGAGAACGCCGCGCCCGTGCCAGCTGCGGCCAGGGTGCGAATTTCCTGCTCGATGCGCAGTGCATGCTTTCTGATGCGCTCGCCGTCAGCGCCCTTGGCTGCGCCCGCCAGTGCATTGTCGAAAATTCCCGACAAGGACTGGACTGGCTTGTCAGCGCCGCCGCCGTTGACCAGCACCAATGGAAAATCGTAGCGCAGTTCGGACAGGTTCCGGTAGCCGGCAAAAAGGGCAGGGCGCAGGTTCAATGTGTCAACCGCATCGAGTTGCGCGCTGGCGCGTCTGCCTGTCAGGTAGAAGGCAACTTGTGCTTGTGTTTCTGCTTGCATGTTCTTACTTCCCTGCCTTCTGGTCTGCTGGCCAGACCGTGTACTTGTCCAGTTCGGCGTTCAAACCGGTTCGCGTGAGTTCCGCTGTGCGCAACTTGTCGGTGAGACGCAAGTCCTCATAGCAAGGAACATAGGGATTGCGGTACAGGATGCCGACCGGAATGGTGTCGGTGCCAGAGGCGATTTCGCGTGCCCGGTCGATGTTCGCCGGGTCATGCTGTAACTGGTTCTTGTAGATGCGCGACATGCCGGCGCTGGTTTGCAGGCCGTCTTCATGGTTGAGCAACTGCACGCGAGCCGGGTCGTTCAGCCAGGGGTCGAGTGACACCGGCAGCCACTCCGGGCAACGTTGCACGATGCGCACAAAAGACAGGCCCTTGTGGTGGTAGGCGGCTTTGACAACGTCGTACAAAACCTCCGGAATCCAGTCCACCGCCTGCGCCACGAAAGAGACGTTTTGCACACCCAGCGTCACCGTCAGCGGGTTCATCGCTTCGAGGTAACTGCCACGCGGCGTCGTGTTGCTCTTGGTGCCGATCGGTGAGGTCGGTGAGGCCTGTTTCTTGGTCAGGCCATAGATCTGGTTGTCGTGCAGGAACACGGTGATGTTCATGTTGTAGCGGATGGCGTGAATCCAGTGCGCCGCGCCAATGCTGCAGCAGTCGCCGTCGCCGGTGTTAACGAACACGGTGAGGTCGGGCCGGGCCATCTTGACACCCTCGGCCACCGGCAGCGCACGACCGTGAATGCCGTGAAAGCCGTAGGTCTTCATGTAGTGCGGAAAGCGGCTGGAGCAGCCAATGCCAGAGACAAACACGGTCTTCTCCGGCGCCAGTGCTTCATCGCGGCACAGGCGTTGTACGGCAGCCAGAATGGCGTTGTCGCCGCAACCGGTGCACCAGCGTGGTACCCCGCTTTGATAGTCTTCAAGTTCGAAGTGCTCGTCGCACATTTCCAGCAGACACTCCGTGGCGGACATCATGTTCATGGTGTTTTCACCTTTCTGTACTTTTACTTTTGCAGTTGTTTGAGTATCACGCGACGGATCGTGCTGGGCTTGATCGGCTGACCCCGCACCTCGCTCCAGCAGTCCACATCGACCAGGTAGCGCGAGCGCAGCAGGATCGCCACCGACGAGTAGCGCCGGTTGTTTTCATCAATCACCTTGTCCTCCGGGCGATCGCTCCAGTTGCTCTCTATCGTCATCACCTTCTTGAAGCCTTGCATGATTTCCTTGATGCCCGGGGGCAGCGGCTGCAGGAACTGCAGATGCAGTGACGACACCTTGTAGCCGTCGGCGCGCATGGCGCCAATCGCTTCTTCGATCGCGCCCTTGGTGCTGCCCCAGCCCACCACCAGCAGATCGCCCTTGGCGGCGCCAAAGGGCGTCGGCGCCTTCAGCGTCTTTTGCAGCGTGGCCAGTTTCAGGCTGCGAAAACGCAGTGTCTGCTCGTTGATGTCGGCGTCATAAGCTACGTGGCTGTCACGGTCATGCGCCAGACCGGTCAGCGTGTGCATGCCACCCGGCTGACCCGGAATGAAGCGCCGCGCCAGACCGGTGGTGTCGTCCCAGTCGTAGGGGCGCGCGCCCTTGGGCACCGGACTCTGGTCAATCGGCGGTGCCATCCAGGATTCATGGAACTGCGGGCGCGGGAACGGTTGCTGCGAAGTCGCCAGACCCGAGTCGGTCAGAATCACCACCACCATATTGAAGGTTTCGGCAATCTTGCGCGCCGTCATGATGGAGTAAAAACATTCCTCGATGGTGCCCGGCGCCATCACCACCTTGGGTGCGTCGCCATGGCTGCCATAGATCGCGGTCAGCAGGTCGCCCTGTTCCATCTTGGTAGGCTGCCCGGTGCTGGGGCCACCGCGCATCACGTTCACCACCACCAGCGGAATTTCGCCCATCACGGCCAGTCCAATGGCCTCCTGCTTCAGGGAATAACCCGGGCCGGAAGTGATGGTGATGGTGCACTTGCCAGCGTAGGAGGCGCCAATCGCAAAAGCGCAAGCGGCGATCTCGTCTTCGGCCTGGTGCACCATGCCGCCGACGTTCTCGAACACTTCCGAGAGGTAGTGGGAAGCCGAAGTGGCTGGCGTGATCGGGTACATGGCGCAAATTTCCATACCGGAGCCGAGGACGCCCAGCGCCAGTGCGGTATTGCCATTGACCACGATTTGCGGCTCGGTGGCGCGCTTGGCCGGAATGCTGTAGCAAAAATCAAGATTCGCTGCCGCCCATTTTTGCCCGGCTTCGAGCAGCATGATGTTGGCATCGACCACGCTGCGGTCCTTCTTGCCAAAGGCCAGTTCGATCTGGTCAATCGCCAGCTTCACTTCCAGGCTGTAGATGTAGCACAGCATGCCCAGGGCGAACATGTTCTTGCCGCGCTTGGCGTCGGCCACCATGGTGCGGCAGACCTGTTCCATCGGGATCTCGTAGACCCGGTAGCCGGCAGCCACCAGTTTGTCATGCGCCTCGATGTAAGACGTAACGATCTTCGGATCCTTGTGCGTGCGCCACATGCTCTCGAGCAAGATGATGCAGTCCGGTTTGAGTTCCTTGGCACGCACGCGCCCGAGCAACACCTGCTCGTTGAAGGCCACCACCAGGTCGGTCTCATCGCCACCGTTGGTGATGTACTCCGAGCCGATTCGAATGCGGTTGCCGCTGGCGCCGGCCACGCTGCGTGCCGGTGGGCGAATTTCTGCCGGAATGATTTCGGTAGTCCAGATGCCGTTGCCCATCTGCGCTGCGATCGAGCCCAGTGACTGGCCGCATTTCTGCGCACCTTCGCCGGAATCACTGATGATTTCGACGATGTGCTCTTTCAGGATGAGAGGCTTCTTGGCGCCGGCGACTGCCGGCGCTTTGCTGCTGGACTTTTTGGCCGGCTTCTCTTTGGTCGTTTGGTTCATGGTTTTTCCGTAGACGCTGGTAAGCGGGATTCAGGCAACCCGCACGCGGGCAAAATTGCGCTCTTTGGTGTCGATGCCGAACAAGCTGCTGTTGTCGGTGTCGCTGTAGGGCAGGGCGGCATCCCGGATGCCCAGATAAGCCTTCATGCCGCGTGCCGCCTTGCGACCGGCGCCCATGGCTTCGATCACGGTGGCTGCACCGGTAACGATGTCGCCGCCGGCAAAGACACCGGCGATCGATGTGGCCAGCGTGTCGTCGGTGCCGATGTAGCCCCACTTGTTGAGTTTGAGCTTGGAGGTCTGGCCCATGATCGGATTGGCATTGGTGCCGATCGCATAGACGATCAGATCGGCCTCGAAATCGAATTCGCTACCCTTCACCTGCACTGGCCGGCGCCGACCCGAGTCGTCGGGTTCGCCGAGTTCCATGCGCACGCAGCGCATACCGCGCACGCTGCCCTTGCCGTCATCGAGCACCGCCACCGGTGCCGTGAGCCAGTGGAATTCCACGCCCTCCTGCTCGGCGTGGTGCACTTCCTCGGCGCGCGCTGGCGCCTCAGTGCGCGAGCGCCGGTAAATGCAATAGACCTTCTCGGCGCCCAGGCGCAACGAGACGCGCACTGCGTCCATCGCGGTATTGCCGGCGCCCACCACGGCGACCCGTTTGCCAATGGGCAGCGGGGTGTCGAAGTTCGGAAAATCGCGCGCCCGCATCAGGTTGCAGCGTGTCAGCAACTCGTTGGCCGAGAGCACGCCGTTGAGCGAATCGCCTGGGATGTTCAGCATGGTCGGGTAGCCGGCACCGACGCCGACGAAAACCGCGTGAAAACCCATCTCGTCAATCATCTGCTCGATCGTGAAGAGTCGTCCGACCAGCGTGTTGCATTCAAACTTGACGCCAAACTTCTTCAGGTTGTTGATCTCGGCGTCAATCACCTCATTGGGCAGGCGGAAGTCCGGAATGCCGTACTTCAAAACGCCGCCGGGCTGGTGAAACGCCTCGTACACCGTGACGTCGCAACCGGCCTTGGCCATGTCGGCGGCGCAGGCCATACCGGCCGGGCCGGAGCCAACAATGCCGACCCGAAAGCGGTTCGGTTCGATGTGCGGAATATTGACCCAGCCTTCCTTGATGGCGGTGTCGCCAACAAAGCGCTCCATGCGTCCGATGGCCACCGCTTCAAGCGAGTCGCCCACGGTGCAGACGCCTTCGCACTGGTTTTCCTGCGGGCAGACACGCCCGCAGATTGACGGCAGCAAATTAGTGTTGGTCAGAATGTCATAGGCGCCGCGAAGATTCTTCTCGCTGATCTTCTGGATGAAGCCCGGGATGTTGATGCCCACCGGGCAGCCCGAGATGCAGGGCTCGTCCGGGCACATCAGGCAACGGTCGGATTCGCGCAGCGCTTCTTCGAGGTTGTAGCCGCAAGCCACCTCCTCGAAATTGGTGGCGCGCACCTTGGCGTCAAGCTCGCGCATCGGTGTGCGTTCCTGCGGAATCGAGCGTATTGTCTTTTTCTTGGCCATCTGTTTGTCCTCTAGCGGCTATTCAAATTTGGGGTGGTTTGGCCATGCGGCAACTCTCGGACCAGCGCTCGTGTGCCTCTTTCTCGACCACGGTGTAGCGCTGCAGGCGCAGCATCAGGTCATCAAAATCGACCAGGTGGCCATCAAAATCGGGGCCGTCAACGCAGGCAAACTTGACCTCGTCGCCGACCTTGACGCGGCAGCCGCCGCACATGCCGGTGCCGTCCACCATGATCGGATTGACGCTCACCATGGTCTTGATCTTGGCCGCGCGGGTCGCGTCGGCGCAGGCTTTCATCATCACTGGCGGGCCAATGGCAACCACCTCCTCGATGTCGTCGTGCTTGGCCAGCGCCACCTTGATGCCGTCGGTGATCATGCCCTTCATGCCGGCCGAGCCGTCGTTGGTGCACAGAATCAGTTCGTCGCAGCAGTCGCGGAACTTCTTCTCCCAGAACACCAGATCCTTGTTGCGGAAACCCAGGATGGCAATGACGTAGGCGCCGGCTTCCTTGAAGCCGCGTGCCTGCGGAAAGATAGGCGCTACGCCCAGACCACCACCGACACACACCACCTTCTTGGCGTGGCTCATGGGGCTCGGAATGCCCATCGGTCCGACCATGCCGTACAGCGTGGTGCCGACCTTGCACTCCTGCTGCATCTGCCGTGTGGTCTTGCCAACGGCCTGGATGACCAGCGTGATGGTGCCCTTGTTGCGATCAAAATCGGCAATGGTTAGCGGGATGCGTTCGCCGTGTTCGTTGAGCATGACGATGACGAATTGGCCTGGCTTGGCGGCTTTGGCCATCATCGGATGGCGTACTTCAAGCAAGTAAGTGACATCCGAGAAGTCCTCTCGGGTCACGATCTCAAAATTGGACATTGATTTGACCTTCTGGGTTGAGCTATCTGTTGACCCGGCGGCGGGCCCGGGCCAGTATCTTCGCGATAGTCAATGCGTGTTTTGATCCAAATCAAAGGGCCACCAGTGCGACGCCGGTGTTAACCCGATGCCCCCGCGGTGCTCGGGGGGGCTACTTTGCGGCTGCGCTTTTGAGCACGCCGCGCACCAGGTTGCGGCTGTGGGCGCCAAAGTTGCCCAGCAGTTCGGTCAGCAGCGTGTCGAATCTGGCGCGCTTGGCACTGTCCTGCTTGTCCAGTTCTGCCACCAGGTCGATGCCTGACTCCTTGACGCCAAAGTCAAAGCCGGGGTCTGAAACATAGGCCGCCGGCAGGGTGCTGACCAGAATCTCGGTCAGGCGGTCGCCCAGCGCGTGTGACTGGCGGCTCACCACGTCGCGCGCATACATGTCAGACCAGGGCGGGTAGTTGGCGTCCTTGTCGCCGCTGCGCAGGGCTATTTCGATGGCGGACTCCGATGCGGCCTTGGCTGCGGTGTAGAGCATCTGGTTCTGGTATTTTTCCAGTGCCAGGTGCCGATTCGAGAGCAGCACAATCATCTCGTCTTTCAGGCGCGGAAAACCTGCCATGGCCAGCAGGTTGATGCCAATCAGTTTGGCCGAGGTGTTGCCAGGCGACAGTCTGGCGTGGTAGGGCTGCGTCAGGTCCTGCACATAGTGCAAGGCCAGGCCGCTGAAGCGCCAGCCCCAGTAGGGGTGGCCGCTACGAAAAGCCAGCGCCGCCAGCGTGCTGTACTGGTGCACACGCAGCAGCGGCAAGGTCTTCTTGACGAAGGGGGCGGCCAGGTAAATGACGCGGTCTTCGTGGTAGAAGCCCATGTGAAAAGGCGCCTGCGTCGAGAAGTAGAGTGCCGGGTTGCCAAACGGCAGTGCCTCAAAGCCGTAGATCTTGGCCCATTCGGAGGGGCTGTCCGACCACAGGTTGATGTCCAGACCGTAGTCCGGTTCGTCCGACCCGGAGGCCAGCACGGCCGCCGGCGCAACGTTGTCTCCGGCTTTCAGCGCGACAAAGCGCAATTTCGAGTTGGGTTGCTCGGGCAGCGTATCTACAGCCGAATGTGCCAGCAGCGTCGCCGGGTCGGGCGCTACGCTCCAGGGATCGGGTTGGAAATAGAGCGCGAACCTGCTGTTGGGCGCCACGCGCAGTGCCATCAGGAAGGCCATGCGGCGCGCCGCGTCCGATTGCGCCGGGTTTGCCTTGAAGGCCAGGCGGGCCGGTCGTGGTGGATAAAAATCGAGTTGGCTCTGGGCCCAGCTTTCCTGGCTTGCCAACAGATCCTGGACCGCCTTTTCCTGGTCTTTCAGGAACGCTTCCAGCGGCTCCACCAACACCGGCTGAGCGTTCGCAAGCTCCGGCATTTTCTCGAATGCGCGGTAGGCCGCAAAGCTGTGGTTGCTCCAGGCCAGTGCGTTGCCAGCAGTCAGCCACAGCAAGGTAGCCAGAATCGAAGCAATGCGTTTCATGCGCGGATCTCCAGAACAACGTCTTGCCATCATAGCGAACTGACCTTATGCCAATTAACCCATCCGTTGACGTGGCTTTTTCTACCCACTGAGTTCCGGCAACTGGCGAATGAGCTAAGTTTCGTGCGGTCTCTCGAAATTCAAATTGCAACAAGGAGGAGTTATTCATGCTTCAGGTCAATAAAATTGTTATCACCAGCGCTCTTGTGTCGGCAGTGGCCTTGGTTGCCTGTGCCACCCAGCCATCGACCCCCGCCAACCCGATGAGTTTCTTTGTCACCAGCAGCAACCCTGGCAAGGGTGCCGATTTTGGTGGTCTGGCGGGTGCCGATGCCTATTGCGAGTCGCTCGCCGCCAAGGCGGGCGCTGGCGGGCGGAACTGGCGGGCTTACCTGAGCACGACGGCCAGCCAGAGCATGCCGGCCGTCAACGCACGCGATCGCATCGGCGCCGGCCCTTGGCAAAACATCAAGGGAGAGGTCCTTGCCAGCAACGTGGAAGAGCTTCATGGCGGCAACAAACTTGGCAAAATGACTTCGTTGACCGAAAAGGGCGAGGTCATCAGCGGCCGGGGTGATGCCGTCAACCTGCATGACATTTTGACTGGATCGACTCCCGAGGGACGTGCGCTTGCCCCAGGCAAAGACAGTACGTGTGGCAACTGGACGCAAAGTGGCGAAGGCTCAGCCATCGTTGGCCACCATGACCGGATCGGTCTGGACGAATCGGCATCGGCGAAATCCTGGAACTCATCGCACGCCACCCGCGGCTGTGGTCTGGAGCAATTGAAGCCGACAGGCGGAGCCGGGCTTCTTTACTGTTTTGCCGCGAAGTAGCTGGCTTCAATCCCTTGTCGGGTACCCTGTGATTTCCTGAATTGCCCGATACAGCGGCTGCAGCCGCTGGTACATGCGCAGATACACACGCTGGTACAACTGCTCGTAGGTGCGGGCGTGCTCTGGCTCGGGCATGAAGACCTGGCCGATGCGTGTCATCTGTGCAATGGCGGTGGCAAAGTCCGGTTGCAGTTTGAGTGCCACGGCAGCCAGAATGGCAGCGCCCAGCCCGCTGGTCTCAAACAGGTGCGGGCGCTCGCAGGGCAGGTTGAAGATGTTGGCGGCGATTTGCATAGCGGCGTCGCTTTGTGAGCCGCCGCCCGACACCCGTACCCGCGTGATGGCTTGCCCACTGCGCTTTTCGATGCGCTCCTTGGCTTCACGCAGGGCGTAGGTGAGGCCCTCCAGAATGGCGCGGTACAGGTGGGCCCTCGTGTGCACATCGCCAAAACCAATCACCGCGCCCTTCGCTTCCGGCCCGGGGACCTTGATGCCGGGGTTCCAGAAGGGTTGCAGCATCAGGCCCTGCGCGCCCGGCGGCACACTGTGGACCAGGGCGTCGAACAGGCTCTCGGGTGTGACGCCCTGCGCCTGCGCGAGTTGCTGCTCGTGCAGGCCAAACTGCTCCTTGAACCAGCTCACCATCCAGAAGCCGCGTGTGATCTGGATCTCGGTGCTGTAGTGATCCGGCACCGCGGCCTGGTAGGGCGGGATGAAGCGCGTGACTTCCAGATAGCGCCTTGTGGTGGTGTTGATGGTGGCTGTGGTGCCGTAAGACAGGCAGGCAATCTCTGGGGTCAGGCAGCCCGCGCCTATCACCTCGCAGGCTTTGTCGGCGGCACCGGCAATCACCGGCAAGCCCTGCGGGATGCCGCTGTCCTGGGCCGCCTGGGCGCTGACTTGTCCGATCACCGTGCCGGCCGGCACCAGTTCAGGCAGCATGGCGGCCTTGATGCGCAGCACCTGCCACTTCCAGTCGTATTTGCCGACCCAGCGGCCCTTCCTGTAATCAAAAGGGATGTAGCCAACCTGGGATGCGACGGAATCGACCATGCGACCAGTAAAGCGGTAATTGAGGTAGCCCGAGAGCAACAAAAACTTGTCGGTCCTGGCCCAGATTTCAGCCTGCTGTTCGGCGATCCAGTTGCATTCAGCTTCGTGTTGAAAGAAGCGGATCGTGTCCATCATGCCAATGGCACGAAAGCCCAGCTTCCACCACCAGGACGGTTCGGGGATTTTGTCAGCTCGACGCTGATCAAGCCAGACGATGGCCGGGCGCAGCGGTTGGCCCTGCTTGTCGAGCACGATGGTGGTAGCGCGCTGCGTGGTGATGACAACGCCAGCAATGGCGCTCTTGGGCACCGTTGTCCTGGCCCACAGTTGCTGGCAGGCCTGACAAAGGCTTTGCCAGAAGGCCTCGGGGTCGTTCTCCAGCCAGCCGGGCTGCGGCGACTGGTAGCTGTCGATAGCTACCTTGGCCTTGTCAACCAGATTGCCCTGCAGGTCAAACAGCAGGGCGCGTACGCTCTGGGTGCCATTGTCAATTGCCAGCAGGTAGGTCTTGCTCATGGTGCCTGGGTTGTGAAACTCAGGCCCTAGTGTGCCTCAATCTTTCAGAGTACCTTGGCGATGGCGGCGCAAACGTGGGCTATGTTCTTGCTGTTCAGGGCGGCCACGCACATGCGACCGGTATCCGTGCCATAGACACCAAACTCGCTGCGCAGGCGCACCATCTGGTCCTTGCTCAAGCCTGAATAGCTGAACATGCCGATCTGGCGCGTGATGAAACTCATGTCCTGTTTCACGCCGGCAGCCTTCAGGCCGTCAACCAGCATTTGGCGCATCGACTTGATGCGCACACGCATCTCGCCCAGCTCTTTTTCCCAAAGCGCGCGCAGTTCGGGGTTCGCCAGTACCGCGGCCACGATGGCACCGCCGTGGGTTGGCGGGTTGCTGTAGTTCGTGCGGATTACGATCTTGAGTTGGCTCAGCACGCGGCCGGCTTCTTCCTTGTTCTCGCACAGCACGCTCAGGGCGCCGACGCGTTCGCCGTACAGGCTGAAGCTCTTGCTAAACGAAGTGGAGACAAAGAAGGTGAGGCCGGCATCGACAAACTTTTGCACTGCCGCGCCGTCTTCTGCCAGTCCGTAGGCGAAGCCCTGGTAGGCCATGTCAAGAAAGGCTACCAGCTTGTTGGACTTGACCACGCTGACCACTTGATCCCACTGGGCCGGCGTGATGTCATAGCCGGTCGGGTTGTGGCAGCAGGCGTGCAGCACGACCACCGTGCCTGCGGCAGCAGCATTCAGATCGACCAGCATGCCGGCAAAGTTCAGGTCGCGGGTCTGGGCGTCGTAGTAGCGGTAGGACTCGACCTTGAAGCCGGCGTTGGTGAAGAGCGCGCGGTGGTTTTCCCAGCTCGGGTCGCTGATCAGCACCTTGGCATTGGGGTTGAGGTGTTTCAGGAAATCGGCGCCAACTTTCAGGCCGCCGGTGCCACCCAGGGCCTGGATGGTGGCAACGCGGCCACTCTTGACGGCTTCGCTCTCGGCACCGAACACCATCGCCTTGACTGCGGCGTCGTAGGCCACAATGCCGTCGATTGGCAGGTAGCCGCGCGCCGTCGGCTTGTCCATCATGGTCTTTTCGGCCGCTTGCACGCAAGCCAGCAGCGGCAGCTTGCCGTTGTCGTCGTAATAGACGCCGACACCCAGGTTGACCTTGGCTGGGTTTGCGTCGGCAGCATACTGCTCGTTCAAGCCCAGAATCGGGTCACGCGGGGCCATTTCGACAGCTGAGAAGAGAGACATGAAAAAATCCTTCGAGGTTGAGGTGAGAGCAACCGGCGATTTTAGGCAATCCCGGCAGGTAAGGAATTGTTCCCGGTCAAAGGAAGCTGTTTTTCGCTCACAGGTAAAGTCAGTTTTCTTCACTTTGGGGCAGGCTGGTAAGCTTGCACGGCCAACGATTTAAATCCATTCCCATGCCCGTACCCCCAACCCTTGCGCTGGCAAGTCCTGAGCAGGCCGACCCGGCCCGTGCTGGCAGTTTTGTGCATTTTCCGGATTCGCCGTTCGAGTTGTTCCAGCCTTACCCGCCAGCCGGCGATCAGCCCGAGGCCATCAATCAGCTGGTTGACGGCTTCAACGATGGCGAGGTCTTCCAGACGCTGCTGGGGGTGACTGGCTCCGGCAAGACCTTTACCATGGCCAATGTGATTGCGCGCCTGGGGCGACCGGCCATCGTGTTTGCACCCAACAAGACGCTGGCAGCGCAGCTGTACAGCGAGTTTCGCGAGTTTTTTCCGAAGAATGCGGTGGAGTACTTCGTCAGCTACTACGACTACTACCAGCCCGAGGCCTACGTGCCGCAGCGCGACCTCTTCATCGAAAAAGACTCGGCCATCAACGAGCACATCGAGCAGATGCGACTCTCGTGTACCAAGAGCGTACTGGAGCGCCGCGACGTCGTCATCGTAGCTTCGGTGTCGGCCATTTACGGTATCGGCCAGCCGGAGGCCTATCACAAGATGGTGATGACGCTGCGCGCTGGCGACAAGCTGGGCCAGCGCGACCTGATTGCCCAACTGGTGCGAATGCAGTACCAGCGCAACGACATGGATTTTTCACGCGGCAAGTTTCGCGTGCGCGGCGACACCATCGACGTTTTTCCGGCCGAGCACAGCGAGATGGCGCTGCGCATCGAACTGTTTGATGACGAGATCGAGTCGCTGCAACTGTTTGACCCGCTGACCGGGCGCATTCGGCAGAAGATTCCGCGCTTCACCGTTTACCCCAGCAGCCACTACGTCACGCCGCGCGACCAGGTGTTGGCAGCCGTGGAGACCATCAAGGTCGAACTGGCAGAGCGGATCAAGCACTTTGTCAGCGCGGGCAAGCTGGTGGAAGCGCAGCGCATTGAGCAGCGCACCCGCTTCGATCTGGAGATGCTCAGCGAAGTGGGGCACTGCAAGGGCATCGAAAACTATAGCCGCCACCTGTCGGGTGCGGCACCGGGCGAGCCGCCAGCGACGCTGACCGACTACCTGCCCAAGGACGCCATCATGTTTCTGGACGAGAGCCATGTCCTGATTGGCCAGTTTGGCGGCATGTACAACGGTGACCGTTCGCGCAAGACGACGCTGGTTGAATACGGCTTTCGCCTGCCCAGCGCGCTGGACAACCGGCCGCTCAAGTTTGAGGAATTCGAGCGCCGCATGCGCCAGGCGGTTCTGGTTTCGGCCACGCCCGGACAGTGGGAAAAGGATCACTCGGGCAACGTGGTGGAGCAACTGGTGCGCCCGACCGGGCTGGTGGACCCCGAAGTCGAAGTCCGCCCGGCCAGCAGCCAGGTGGATGATGTGTTGCAGGAAATCCGGATCCGGGTGGACAAGCACGAGCGCGTGCTGATCACTACCCTGACCAAGCGCATGGCCGAGCAGTTGACCGACTACTTGAGCGACAACGGCGTCAAGGTGCGCTACCTGCACAGCGATGTCGATACGGTGGAGCGGGTCGAGATTCTGCGCGACTTGCGGCTCGGCGTTTTTGACGTGCTGGTTGGCATCAACCTGCTGCGTGAAGGGCTCGATATTCCCGAGGTCTCGCTGGTGGCGATTCTGGATGCCGACAAGGAGGGCTTTCTGCGCTCCGAGCGTTCACTGATTCAGACCATCGGCCGCGCCGCGCGCAATCTGGAGGGTCGGGCCATTCTGTACGCCGACAAGATGACGGACTCGATGCAACGCGCCATCGGTGAAACCGAACGTCGACGCGTCAAACAGGTGGCACATAACCTGGCGCATGGCATCACGCCGCGTTCCATCATCAAACAGGTCCGGGATTTGATTGACGGCGTTTACAGCGAAAAGGCCGGTAAGGAAGCGGACAGACTTGAGCGCGACGCAATGCAGCGCGCGAAAGTGGAGGAGATGAGCGAAAAAGACATATCGCGCGAGATCAAACGACTCGAAAAACTCATGCTGGAGCACGCCAGGAACCTCGAATTCGAGAAGGCCGCGCAGGTGCGCGATCAATTGGCCCTACTCAAGCAGCAGGCCTTTGGCGCCGCCGGGGGCGACAACCTGCTTACCTGAGCAGAGTTCAGGGCTTTTGGTATACTTGACCTAAATAGTCAACCAAACCCCAACAACTCAGGAGCAGGCGATGCGACTCACTACCAAAGGCCGTTTTGCGGTTACCGCAATGATCGATCTCGGTTTGCGCCAGGGCAGCGGCCCGGTGACCCTGGCTGCCATCAGCCAGCGTCAGCAGATTTCGCTCTCCTATCTCGAGCAGTTGTTTGGCAAACTGCGTCGCAATGGCCTGGTCGAATCGACGCGCGGCCCGGGCGGCGGTTACAGCCTGGCGCGCAATCCCCAGGGCATCACGATTGCCGAAATCATCACCTCGGTGGATGAGCCGATCGACGCCACGCACTGTGGTGGCAAGGAAAATTGCCTGGGTGAGGGCGGCGACCGCTGCATGACCCATGATCTGTGGGCCGCTCTGAACGTGCGCATGGTCGAGTTTCTGGACTCGGTTACCCTGCAAAAGCTGATCGACGACCAGGTGGCCAAGGGCTTGCGGGTCGAGGACAAGCCTACGCTCAAGCGTGCCATCTTCTCGATGCCCGGCGCCAAGCCAGCCCGCGTCAACGTTCCGAATTCTGTTTTTGCCTTGGGCAATGCGTTTTCGGAGACTTGAGCTGCGGCGTCAGACCATCAACTTACAACCTGAAGCAGCAGTCAAACCGTCATGGATACCACCCCTCACTTTCCGATTTACATGGATTACAGCGCCACCAACCCCTGCGATGAGCGGGTAGTGGATGCGATGATTCCCTGGTTGCGCCAACACTTTGGCAACCCGGCCTCGCGCAGTCATGCATGGGGCTGGGAGGCGGAAGCCGCGGTGGAAAAGGCCCGTGAGCAGGTGGCAGCCCTGATTGGAGCGGATTCGCGCGAGATCGTCTGGACCTCGGGAGCCACCGAGTCCGACAATCTGGCTCTCAAAGGGGCGGCCGGTTTTTATAAGACACGGGGCAAGCACATCATCACGGTCAAGACCGAGCACAAGGCGGTCCTTGACACCTGCCGCGAACTGGAGCGGCAGGGCTTTGAGGTGAGCTACCTGGAGGTGCAGGCAGATGGTATGCTTGACATGGAAGTGTTGAAGGCTGCGATCAGGCCTGACACTATTCTGGTCAGTGTCATGTTCGTCAACAACGAGATTGGCGTGATCCAGGACATTGCCGCCATCGGCACCCTGTGCCGCCAAAAGAATATTATTTTTCACGTCGATGCAGCGCAGGCCACCGGCCGCGTGGAAATTGACTTGAGCACCTTGCCAGTGGACCTGATGAGCCTGACAGCGCACAAGACCTATGGCCCCAAAGGCATTGGTGCCTTGTATGTGCGACGCAAACCGCGCGTGCGCATTGAAGCGCAGATGCATGGGGGTGGGCACGAGCGTGGCATGCGCTCGGGCACGCTGCCAACGCACCAGATCGTTGGCATGGGTGAGGCCTACCGCATTGCCCGCGAGGAAATGGCCGCAGAGAACCTGCGCATCTCCGCGCTGCATCAACGCATGCTCGATGGGCTGAAAGATGTCGAGCAGGTGTTCATCAATGGCCATCTGGAAAAGCGCGTGCCGCACAACCTCAACATGAGTTTCAACTACGTGGAAGGCGAGTCGCTGATGATGGGCATCAAGGGCTTGGCCGTCTCCAGCGGATCGGCCTGTACCTCGGCCAGTCTGGAGCCCAGCTATGTGTTGCGGGCTCTGGGGCGCAGTGATGAATTGGCGCACAGCAGTCTGCGCATGACGATTGGCCGGTGGACCACGGAAGCGGAAATTGATTACGCCGTTGAGACCATCAAGCTCAACGTGGCCAAATTGCGCGATCTCAGTCCACTCTGGGATATGTTCAAGGAAGGCATTGATATTTCCACCATTGAGTGGGCGGCACATTAACTGAACTGTCATTGCGGCCCCGGATCAGGTCCGGGGTTTCAGCACGGCAATGCATGGATGCCGGGTCAGGCCCGGCATGACAAACCGGCAAGATATACCTAAGGACGAAAAATGGCATATTCTGAAAAAGTGGTGGATCATTACGAAAACCCGCGTAACGTGGGCTCCTTCGAAAAAGGCGATGACTCGGTCGGGACCGGCATGGTCGGCGCACCAGCCTGTGGCGACGTGATGAAGCTGCAGATCAAGGTCAATGCGCAAACCGGCGTGATTGAGGACGCACGTTTCAAGACCTACGGTTGCGGATCCGCCATTGCCTCGTCGTCCCTGGTGACCGAGTGGGTCAAAGGCAAGACCCTGGAGCAGGCGGCGGCGCTTAAGAACAGCCAGATTGCCGAAGAGTTGGCACTGCCACCAGTCAAGATTCATTGTTCTATCCTGGCCGAAGATGCCATCAAGGCGGCCGTCAACGACTACAAACAAAAGCACTTGTCATGACTGTTACTTTGACTGAGGCGGCCGCCCGGCACGTCAGCCGGTACTTGAGCAAGCGCGGCAAGGGTGTTGGTGTGCGCTTGGGTGTCAAGACCACGGGTTGCTCCGGCCTCGCCTACAAGCTCGAGTACGTGGACGAAATTGAACCCGAAGACATGGTCTTTGAAGGTCATGGCGTCAAGGTCCTGATTGAACCCAAGAGCTTTGCTTACCTCGATGGAACCGAGCTCGACTTTGTCCGCGAAGGTTTGAATGAAGGTTTCAAATTCAACAACCCGCGCGAGCGCGACCGCTGCGGTTGTGGCGAGTCGTTTCGGGTGTGAATCTTCAATCCAGCGACTTTGAGCTGTTTGATCTTGCGCAGTGCTTTGCGCAAGACAGCGCCGCCGTCGAGGCGCGCTGGAAGGAACTGCAGCGCGAAGTACACCCGGACAAATTCAGCACCGAGGGCGCTGCGGCGCAGCGCCTTGCGATGCAGTGGTCGGTGCGCATCAACGAGGCTTATCGGCGCCTGAAGGATCCGCTCAAGCGCGCTGCCTACCTGTGCGAGCTTCATGGCGAGCCGGTCAACGCGGAGAACAACACGGCGATGGCGAGCGACTTCCTGCTGCAGCAAATGCAGTGGCGTGAAGAGCTCGAAGAAGCGGCCGGGATGGATGAACTCGAGCGATTGGCCCGGCAGGTGGCTTCAGCCCGGCTGGAACTGCTGCAACAATGCGCTCAGTTGCTTGATGAGAAACAGGATTACAAGGCGGCGGTGCAGCAGGTGCGCGCTCTGATGTTCATCGAGCGCTTTGCCAGCGACGTTCAGTCCCGACTGGACCAGATGGATACACCATAATCAACCATGGCCTTGCTACAAATTTCTGAACCCGGGCAGTCGCTCAATCCGCACGAGCGGCGGCTCGCCGTCGGTATCGATCTGGGGACCACCCATTCACTGGTGGCCTCGGTGCGGCACGGTGTTGCCGAATGCCTGCCCGATGGTCAGGGTCGGGTGATCCTGCCTTCGGTCGTGCGCTATCTCGAAGGTGGTGGTCGGCAAATCGGCTTTGATGCGCTGCAGGCCATGGCGCAGGATCCGGAAAACACCATCGCCTCGGTCAAACGCTTCATGGGGCGCAGCCTTGCCGATGTGACCGGCAGTGCCAAACTGCCTTACCGTTTTGCGCAGCACGGCGGCATGCTCGGCGTGCAGACGGTACAGGGTGAAAAGTCGCCGGTCGAGGTCAGTGCCGATATTCTGGCTACGCTGCGTTATCGCGCTGAAGACACCTTCGCTGATGATTTGTATGGTGCGGTGATCACGGTGCCGGCGTATTTTGACGACGCGCAGCGCCAGGCAACGAAAGACGCCGCGCAAATGGCCGGACTGAAGGTGCTGCGTCTCATCAATGAGCCAACTGCTGCGGCCATCGCTTATGGACTGGACAACGCCAGCGAGGGCGTTTACGCGATCTACGATCTGGGCGGCGGCACTTTTGACATCTCGATTCTGCGCCTGACAAAAGGCGTTTTTGAAGTGCTGGCCACCGGTGGCGATTCGGCCCTGGGCGGTGACGATTACGACCGGGCATTGGCCGACTGGGTGATGAAGCAGGCCGGCGTACAAGCCAGGACGCCGCAGGACAAGGCGATTGCCATCATCGCGGCGCGCGCCTGCAAGGAAGAATTGTCAGCGACGCATTGCGCGGCCTGCCACGCCTGCATTGGCGGCGAGACCGTCAGGTTCGAAGTGGTTAATGAGCAGTTCGAGAAACTCACCGCTGAGCTGACA
>JBAXFI010000015.1:0-37042 GCA_037139995.1 Comamonadaceae bacterium | reverse complement strand
GGCGGACTCTCAACGGGCGCCGGCTTCCGCGTTGAACTCCTCGATCATCACATCGAGCTCGGTACTCTGCGTACGCAGACAGCCCCAGTAATTGCGGTGATCGTCCCATTGCGCGCGCAGCTCTTCCACGCTCTTGCCGAGCTGCTCGACCCAGGAGAAATACTTCAGCTGGTGCACGCGGCGCTTGTCAACCTGCGAGAGTTCGAGCACATAGTCGAGCGAGATGCCTGAGAGGCGGTCGTAATCACGATCGGCTTGGCGCTGGTCATAGACGCCGCGCTCGGCGTTGAGTTCTTCCAGACGGCTCTGGTACATCGCCATCGAATCGGTGAATACCGTGAAGACGACATCGTTCTCGCCGAGCTCGTAGTACTTGGCGAACTTGATGGCGCCGATCATGTTGCCAATGCTCGAGATGCCCATCCATTCCAGCTTTTCCAGAACGTCCTTGCTGACACCGTTTTCTGCCAGCAGCTTCTGGCCCGCCGGTTCGTTGAACAAGCGGATGAAGCGGATTGGCAACTCGTCGTCGACACCAATGGCGGCGTCGGTTTCGCGCATGTTGTGGATCCAGGGAATGTGCTTGTCGCCAATGCCTTCGATGCGGTGGTCGCCAAAACCGTTTTCCAGAATGGTGGGGCATTGCAGCGCTTCGGCGACGCCCACTTTGGCACCCGGGAAGGTGTCGCGCACATAGGAGCCTGCGGCCATGGTGCCGGCTGATCCGGAGGACAGCACGGCACCGGCGACCACATCGCCGGGCCTGGCGATCTTGTGGAACACTTCTTCCATGGCTGGCCCGGTCACGTTGTAGTGCCACAGCGAGTTGGGAAGCTGGTCGAACTGATTGAAGATGACGGCCTCGGGGCGGGTGCGTTCGAGCTCGATGCACTTGTCAAAAATTTCCTTCACATTCGACTCGCAGCCGGGTGTGGCAATCACTTCCTCGGCCATGGTGCGCAGCCACTCGAAGCGCTCCTTGGACATGCCTTGCGGCAGGATGGCCACGCTGGGGCAGGACAGCAGGCGCGAGATGTAGGCGCCGCCGCGGCAGTAATTGCCGGTGCTGGGCCAGACTGCCTTCTTGGTCTCGGGGTCAAAGCGCCCGGTGACGAGTTCGGGCAGCAGGCAGGAAATGGCGGGGCCAACCTTGTGCGCGCCGGTCGGAAACCATTTGCCAACGATGCCCACAATTCTGGCTTTGCTGCCGGTGATGGCGCGCGGCAGTTCCACAAAATTGACGCCGCCAAAGGCGCCACCCTGCTCGACCGGTTCGTTGTGCCAGTTGATGCGAAACAGGTTTCGGGGATGCACCTGCCACAGACCAATGCTGGAGAGCTCCTTCTTGATCGCGTCCGGAATCTTGTCTGGGTCGCGCATCTGGGCGTAGGTTGGCAGGATGATGCCTTTGTCGCGGCAGCGTGCAATGTTCTTCTTGCGCTGTGCGGCGTTGATTTTGAGATCGATCATGTTCTTGTTCCTTGTGTTTTCAGGGTTCGAGTCCGAGGCCCAGCGCTGCCGACTTGACGTCTTTCAAACCGGAGCCGGTAATCAGGAGCACGCAGTTCTCCTGCGCCGCAATCGTTGTGCGTACCTTGAGCCAGCCGGCGAAGGCGGCGCTCGAAGAAGGTTCGGCAAAAAGACCCGAACCGGCGGCCAGGGCTTTCTGGGCAGACAGGATTTCGGTGTCGGAGACGATGACGGCCTTGCCGGCGTATTTCTTCAGCTTGGACAGGGCGTGCAGCCCGTTGCGCGGCACGTCCACTGCGATCGAATCGGCCAGCGTTTGCGACGGGATCGGTGTGGCAAAGGCGTCCGCGCCCTCGCGCCCGGATGCCAGCGCTCGCGCAATCGCGCTGGACCCCTCTGCCTGGCAAGCCCAGACGGTGGGCATTTTCTGGATCCGGCCGAGTTTCAACAGGTCTTCAAAACCGCGATACACACCGGCCAGGATCACGCCGTCGCCCACCGGCACAAAGACATGGTCCGGCGCGCCGGCGCCGGCTTCGCGCAAGTCCTGCACGATCTCGAAAGAGACCGTCTTCTTGCCTTCGATGGTCAGAGGGTTGTAGGCGGTGTTGCGAGATAGGGAACCGGTTCGGGTCGAATATTCCAGCGACAGGTCAAAAGCCTGGTCGTAGCTGCCGTTCACCGGGATCAGCTCGGCGCCGTACTGCAGCACCTGGATGCGCTTGGCCGCCGGTGCCGAGGCCGGCAGGAAAACCTTGATGCGAAGACCGGCGGCAGCGCCCGCGGCGGCCATGCTGGAGGCCGCGTTGCCGGTGGAGGCGAGCACGATTTCCTGGACGCCATGCTTTTTGGCGAAGGCAGCCACCAGCCAGGAAGCACGGTCCTTGAAAGAACCGGAAGGGTTGCAGGTATCGTCTTTGAGCCACAGATTCGGGGCGCCGAACTGTTCACGCAGACGTTGTGGCGCCCACAGCGGGGTCTTGCCCACGGGGATCGGTGCAAACCACTCGGGCTCGACCGGCAGGGGGATGGTGTGGGGATCCGCCGCACCCTCCCAGGTCAGCTCCAGCACGCCTTCAAGCGGCCGGTCCGCCTGCTGCTGCTGCGAGCAGACGTCGCAGAGATAGCGCCCCGGCACCAGGTCGTAGCTTGCGCCACAGCGGTAACAACGGCAAAACCACTTCATGTTCAGTTCCGTCTGTCGCTCACTCGGGCGGCAGGATGGCGCCCTTGCGCTCGACGATCATGCCGTAGTGTTGCGGTTCGCGGTGTTTGGCGAAATTGAAAGTCGTGTTCTTGAAGGAGTTGCACAAATCCAGATCGCAGCGCGCTACGGCCAACTCGTCACCGGTGGTGGTGCAGGCTCCCACCGTCTCACCCGAGGGTGCAACGATGATGCTGTTGCCGATCAGGTCGCAGCCTTCTTCGCGCCCGGCCTTGGCCACGCCAACGACCCAGGTGCCGTTCTGGTAGGCGCCGGACTGCATGACGAGTTGGTTGTGAAAATGCGAGAGGTTGTCGTGTTCGGGTGCGGGCGGGTTGTGCACCGGTGTGTTGTAGCCCAGCAGAATCATCTCCACGCCCTGCAAGCCCATGACGCGGTAGGTTTCGGGCCAGCGCCTGTCGTTGCAGATGCACATGCCGAAGATGCCGCCGAAAGCCCGCTTCACACCAAAGCCCAGATTGCCGGTTTCGAAATAACGCTTTTCCAGGTGCTGGAACTCGCGCCAGGGTTCATGCTCGGCGTGCCCGGGCAGGTGAATCTTGCGGTACTTGGCGACGATGGTGCCGGTCTTGTCGACCAGGATCGAAGTGTTGAAATGGCGTGGCCGACCCTCTTCTTCAATCAGCTCGGCATAGCCCAGGTAAAAGCCGATGCCAAGGCGCTTGGCTTCGTCGAACAGGACACGGGTCTCGGGCCCTGGCATCTGAGATTCGAAGAAACTGTCGACCTCGGCCTGATCCGCCATGTACCAGCGCGGGAAAAAAGTGGTCAGCGCCAGTTCCGGAAACACCACCACATCGCAGGCCATGGCATGGGCCTCGCGCATCAGTTCGAGCAGCCGCTTGACCACGCTGGCGCGGCTGTCTGCACGTTGAATCGGTCCGAGCTGGGCAGCGCCGACCTTCACAATTCTCGTCATGTCAAATTTCTCCTCATCACGAAGCCAGTTTGAGCAGCGTGTGCAGCAGCACATTGGCGCCAGCTTCCAGGTCTGTCGGGTCGGTAAATTCCTTCACGTTGTGGCTGATGCCACCCGCGCTGGGAACAAAAATCATGGCCGTCGGGCAGACGCGGGCTAGCATCTGGGCGTCGTGCCCGGCACCACTGGGCATGCGCTTGACGCTCAGGCCAAGTGCTAGCGCTGTTGCTTCGACCAGCGAGATGCTGGCGGGGTCAAAGTCCACCGGCTCGAAGCGCGCCAGCGGACGACTCGTCAGCGTCACGCCTTCCGCAGCGGCCACTTCTGCAGCGAAGCTGTGCAGGCGCTGTTCGGCCTCCTGCAGCGCAGCTTCGTCGGTATTGCGCAAGTCCACCGTGAAGAGGGCCTTGTAGGCAATGACGTTGACCAGATTGGGCGACAGGTTGATGGCGCCGACGGTGGCCACCTGATTGCCGCCCATCTCGCGTGCGATCTCACGCGCCTTGTTGGCGATGGCGCAGGCCACATAGCCCGCATCGTGGCGCAGTCGCATGGGTGTCGTGCCGGCATGGTTGGAGACGCCCAGCAGCGTGAACTCGGTCCACGAGATACCTTGCACACCTTCAACCGCACCAATCGTGATGCCCTCGGCTTCCAGCACCGGGCCCTGCTCTACATGCAGCTCCACATAGGCATGCACCTCGGGCTTGCCGCAGGGCGCGGGACCAGCGTAGCCTATGCTTTGCAGACAGTCGCCGACGCTCACACCGTCGATGCCGACCGTGGCGCGCGCCGCGCCAAGTTCCATGCCGCCAACATAGACCAAGCTGCCCATCATGTCCGGGTTGAAGCGCGCACCTTCCTCGTTGGTGAAGAAGGCCACTGCCAGCGGCCGGCGTGTCTGGATGCTGGCGTCGTTGAGTGTCTCAATCACTTCCAGGCCGGCCAGCACACCCAGGTTGCCATCAAAGCGGCCACCAGTGCGAACCGTGTCAATGTGCGAGCCTGTCATCACGGGTGGCGCGGCCTCCGTGCCGGCGCGCAGGCCCACCACGTTGCCGATGGCATCGATGCTGACCGACAGGCCGAGCTCGCGCATCCAGCGCACGACCAGGTCACGACCGGCGCCGTCCTCGGCACTCAGCGCCAGGCGGCAAACGCCGCCGCCTTCAATCGCGCCGACCTGGCCCAATTGGTCTAGGCGGGCACCCAGGCGAGCGGCATTAATGCGCAATTTGCTATAGCTTGCCATCACGGATCTCTGACTTGTCATTGCGGACCCCGGATCGGAGTCCGGGGCAGGCCTGATCCGCAATCCAGTGCACCCGACCGCATGGACATTCGCCTCAGAGCCTCAGTTCTTGGAAGCTTTTTCGATGGCGGCTTCAAATTCCGCCAGCAGGGCGTCACCCTCTTTGCCGTAGCTCTTGCTGATCTGGGCCTTCACCGCAGGTTGTGCCAGCGCGCGGAACTTCGCGATCTCGGCCGCAGTAGGTGAATAAATCTGCATCTTCTGCGCCAGCGCCGGCAGGCCGCGATCCGACGCTTCGATGATGCGGTTGATGCCACGGGAGGCAACGATGGCCGAACGTGCTGCCGCTTTCACGACGTCTTTTTCGTGCGCCGACAGGCCGTCGAAGAAGGGTTTGTTGAGAATCCAGACATAGGGTGTGAACAGATGGTTGGTGAGCGTCAGGTACTTCTGCACTTCGTCAAACTTGGCGAACTTGATGATAGGGATCGGATTCATCTGACCGTCGGCAACGCCTGTCTGCAGCGAGGTGTAGACCTCGGCCCAGTTGATGGCCACCGGCTGCCCGCCCATGCTGCTGACCACGGTCTTGTGTGAATCCAGACCCATGGTGCGGATCTTCAGACCCTTCATGTCATCGGGTGACTTGATGGCGCGCTTGGAGTTGCTGAAGGCAAAAAAGCCGCCCGTGTCACCAAAACCCAGCACGTCAAGACCGGTCTTCTTGCTGATGTCGCTTGCCAGATGCTTGCCAAACGGGCCGTCAAACACTTCGTAGGTGACACCAATATTGGGGTAGGTGAAAGGTACGTCGAGCACGCCGATCATCGGGTAGATCGAGGCAATGCCGCCGACACTGGAAATGGACGACTGCACCACACCCGTCTTCACCTGCTGGATCACTTCGTTGTCCTTGCCCAACTGGCCGTCCGGGAAAACCTGCACCGTGACCGAGCCGTTGGTGCCGGACTCGACCAGCGACTTGAACACGGTCGCCATGGCGCCGGTGGCGTTGTCGAAGGGGTCGTTCTTGTTCAGGTGCGCCAGCTTGATGACTTTCTGTGCCTGAGCCGTGACCGGCAACATGCCCACGGTAAGGCCAAGTGCGGCCGCCAGTGCGATGGATTTGAATAAACGCATGGTGATGAACTCCATTGGGGTTGAGATTGGAAACAACTTGGCACAGAGGGCTCAAAGGCCCAGCAGTCTTGGCATGGTGAGGGTCAAGCTGGGCCAGTAGGCGACCAGGAACAGCACGACGACCTCGGCAATGATGAATGGCCACATGGCCGCCGTAATGGCCTCGATGCGCTCGCCGGTGATGGAACTGAGAACGAACAGGCTCGCACCCACCGGTGGCGTCATGAGACCAATGTTGAGTGCCAGCACAATCATCAGACCGGCCTGCACCGGGTTCATGCCGATCGAAGTTGCCAGCGCGCCAAGAATCGGGCCCAGCACGATCAGAATGGCGTTGATGTCCATGAACATGCCCAGTACCAGCAGCAGCAACAGGATCATCAGGATGATGGTCGAGGGGTTGGAGGACAGGCCCAGAAACAGCTGCGTGATCATCTGCGGCAACTGCATATAGGTCATCCACCAGCTCAGGATGGAGGCCGCGGCAATGATCAGGAAGACGACGCCAGTGACGCGCGCCGTGCGCACCAGCATGTCCACCAGATCGGCCAGCTTGACCAGTCGGTAAACGAACATGCCCAGGCCCAAGGCGTAAAAGACGGCAATGGCTGCGGCTTCGGTTGGCGTGACAACGCCGCTGAGAATGCCGCCAAGAATCAGCACCGGCATCACCAGTGCGCTCAGGCTGTGCCGAAAAGCGTAGAGCACGCGGCGCAGGCTGGGCCGCTCAGCTCCTTTGGGCAGGTTCAGGCGCCGACCCAGGCCGGCGATGACACACATGCAGAACAGGCCCATTGCCAGGCCCGGCAGGATGCCGGCCGCAAACAAGCCGGCGATCGATACGCCCATCATGGAGCCGTAGATCACCATCAGGTTGGACGGCGGAATCGTCGGGCCGATGATGGATCCGGCCACCACCACAGCGCAGGCAAAGGGTCGCTTGTAACCATTCTTGGTCATCGCCGGCACCATGGTGCTGCCAAAGGCGGCTGCTTCGGCGACGGCCGCGCCAGTGATCCCGGCAAACAGTACGGAGGACACCATGCACGACTGCGCCATGCCGCCGCGCAGATGGCCGACCAGTGCGTCGGCAAAGGCGGCCAGCCGCTCTGTGATGCCGGCCCGGTTCATGATCTCGCCAGCAAAGATGAATAGCGGCATGGCCAGAAAGGTGAACAGATCAAGCCCGGCAAAATAGCGTTGCGGCGCCATCGCCAGCATCTCGGCGCCACCGACCTGCATGATGCCAAGCACACCGGCAATACCAAGTACAAAGCCGATCGGCACGCCGACAGCGAGCAGCACAAAGAACAGCACCAGAACCCACATCATGATGCTTCTCCCACGAGCGGCGCGCTCGGCGGGCCCAAACTGAAATCACGCAGACCCGACAGCACCAGTTGCACGCACACCAGCGCCGATGACACCGGCACCGCTGCAAACGGGATCCACATCGTCATGTCGAAGATGGTGGCGTACTGATCTGCGCCCTGTCGCGTCATGCCGATGCCGAAATAACAGAGGAACGCAAAAAAGGTGAAGGCCAGCGCATCGATGGCCAGACAAACCTGACGCCGGGCCTGCGGCCCCAGGCGGTCCAGCAGCGCCGTGACGGCCACGTGTTCGCGCCTGGCAACACCGCTGGACACCGCCAGCAGGGCGGCCCAGATCATGAGGTAGCGCGCCAACTCCTCGGTCCAGGTGACTGGCAGTTCAATCACGTAGCGACCAAACACACCCAGGCCGACGTCAAGCACCAGAATACCCAGGATCAGGGCACACAGCCACTCCACGAGCTGGTTCAGTCGGGCGCCGAGCCTTGCGCTGGTTTGCCCGATTTGCTGCAGGGGTGAGCTGACGGTCTGAGCGGTCATTGTTTGGGGTCGATTCAGGGTGGAAATGAAACACTGTCAGGGTGGCAGTGTAGCTGCTCGCGCAAACGTTTCGAAGTCCTCGATGGGCAGCGGCCGGCTGAACAAATAGCCTTGGTAGCTATGGCAACCCTGATGCGCCAGAAAGTCTCGCTGCGCCTCGATTTCAACTCCTTCGGCGATGACGGTCAGGCCCATGCTGTCGGCCAGCGCGATGACCATTTTGGCAATCGCTGCATCGTTCGTATCAGTCAGGATGTTTCTGACGAAACTCTGGTCGATCTTGAGTTGGTCCAGCGGCAAACGCTTCAGGTAGGACAAGGATGAGTAGCCAGTGCCGAAGTCATCCAGCGAAAAACTGACGCCCGTGGCTTTGAGGGTATTCATCTTGGCGATGATGCCCTCGACATCCGTGACCAGCATGCTCTCGGTCAGTTCAAGTTTCAGACGTCTGGGATTGGCGCCGGCGCCAGCGCCAGCCAGTGCCGCCTGCACGGTGGCGACAAAATCCTCGTGTTGAAACTGGCGCGCACTGACGTTGACAGCAACGCTGAGCTGAGCCATCAACGGCTCGGTCGACCAATTCGCGAGTTGCCGGCAGGCCGATTCGAGCACCCATTGCCCGATGGGAAGAATCAGGCCGGTCTCCTCAGCCAGCGCAACAAATTCGACTGGCGACACCAGTCCGCGCTGCGGATGTTGCCAGCGCAGCAGGGCTTCCACGCCAGTCAGGCGACCGGCGCCAACCACCTGGGCCTGGTAGTGCAGAAGGAACTGCCCCGTCAACACAGCCTCCCGCAAATCCGCCTCCATCGCGGCTCGGTTCATCACTTCCACCTGCATCTGCGGGTCGAAGAAACTCACCCCATTCTTGCCGCTGCTTTTGGCCTCGAACATGGCCAGCTCGGCGCGCTTGAGCGGTGCGTCACTGCTCTCCTGAGGATCGGCTCCGAACAAGGAAACGCCGATGCTGGGTGTGCTGTGGTGCTCACCATGTGCCAGTTCGTAGGGTCGGTTGAGTGTGGCAATGATCTTGGCACTGACGCCTTTGGCCTGCGTCGCTGCCTCCACCTCGCTGTAGCTGAGGTCTGCCAGCATCACGGCGAACTCATCGCTGCCAAGACGCGCCACGGTGTCGCCTTCACGCACACATCCGGCCAGGCGCGTGGCCACCTGTTCGAGCAGCATATCCCCCTGAAAATGACCGAAGGTATCGTTGAGGGTCTTGAAATTGTCCAGGTCGATGAACAACAGGGCGTGCTTGTGTCGGCGTCGCGCGCTGCTGGTCAGGGCCTGCTCCATACGGTCGAGCAACAGCCGACGATTGGGCAACCCGGTCAGTGCATCGTAGAAGGCCAGGCTCTGGATCTGGTCTTCGGCCGACTTGCGCGACGTGATGTCGGTGAAGACGGCGACGTAATGGGTGGCATCGCCAGCACTATTCTTGACGGCACTGATGCTTAACCACTCGGGAAACAGATCGCCACTCTTGCGCCGGTTCCAGAGCTCGCCCTGCCAGGACCCCTTGCTTTCGATTTCGGCCCACATGGCCGCATAGAAAGCGGCATCATGGCGACCCGAGGCCAGCAGACGGGGGCTGCGTCCAAGCACTTCATCGGTGTGGTAGCCCGTGATTTCGGTAAAGCTCCGGTTGACACGCAGGATGACTTGCTCGGCGTTGGTGATGAACATGCCTTGCTGCGATTCGAAGGCGGTGGCGGCGATGCGCTGGGCTTCCTCGGCCTGCTTTCGCTCCGTCAGATCGGCCATCGTCGTCACACGCACGACCTTGCCTTTGTAGTGCATCATCTTGCCGTGCAGCAGGGCGGCAAAGGTTGAGCCGTCTTTGCGCAGTGCGGTGACTTCGTACGGCAGTTCATAGCCACTGAGCATGTTTTTCATGACACGGGCACGGTCGACCGGCGCGATCCAGTCGGTGCCCAGGCGACCGACCGCCTCGGCATTGGAATAGCCAAACATTTCTTGCGCCTGGCTGTTTTGCTCCAGGCATCGGCCTTGCTCTGAAATGAAGATGGCTTCCGATGCCGCTTCGCTCAAAGCGCGGTATTTCTCGCGATTTTCCTGCAGGGCCTCCTGCGCCTGCTTGCGCGCAGTGATGTCCCGAATGGCTCCGAGAATTGCTGGTCTGCCGTCGTAGGTAATGGACTTTCCCTGGACTTCGACGTCGACCACCGTGCCATCGAGCTTGAGATACTTGACTTCGATCATGGGCACTGAACCGCCGCCCACGGCAATTGCGTTGGCACGCTTTGAAATAGCTTCGCGGTAGTCCGGGTGAGTCAGATCCAGGACCGGCTTTCCCAGCAGATCCTGCTCCTGCTCCGCGCCAAACAAGCTGACGGCGGCAGGATTTGCAAAAATGATACGGCCGCCGGAGTAGACAGCCATCGCTTCCGGCGACCACTCGATCAGTGTGCGATAGCGATCCTCGCTGTCCCTGACCTTCGCCTCAGCCAGTTTTCGTTCGGTAATGTCGGCAATGAAAGCGGCAAAGTGCCATACGGTGCCGCTCTGCAGCGGCGTGACCGTCATTTCTACCGGGAACTCGCTGCCATCCTTGCGCATCGCGGTCCGCTCGGTACGCCGATTCAGAACGTACTCTGATCTGCGCGCCATGCTTCCATTGAGATCGTTCTGGAACGCCTGGCGGTCCCGCTGCGGGATGATCGTTTCATCAAGCGCGAGTCCGAGGGCATCGCTTCGGGTCCAGCCGAACAGGGTCTGAGCCTGCTGGTTCCAGTCCGTAATCCGCCCCTGGGCATTGATTTCAATGATTGCATCCAGTGCCGTATCCAGGATGGCACGTGTTCGGACCTGATTGCCCATCAGGTCCCGCATCGACTGGTTCAGCCGTCGGCCGACGAAGACCGACAGAAGCATGCCAAAAAGCAGTGCCAGAGCGACCAGGCCTTCGAGCTCCCCGCCTCTGCTCCAGAGTATGAAGGCTGGTGGCAAGGTTGCTGCGCTCACGAAAGCCATCATCGCGGTGCGCTGCTCTGCCATAGAGGTGGTGGCGACCGAGCAGACTGCAAGCAGGATGGCGACGAACAAGGTCAACTCGGTGCCGCTGGCAGTCGGAATCATCAGGCTCGGGCCGCTAGCCCAAGTGGCGCCAGCCAGGGTGGACTGGACGAGAAAGAGTGTCTTCCAGCCTGCGATCTTTTGCGATGCGGGTGCCGCATGTTGAAAAGCTATGCATTCCAGATAACCCAGCGCGGCAATGATGAGGATGGCCGCCGCCCAAAGTGTCAAGGTGGACGACGGGAAAATGCGCCACAAAAGACCCGTGATGACAAAGGTCGCGCCGAAAGTCATCAGCACGTTCATCGGCTTGCGCTCGTAGGCAGCGTAGAGCAGCCGGGTTTCTACGTCAGTTTCAGGACGGGTTGTACTGGCCGGCCGTCGCAAAAAGCGGTCGCTCACGGTGATTTCCCTGACTGGCAGATCGAACTGCCTATGTTGCTGCGATTTTCAGCAGGATAGCAAACTTCAAAGTGTGGCCGCTAACGCGTTAGCCAGATAATCAAAGACGCGACGGATGCGTGCGTTGGTGCGAATTTCCCGGTGCACCGCGAGCCACATCGGTAGCGAAGGAATCTTGAGCTGACCGGCAAGCACCTGCACCACGTCCGGATCGCTGCGCACCATGTAGTCGGCACAAAACCCGATGCCCAGGCCGGCGCGCACGGCTTGCCACTGTACGATGAAATCGTCGCTGCGCAGCGCAAACGCCGAGCGCGTGACCGGGTAGCCCATGGCCGCAAAGCCTTGCAGGATGGCGGGGTCGGTGTCACTGCCTATGAGTTCGTGCTGCAACAGATCTGTTGCTTTGCGCAAGGGTGGGTGGCTTTCCAGATAGCCCCGGCTGGCGTAGGCACCCAGGCGCACAGCCCCGATCTTCCTGGCGATGAGTGAACTCTGCTCCGGTCGCACCATGCGCACGGCGATGTCGGCTTCGCGGCGCAGCAGGTTGCTGACCTGATTGCTTGAAACCAGCTCGATTTGAATGTCGGGCAGTGCCTGGCGCATCGCGGCCAGCACCGGCGGCAGCAGCTGCACGGCCACCGGGACACTGGCGGTAATGCGCACAGTGCCGGCGCTCTGGCTCTGTGCGCCCGACAGGGTACGCGAGAGTTGCAGGGCACCCGCTTCCATGCTGCGCGCCGCTTGGGCCAGCTGCAGCGCGGTGGCCGTGGGCACCAGGCCACGCCCGGTGCGCTCGAACAGCAGCACACCGAGTTGACTCTCCAGTTCCGCGATGTGGCGCCCCAGCGTTGGCTGGCTCATGTGCAGCAGTCGTGCGGCACCGAGCAGACTACCCTGATCCAGCGCTGCCAGGAAAGAGCGCACCAGACTCCAGTCAAAACCGTTCTGCAGAGTGGTATTCATTAGTGCACTTCTGTTATTTGGTTTTGTGGATTGTGGTGCAAGGCGTTCTTTTGCACAATTCATTTCATTGAACCCATCTGAAACCTTAATCAGGCAAACGAATCATGCAAACAACCGTTCTTATCCTGGGTGCGCGCGGTCGCTTTGGCCTGGCCGCAGCCCGCGCTTTTCGCGATGCGGGCTGGCGTGTACTGGGGCAACTGCGCCCCGGCGCTGAGGTGCCGACCGAGCCGGGCATCGAATGGCTCGCAACCGACTTGCATGACACGCAGGCCCTGGCTTCGGCTGCGCGCGGCGCCGCGGTGCTTGTACATGCGATCAATCCGCCGTATCCACGCTGGGAGCGTGAGGCCCTGCCGGCGCTCGATAGTGCGATCGAGCTGGCGAACTCCCTTGATGCGCTGCTGCTGCTGCCAGGCAATGTTTACAACTTTGGCGCCAGCATGCCGGCTGTGCTGTGCGAGGACACCGCACAACAGGCGCAGACGCGCAAAGGGAAGATCCGCGTCGCCATGGAGCAACGCATGCGCCAGGCCAGTGCGGCCGGCCCGCTGCGCAGCGTGGTGATCCGGGCCGGAGATTTCTTCGGCAGTGGCAAGGGCAGTTGGTTTGATCTGGCGGTGACGAAAAATCTGCACAAGGGAGAGCTCAGCTATCCCGGCGCCTGGGATGTGCCGACCGCCTGGGCCTATCTGCCCGATCTGGCTCAGACCTTCGAACGCCTCGCGCGCTGCGCCCTGGTCGAACCGGGGCGTTTTGAATCATTCGAAATGTTTCACTTCAAGGGCTACCGCTTGAGCGGATCCGACTGGCTCGCTGTTCTGGAGCCCCTGGCGCGAGAGCAGGGCTGGTTGCCTTCCCAGGCGACGCTCAAGCGCGGCGCCATGCCCTGGTGGCTGTTCAAGGCGCTGGGCTGGGCGGTGCCAATGTTCCGGGAACTCGCCGAGATGCAGTATCTGTGGCACACACCGCACGCGCTCGCCAATGACAAACTGGAAGCCTTGATCGGTCCGGAACCGCACACGCCGCTGGCGCGGGCAGCGCAATCGGCACTGGCAGACCTGGGGCTGCTGGGAAACTTGAAGGCAGAGGTCCGGTATGCAACGTCGTAACTTTCTTCGTATCACAGGCGGGGGCACCATTGCCGCTGCGACCCTGGGTGTGGGCGGCCTGTCGGCTTGCGGCTCCAACAGGATGCCCGAGGAGGCGATTGAGGCGTGGCGCGGCCCCGCGCATCACGCCAGCACCAGCGCCGATGTGCGACGCTGGCTGCTGAGCTACGCGATTCTGGCGCCGCACTCGCACAACCTGCAGTCCTGGGTGGTAGACCTGAGCACACCGGACGAGATCGTCCTGAGCTGTGATCTGAAACGCCTGCTGCCACAAACCGATCCGCTGTCGCGCCAGATCATGATGAGCCATGGCACTTTTCTCGAACTTCTGGATCTGGCAGCACGCGAACGCGGCCTGCGCGCTGACATCACGCTGTTCCCGCAGGGTGCTTTCGGGCCTGACAAGCTTGACGCTCGCCCGGTGGCGCGCATCAAGCTGGTGCCGGATGTGACGATCAGCAAAGACCCGCTGTTCGGGCAGGTACTGCTGCGCCACACCAACCGCAGCGCCTATGACGCGTCACGACCGGTCGCGCCTGTCGCCTGGCAGGCCATGCAGCAAGCGGTGCTGCCACACAAGCTGGGCTTTGGCCATGTGGGTGTCGAGCAGGTCGACGCGCTGGCGCGGCATCGCAGCCTGGCGCTGGAGGCATGGCGCATCGAACTCAGTACGCCACGCACCATCATGGAATCCTATGACGTGCTGCGTGTCGGTGCCAGCGAGATCGCCGCGCATCGTGATGGGCTCTCGAATCTGGACCCGAAGGTGTGGCTGCTCAATCAGGTTGGCCTGTTCGACCGCAGCAAGGCGCCGGCGCCAGACGACTACGCCAGCACCAGTCAGGTGAAGGACTTCGGCCAGAAGCTCGACTCCACGCCCGGCTTCCTGTGGCTGGTGAGCCAGGGCAATGACCGCGTCACACAAATCAACGCCGGTCGTGCCTACGCGCGCGTGCAACTCGCGGCCACCGCGTTGGGCCTGTCGATGCAGCCGCTGTCACAAGCGCTGCAGGAATATCCGGAACAGGCCAGGCCCTATGCCGACATCCATGCGCTGTGCGGCGCGTCGCTTCCTGGACAAACCGTGCAGATGTGGGCCAGGGTCGGTTATGCGCCAGCCGTTGAGCCGGCGCCGCGCCGGCGCTTACAGGATTTCATCCGAACCTGATGTTGTCATCCCGGCCCCGATGCTGTCATCCCGGGCTTGACCCGGGATCCAGTGCTACGCGAGCCATGGATTGCGGATCGGGCCTGCCCCGGACTCCGATCCGGGGTCCGCAATGACAGCTACTGGCCCAGCAGTTCCAGCAGTCGGATGAATGCGTGGCGCACGGTGGCCGCGCGCACTGCGGCGCGGTCACCATCAAAGTGACATTTTTCTGTGACGACCTGACCCGGCACGGCAAAGCCAAACCAGACCGTGCCGACCGGTTTGGAGGCACTGCCGCCAGTCGGACCGGCCACACCGGTGACGGCGACGGCCACCTGCGCATGCGAGTGCGCCAGTGCGCCGGTCACCATGGCGCGTGCCACCCCTTGGCAGACGGCACCGGCGCGACGCAGCAAACGCTCCTCAACACCCAGCAGTTCCATCTTGGCATCGTTGGAGTAGGTGACAAAGCCGCGCTCGAACCAGGCGCTGGAACCGGCGAGATCGGTGCAGGCGGCCGCAATCAGACCGCCGGTACAGCTCTCGGCCGTGACCAGCCTGAGCTTCTTTGCCAGCAGCAGGCGGGACAGCGAAAGCACTTGTTCTGTTACCGATGGTTCAGTTCCGGGCGCTGCAGTACTCATTGAAGGAATCTCCAGGCCGCGATGACCAGCAGCGTGCAGGCGGCGGCCACCAGGTCGTCGAGCATGATGCCAAATCCGGCCTTGCGCCAGGCGTAGCGGTCTTTGACGGTATCGAGACGATGAAACAAAGCGTCAGCCCATCCCACCGGGCCCGGCTTGGCGGCATCGAAAAAGCGAAACAGGGCAAACGCCAGTAACTGACCCGAGAAATCGGTGGGCGTGACCAGCCACAGCACCAGCCAGAAAGCAACGATCTCATCCCAGACGATGCTGCCGGGGTCGGCCGTACGCATGTTCCTGGCGCAGACGCTGCAGGCCCACCAGCCCAGCGGCAGTGCGGCAGCGATCACCCATGCCCAACGCAGTTCGTTCATCCAGGGTTGCAGGACGGCGAAAGCGGCCCACGCCCACAGGGTACCGGCTGTACCCGGCGCGATCGGGCTCAAGCCCGAGCCAAAACCCAGCGCGATCAGGTGCGCTGGTTGCTCCAGCAGGAAGCGTGCACTGGGGCGTATCGGATATTCAACGGGGGACGGGTTCTCGGGCATGACGCGATTATCTGTGCCGCCCTAAGCCTGCTGCGGATCGGCAAAGCGCTGCCAACTGATACAGCGCACGCCGTCGCGGGTGTAGTTGTCTGTCGCGCCGTGAATGAGCCAGGGCGCGGGTGCGGGTTCGGTCACAAAGCGGGAGGCGCGCTGACCGGCGCGTACCAGGTCTGCCGTAATGGTTTGGCTGGACTTGATCTCAACACACTGCAGGCCATCGTCGACTTCGAACACCAGATCGGCCTCCAGTCCATTGTTGTCGCGCCAAAAATAGAGGTCGGTGGGTAAGCCCTGGTTCAGCCGATACTTGCGGAATTCGTTAAGCACCCAGGTCTCAAAAAGGGCGCCCCGCATCGGATGAATTGCCAACAACTGGGGGTCACGGATGCCGACCAGCCAGGCGGCAAGGCCGGTGTCGGTGAAGTACAGCTTGGGCGTTTTGACGAGGCGTTTGCCGAAATTGCGATGGTAGGGTGGTAGCAAGAACAGCAGTTCGCTGGATTCCAGTACCGAGAGCCATTGCCGCGCCGTGGTGTGACTGATGCCCGCATCCGTGGCCAGTGACACCAGGTTCAGCAAGGTGCCGCTGCGCCCCGCACACAAGCGCACAAAGCGTTGAAAAGTCGTGAGATTTTGTACCTGCAGGAGCTGGCGCACGTCGCGTTCGATGTAGCTGAGAACGTAGGAGCCAAACCAGTCGTTGGCGTCCATGACGCTGCACTGGCTTTGCCAAAGTGCCGGATAGGCGCCGCGCCAAAGATGGGTGTGAAGGTCATCGCTGATCCCCAGTTTGATCTCCGACAGGGCCAAGGGCAATAAGCGGGCGAGCCCAACGCGCCCAGCCAGCGACTGCGTGATACCTGCCATCAGTCCGAACTGTTGCGATCCGGTCAGAACAAAGCGACCTGGCGTGCGCTCGGCATCCACCATGCCTTGCAAGTGTGAAAACAGGTCGGGCCAGCGCTGGGCCTCGTCGAAGATGGCGCCGCGCGCAAATCGTTGCAAGAAACCGCGCGGGTCAGTTTGCGCGAAGCTCAGCTCTACCGGGTCTTCCAGGGACACGTACGGTTTGTCGCCAAACACCTGCCGCACCAGTGTGGTTTTGCCCGATTGCCTGGGACCTGTCACGGCCACGATGGGAAACTGCAGTGCCATGCGCTGCAGCGCAACGGACAAGTCTCGGGAAAATAAATTCATACAAATTGAATAAATAATATTCAGATTGTATAAAAATCACGCAAAGTGGTCAAACGAGCTGTAGTTGTTGGGTAACTTCCGGCCGTCCGCATCGACCAGACGCAAGCCGCTTTCCCGCTCGATAGTGCCGATCCGCGTGACGGCAGTCTGACTCGACTCGGCGGCTTGCGCCACTTGCGAGCGCGCCGAGGCTGGCGCGCTGAACAACAACTCGTAATCGTCGCCGCCGGCCAGGGCCAGGCTGCGCCACTGATCGATGCCGATGGTCTGGCCAGCGATGGTCGAGTTGTCGCGGCAAATGCTTCGGGACGCGACCAGCGCGCTGGCGGCATCAGCCTGTACCGTCGCGCCAACGCCCGATTGCGTCAGGATGTGGCCCAGGTCTCCCAGCAGACCATCGCTGACGTCGATTGCCGCGCTGGCAATGCCGCGCAGTGCCAGACCCAGGGCGACCCGGGGTGTGGGTTGCTCCATGCGTGAGCGTGCCATCTCAAACACCGGTGCTGGCACCGACAGCGTGCCGCGGAAAACTTCGAGCGCGATTCTGGCGTCGCCCAGCGTGCCGCTGACGTAGAGGTCGTCACCGGGCTTGGCGCCGCTGCGCAGCAAAGCCAGTGATTTGCCATCCAACACGGGAACTTCACCGAAGATCGTGATGCAGATGTTGAGCGGTCCCTGGGTCGTGTCGCCGCCAACCAGCTCACAGTTGTGTGCGTCGGCCAGCGCCAGCAAGCCAGCGGAAAATGCGGCGAGCCAGTCTTCGTCAACGCGTGGCAGTGCCAGCGCCAGCGTAAAGGCAAGTGGTTTGGCACCGCAGGCGGCCAGGTCGCTCAGATTCACCGCCAAAGCCTTGTGTCCGAGTTTGCGCGGATCGACGGTACCCAGGAAGTGTCGGCCCTCGACCAGCATGTCGCTGGAAATGGCCAACTGCGTTCGCGGCGCTGGCTGCAGCAGGGCGCAGTCATCACCCACACCGAGCGCCGCGCGGGTTGCCGGTCGCTTGAAGTAGCGTGCTATCAGGTCAAATTCGCCCATCGCTCAGTGCAGGGTGCGCCGGCCGTCACCGGCGCTGAGCGCGTCCAGGACAAACATTGGCACATCAGTTTCAAATTTCTCACCATCTTCGGCGACGCAGAAGAAGCTGCCGTGCATGGTGCCAGTGGGGGTGCGCAAGCGGGTGCCGCTGCTGTACTGGAAAGATTGCCGTGGCTGCAACAGGGGTTGATGTCCAACCACGCCCAGCCCCTTGACGCGTTCGGTATGTCCGCGGGCATCATTGATGTTCCAGCTGCGGGAGATCAGTTGGGCAGCGATTTCACCGACATTGGTGATGGTGATGGCGTAGGAAAACGCGTACACATTCTGCTCCGGATCCGACTGTTCGGCCAGATAACGGGGTACGACTTCGACGCGAAACTGGTACTTGGACATAAGCCAATGCTATCTGATTAAACTCCCGACATGAACTACCGCATTGCCCCTTCCATTCTGTCGGCCGACTTTGCCCGCCTCGGCGAAGAAGTGAAAAGCGTTATTGCCGCCGGCTGCGACTGGATCCATTTTGATGTGATGGATAACCACTACGTACCGAATCTGACCTTCGGGCCGATGATTTGCAGTGCGCTCAAGCCCCATGCCAAAACGGCGGCCGGCCTGGCCGTGCCGATTGATGTGCACCTGATGGTGCAGCCGGTCGACGCCCTGGCCAGCGCCTTTGCCGAGGCCGGCGCCGATCTGATCAGTTTTCACCCGGACGCATCCGGCCACGTTCACCGCAGTCTGCAGGTGATCAAAGGAAAGGGCTGCAAGGCCGGCCTGGCATTCAACCCGGCCGAGCCGCTCGATGTGCTGGACTGGGTAATCGAGGAGATTGACCTGGTCGTCATCATGAGCGTGAATCCGGGCTTTGGTGGTCAGAGCTTCATCGATTCGGCGCTGCGCAAGATTGAGGAAGTGCGCCGGCGCATCACAGCCAGTGGCAAGGATATCCGGCTCGAAGTCGATGGCGGCATCAAGGTCGACAACATACGCCGCGTGGCAGATGCCGGCGCCGACACTTTTGTTGCCGGCAGCGCCATTTTTGGCAAGCCCGATTATTCAGCCGTGGTTGACGCGATGCGCACGGCGCTCCAGCGCTAGCGCGGGATTTTCCTACTCAGAATCAGAACTGGATCTGCCTGCTCGGGAGCGGGGCTGTCTGCCTGACACCGGTGCGGGTGGAGCGGCGGCCGCCGGGGCTGGCGCAGCAGTCGCTGCGACAGCGGGCGCAGCCTTGCTGCTTGGGGTGCTGGCCAGCACGGGCAACTCCAGCGTGAAGGAGGCCGGAGCGTCAGCGCTGGCGGCCAGCGCCGCGCTGCGGGGGGCCACCGATTTCAACACCAGCGACTCATTGAGCGCGGCGCCAACCAGGTACGGGCGTGCCGGTTTGCCATCGACCGAAATCAGGGCGGTGCCACCGTGCGCCCGATTGGCCACGACGCCCATTAGCTTGAAGTGACTGGCTGCGCTTTCCACCAGGGCAACAACCGCCTTCTGGCCGCCACCGAGCACACGTGCCACCACTTGCGGGTCGGTCTGGGCCGCGCGGGCGAAGGACTGTGCAGGGCCCGACGCGGGACTGGCGGAGGCTGGCGCGCTCCACTTCAGCACCCAATAGGCGGCGCTGGCTGCTGCCAGGGCGGCCAGCAAAAAAGTGGCAATGCGCAGCCACCAGAGGTGCAGGGATTGTGTCTTCATGGAACGATTATCATTGAAGCGCCCAAGATATTAAAGTGATGCAAGCCCATGAAATTTAATCCCGCAACATTGCGCCGCCGAATTCAGGACGGCTTTACGCTGATCGAGTTGATGGTGGTGCTGCTGATCATAGGCGTGCTGGCGGCCCTGATTGTGCCCAATGTGCTGGACCGGGCCGACGACGCCCGCGTTACGGCCGCCAAGACCGATGTCAACAACCTGATGCAGGCGCTCAAGCTCTACCGGCTCGACAACCAGCGTTATCCGACGGCGGAACAGGGCCTGGCGGCCTTGCTGACCAAGCCCGCTGCCGCGCCGGTACCACCGAACTGGAAGTCCTACCTTGACCTGTTGCCCAATGACCCATGGGGCAAACCTTACGTTTACCTCAATCCCGGCGTTAAAGGCGAAGTCGATGTGATGTCACTGGGCGCCGACGGACAGCCGGGTGGTGAGGGCAAGAATGCGGACATTGGCAGCTGGCAGCCCTGAGCGATCGGGCTCCGGCTTTACTTTGCTCGAATTGCTGGTCGTGGTGGCCATCGTGGCCATGGCCTCGCTCGGCGTCGGCTTTGCCATGCGCGATGCTTCCCTAGTGCAACTCGAGCGTGATGCCGAACGATTGAGTGCTTTGCTGGAGTCGGCGCGTGCGCGCTCCCGTGTCAGCGGCGTGCCGGTACGCTGGCATCCCACCGAAGACGGATTTCGGTTCGAGGGTTTGAGCGGACCCGAGTTGCCCCAGCAGTGGTTGGACCCCGACACCCAGGTTGCCGGAGTGGCGGGCACGGTGTTGCTGACGCTAGGTCCCGAGCCCATCATTGGTCCGCAGGAGCTGTCCCTGATCTCCAGTCGTGCACCCGGGAAAAGTGTGCGGCTGAGCACCGACGGGGTGCGACCTTTTTCGCTCAAGACGGCGCTGCCATGAGATTCATAGGCGGGCAGCGTGGCTTTACCCTGATCGAGGTGCTGGTTGCGCTTGGCATTGTGGCGATTGCACTGACGGCAGGTCTGCAAGCCAGTGCGGCCCTGACGCGCAATGCGCAGCGCCAGTCGGACCTGTTGCTGGCCCAGACCTGTGCCGAAAACGAATTGATCAAAGTCCGTCTGGCCAAGCAGATGCCGGGGGTGGGCGACAACAGCATCCTGTGTGAGCAGGCTGGCATCGTCTTTATGGTGGCGCTGGCGGTGCGCCCTACGCCCAACCCCAATTTTCTGCGTATCGATGCGCAGGTCAACAAGGAAGAGTCGCCGGTGCTGCGCCTGTCGACTGTGGTGGGGCGCTACTGATGCGTCGCCACCGGTCTGGTCTGCGAGTGCTGCGTGGCTTCACGCTGATCGAGTTGCTGGTGGCGATCGGTCTGCTGGCGCTGATGGCGGCTCTGAGCTGGCGCGGTCTGGACGGCATGACGCGCTCGCAGGCCCAGATGCGACAGTATTCCGATGAGGTCTACGCCCTGCAGGCCGGTCTGGCGCAGTGGGGCGCTGATCTGGACGCCCTGGTCGTGCAGCCCAACACGGCCAGTCTGGATTGGGATGGTCGGGCGCTGCGTATCTTGCGTCGCAACAGCGCCGACCCGGGCGCGGGCCCGAGTGTGGTGGCCTGGTCGCGCCGCAGCGTTGAGGGGCAGGGTCAGTGGTTGCGCTGGCAGTCGCCCCCTTTGCAAACGCGCGGCGAGTTGCAGACGGCGTGGCAGAAGGCCGCGCAATGGGCGCAAAGTCCGACGGAAGACGACCGGCTGCGGGAGGTGCAGATCGCAGCGCTTGATCAGTGGCAGATTTTCTATTTCCGCGGCGACGCCTGGAGCAACCCCCTGTCGAGTGCAGGAGCCGCGGCCGATGCCAAGCCGGTGACCGAGACCGCCACGCCGGATGCGGTCAGACTGGTGCTGACGCTGGCTTCGGGTCAGGCACTGGCTGGCACCATTACGCGCGACTGGCTGCGTCCGACCATCGGAGGGGGCAAATGAAGTCGCAAAGCCAGCGCGGTGCGGCGATCCTGACGGCCATGCTGACCGTGGTGTTGGTGGCGACGCTTGCTGCCAGCGCGCTGTGGCAACAGTGGCGTGCGGTCGAGGTTGAGGCGGCCGAGCGGGGCCGCACCCAGTCGGGCTGGGTCCTCACGGGCGCGCTCGACTGGGCCCGGCTGATCCTGCGTGAAGATGCACGCAAGGGCGGCGCAGACCATCTGGCCGAGCCCTGGGCCGTGCCACTGGAGCAGGCGCGGCTGTCCACCTTCCTGGCGGCCGACCGTAGTGATGCGCTCGCCGCCGACGAAACCCAGGATGCCTTTTTGTCTGGCCAGATCATTGACCTGCAGTCCAGGTTGAACGTGACCAACCTGATACAAAACGGCAAAGTGGATGAACCAAGCCGGCTGGCCTTTACCCGCCTGTTTGACCTGCTGAACCTGCCGGCGAGTGAGCTCGCACTCATGATCGAAAATTTGCTCCTGGTGCAGGACACAAGCATAGCGAGCCGCTCCAATATGGCCTTGCCCCTGTCGCCGCAGGAACTCGATCAACTGACCTGGCTTGGTTTGTCGCCGCGCAGCCTTGCCAGCTTGCGCTCTTACATCACCTTGCTGCCGGTGCGCACGCCGGTCAACCTCAATACCGCCGCGCCCGAGGTGATTTATGCCTGCGTCGAGGCCTTCGAGATGGCCGACGCGAGCCGTTTTGTGAGAGCCCGGGAACTGTCGCACCTGACGACACTGAGCGAAGCCAGCAAGATCGCCGGCAGTGCCGGGGCGCGCTTCACGGAAGCCGAGCACGGCGTGGCCAGCCGCTACTTTGAAGTGCGCGGCATTCTGCAGGTCGAGCAGACCCTGGTGCAGGAGCAATCGCTGGTGCAGCGCAATGGTATGGAGGTGAAAACGCTGGCGCGCAAACGGGGTGCGCTGGCACCGGGGGCCCCCTTACAATGAGCGGCAAGACCTGCGTATGACCACTCTCATCATCACCCTTTCTTCCGCTTCGGCTGACCTGTACGACTATCTGCTCAGTCCGGACGGGCGCGTGGTGGGCGAGCAGTCGCGGGTACCGTTGGCGCTGCTGCCGCAGGTCGACAACGCGGTCGAGGTGGTGGCGCTGGTGCGTGCCGACAAGCTGTCCTGGCATCGCGTCCAGTTGCCTCGCGGTACGCTGGGGCGACGCATGTTCCAGGAGGGCGGACCGTCGCGCCTGCGTGCCGTGCTGGAAGGTTTGCTGGAAGACCAGTTGCTCGATGAGACGGCGCAACTGCACTTTGCACTCGAGCCCCAGGCCAGCGAAGACACTCCGGTCTGGGTGGCGGCTTGTGACAAGGCCTGGCTGCGTTCGGCGCTGCAGGCGCTGGAGCAGTCGGGACGGCCGGTCAGCCGGATCGTGCCCGAGTTTGCTCCTGATGTGCTAAGTGACGCGCTCTACGTTACCGGGGAGCCGGAGCAGGCACAACTGGTTTTGGGCAATGGTGGCGCGGTGGCGCTGTGGCCGTTGTCGAAGGCGTCGGTGGCCTTGTTGAACTGGCCAGAGACGCGCCCTCTGGTGGCTGAGCCTGCCGTCGCGACGCTGGCCGAGCAACTGTTCAAGCGCAGTGCCAGCCTGCAACCGGTCGGTCAGCGGCGTCTGCAGGCGATCCAGTCGGCCTGGGATCTGGCGCAGTTTGATCTGGCCAATTCAAGTGGGGCCAGAACCAGAAAGCGTTTGTCGGACTCTCTCGTCAGTCTGCTGCGAGCCCCGCGCTGGCGACCTGCGCGCTTTGCCGTGCTGGCGCTGCTTCTGATCAATCTGGTCGGTCTGAATGCCTGGGCCTGGCGCGAACAAGCCCGGATCACGGCGCAGCGCGGCGCCATTGCGCAAGTGCTGACCAGCACTTTCCCCCAGGTGCGCGTGGTGGTCGATGCGGTGGTCCAGATGAACAAGGAGGTGGCTTTGCTGCAGCAGGCCAGCGGCGCAGCAACGCCACGCGATATGGAAGTCATGCTGGCAGCGTTCGGTCTGGCGGCACCGGCCGGCAGCATACCGACGGCGCTGGAATTTGCCGCGGGCGAGCTCAGACTCAAGGGGCTCAAGCTCAAGCCTGACGAGATCTCGGCGATTGCCTTCAAGCTCAAACCCCAGGCTTATGCAGTCAGCGCCGAGGGCGACGCGCTGCTTATCAAACAGGGTGTGGCACCATGAACTTTTCTTCGCTATTGCTGGCGCGTTGGCAGGCCCTGGCCAGACGCGAGCGCCAGTGGCTGCTCGGTGCCGCTCTGCTGGTACTGGCCGCTTTGGTGTGGTGGCTGGCGATATCACCGGCGCTGCTCACCTTGCGTTCGGCGGCAAGCCAGCGGCTGCTGCTGGATGCGCAACTGCAGCAGATGCATAGTCTGCAGGCTCAGGCCAAAGCCTTGCAGGCGCAGCCGCGGATCGCAGTGGATGAGGCGCGGCGTTTGCTCGATGCTTCGGTCAAGTCGTTCGGTGCCACAGCGCAGTTACAGATCGCGGGTGACCGAGCAACCGTGACTTTCAAGGGCGCTTCGGCCGACGCCCTGGCCCAGTGGTTGCTACAGGTCCGACTCAATGTGCGTGCGGTGCCGGGCGAGGCGCGCTTGTTGCGCGGCGCCAGTGGCAACTGGGATGGCACTGTGACGCTGAACCTCAAGTGACCCGGCAACTGACCCCCCCTTGGTCATGGGCGAGTGCTGGCGCTTTGCTCGGACTGTTGCTGGCTACCCTGCTTCTTGCACCCGCGCGTTGGTTGACCGAGCCGCTGCAAGCGGCCCTTAGCGGGCGGGTGGTGTTTGATGACGCCCAGGGGACCGTCTGGAATGGCTCGGCCCGACTCGGCTTGGCCGGTGGTGCCGGCAGCAGTGACGCCAGCACCTTGCCGGGAAGACTGGTCTGGGTGCTTAGCCCCCATTGGAGTGGCTTGCGTGCTGAAATCCAGGCCGACTGCTGCATGCAGCAGGCCTGGCGTGTGACGATACAGCCACGTTGGTCCGGCACCGAACTGGCGCTGGCGGACAGCCTGTCGCAGTGGCCGGCGCAGTGGCTGACCGGACTGGGAACCCCCTGGAACACGGTGCAAGCCGATGGTCAGTTGACGCTCACGACGCAGGGACTGACGCTGCAGTGGGCCGCGGGTCGCCTGTTGCTGGGCGGGCGTGTGCAACTCGACGCAAGCCAGATGTCGTCTCGCCTGTCAACACTCAAACCGATGGGCAGTTATCGCATCTCGCTGCTCGGTGGCGCCAGCCCCAGCATTGCGCTGGAGACGCTGGAGGGCAGTCTACAATTGTCCGGCAGTGGTCAGTGGGTGGGCTCAAAACTCCGGTTTGAGGGCTTTGCCACTGCCCCGCCGGAGCGCCTTGAGGCTTTGTCCAATCTTCTGAATATCATCGGGCGTCGCGACGGTGCCCGTGCCATCATCAAAGTGGGTTGAATCTGTATGAAATTTACCAGTTTCCGGCGTCCCTTCGGCATGGTTTGTTCCCTTGCTATCAGCATGCTGCTGCTTGCGACAGCAGTCCGTTCGGCTGAACCCGTTACGCTGAACTTCAGCAATGCCGAAATTGATGCCGTGGCGCGAACCATGGCCAGCATCACCGGCTTCAACGTGGTGGTGGACCCGCGCGTCAAGGGCACGCTGACACTGGTGACGGAAAAGCCGGTCAGTCGAACTGCGGCGATGAACCAGTTTCTGGCCGCCTTGCGACTGCAGGGCTTCACCATGGTGGAGTCGGCCGGTCTGTACAAAGTAGTGCCAGAGGCCGACGCCAAACTGCAAAGCGCGGGTGTCACGGTCAGCGACAACGCCGCCAGCAGTGCTGACCTGGCAAGCGGTAACCAGATCAGCACGCAGATTTTTCGCCTCAATTTTGAGTCTGCCAACAACCTGGTGACAGTGCTGCGACCCCTGATCAGCCCGAACAACACGATCAACGCCAACCCCGGCAACAACTCGCTGGTCATTACCGACTATTCAGACAATCTGCGGCGTCTGGCGCGCATCATCGCCGCCATGGACGTGGCCAACGCCACCAACGTCGAGGTGCTGACGCTCAAGCACGCGATTGCGGTGGATCTGGCGCCGCTGGTGCTGCGTTTGATCGAGTCGTCGGGTACCGCAACCGTGGGGGGTGACACTTCGTTCAGGACCACGCTGATTGCCGAGCCGCGCTCCAACACGCTGATTCTGCGGGCTGCCAACCCGGCGCGCGTTGCACTGGTGAAGTCACTGGTGGAAAAGCTTGATCAGCCGGCGGCCAACAGCGGCAATGGTGCGGCCGGCAACATCTACGTGGTGTACCTGAAGAATGCCGACGCGACCAAGCTCGCCGTCACCTTGCGTGCGGCCATGACCGGTCAAACGCCTGCCGCGGCCACTGCACCAGTGGCCGGCGCCGCCGCCGCACCGGCGGCCAGTGTGTCGGCAACGGGTGGGCAAGTGCAGGCCGACGCGGCCACCAATTCGCTCATCATTACCGCGCCCGAACCGCAATACCGCCAGTTGCGCGCCGTTATCGACCGGCTCGATGGTCGGCGCGCGCAGGTGCTGGTGGAGAGTCTGATTGTGGAAGTGAATGCGGATCGCGCCGCCGAATTCGGGGTGCAATGGCAGGGGCCATTGGGACAATCCGGTGATGGCGTGATTGGCCTGTTGGGAACGAATTTTGGTGCTGCGGGCAAGAACATCATCAACCAGGCACTCGGTGCGGGTACGGTTGCGCCTGGGACCGGCTTTAACTTCGGTGCTGCGCAAAGGGTCAACGGTGTTTACGTGCTGGGCTTCCTGGCGAACTTTCTGGAGTCCAGCGGCAGCGGCAATGTGTTGTCAACGCCCAATTTGCTGACGCTGGACAACGAGGAAGCGAAGATCGTGATCGGCGAGAACGTGCCTTTTGTGACCGGCTCCTACACCAGCAACAACACCAGCGGCAATACCGTCAATCCGTTTACCACGGTGGAGCGCAAGGATGTGGGCCTGACGCTCAAAGTCCGGCCGCAAATCAATGAAAACGGCACCGTCAAACTGGTGATCTACCAGGAGACCTCAGCCGTCAAGGCCGGCACCGAGTCAGCAGCGAACGGGCCCACGACATCCAAACGCACGATCGAGTCCACCGTGCTGGTGGATGACGGCAGCATCGTGGTGCTGGGCGGGCTGTTGCAGGACAAGTATTCCGGCAACCAGGACAAGGTGCCAGGCCTGGGTGATGTGCCGCTGTTTGGCAATCTGTTCAAGACGGATTCGCGCAGCCGCAGTAAAACCAATCTGATGGTGTTCCTGCGCCCGGTGGTGGTGCGCGATTCGCAAACCAGCGACCGCTTGTCGATGGACCGCTACGAACTGATGCGCTCGGGTCTGCAGGCCGCGCAACCGGTGCCCAGCAGCCTGGCGCCTATCAATGAGGCACCCTTGTTGCCGGCGCTTCCGTCAGCAAGGCCGACGCCTGTCGCGGCGCCCAAGACACAACCCTGAGCCGCCATCAGCCTGCCATGCGTTACCCGCTGCCTTACGCTTTTGCCCGAACCCATCAGTTGCTGCTGGTGCAGGATGATGCCAACCAGTTGACGCTGTGTTTGCACGGCGAGTCCGGTGCCAGTGGTTTGAGCGAGGTCATGCGCAAGTACCCGGTGCAGCAGATCGAGACCTTGGCGGCACCCGCGTTGATACAGCGCATCAGTGCGGCCTACGCGCAGGGTGAATCGAGCGCAGCAGCCGTCGTCAGTGAAGTTGAGAGCGATGCCGACCTCTCAAGAATGATGCAGGACCTGCCGGCCATCGAAGACCTATTGGAAACCTCGGATGATGCGCCCATTATCCGCATGCTCAACGCGCTGCTGACCCAAGCCGCGCGCGACGGTGCCAGTGACATCCATATCGAGCCCTACGAGCGTCATTCCAGTGTGCGCTTCCGGGTGGACGGCAGCCTGCGCGAAGTGGTGCAACCAAACCGGGCCCTGCATGCGTCACTGATTTCGCGCCTGAAGATCATGGCCGATCTCGATATTGCCGAGCGCCGTTTGCCGCAGGACGGGCGCATCTCGCTGCGCATTGGCACCCGCGCCGTGGACGTGCGCGTCAGCACGCTGCCCAGTGCACATGGCGAACGCGCGGTGCTGCGTCTGCTCGACAAATCGGAGGGTCGCCTGAGCCTGGAAGCGCTCGGTATGCAGGGCGATGTACTCAAGCGCTTTGAGCATCTGGTGACGCAGCCGCACGGCATCGTGCTGGTCACCGGGCCGACCGGCTCCGGCAAGACCACCACGCTGTACGCCGCCATGGGCCGGCTCGACGCCGGGCACAGCAACATCATGACGGTGGAAGACCCGATTGAATACGAGTTTCCCGGGGTTGGGCAAACCCAGGTCAATGCCAAGATCGAGCTCACTTTTGCCAAGGCACTGCGTGCCATTCTGCGGCAGGATCCGGACATCATCATCATCGGTGAAATCCGTGATTTCGAGACCGCGCAAATCGCGATTCAGGCATCCCTGACGGGACACCTGGTGCTGGCCACCATCCACACCAATGATGCGGCCAGCGCCGTGACGCGCTTGACCGATATGGGCGTTGAGCCCTTTTTGCTGAGTTCCTCACTGCTTGGCGTGTTGGCGCAGCGTCTGGTGCGCAAGCTCTGCACCACTTGCCGGGGTGCGGGTTGTCCATCCTGCGGACAGACCGGTTACCAGGGGCGCTCCGGCGTCTTTGAACTATTGGTAACCGATGATTCGATTCGGGCCCAGATACACAGTCGCGCCTCGGAGGCCGACATTCGCGCCGCAGCCCTGGCGGCGGGCATGGTATTGATGCGCGACGACGGCGAGCGTCTGGTCCAACTCGGCCTGACCTCGCGTGAAGAATTGGTCCGCGTAACCAGGGATTAGTTGAATGACAGTGAGCGCCATCTTGGAACTATGCAGATGTCATCCCGGACCCCGGATCGGAGTCCGGGGCAGGCCCGATCCGGGATCCATGGATTGCGGGTCGGGCCCGCAATGACAAGGGGCAGGGCGTATGCCGGTCTATTCATTTGAAGCCCTGACGGCTGAGGGACAGAGTCGCAAAGGCGTGATCGACGCCGATTCGGCCAAGGCGGCGCGCGGCATGCTGCGCGCCCAGGCGCTGGTGCCGATCAAGCTGGAAGCGGTGGGTGCCGATGGCGCGCAGCTGCCAGGCACGGATGGCGTGCAGCAGCAGGGCGGCAGACGCCGGCAGCGTCGTGTTTTCAATGCCACCGGGCTGGGCGTCTGGACGCGCCAGCTGGCAGGGTTGGTCTCTTCCGGGCTGCCGCTGGAGCGCGCCCTGAGTTCGCTGGCCGACGAAGCCGAGCGGGAAAACGAACACCAGTTGGTGGCCACCTTGCGCGCCGAAGTCAATGGCGGCTCCACTTTCGCCCGTGCGCTGGCGCAACATCCGCAGGATTTTTCCGACATCTTTGTCGCCGTCATTGGCGCAGGCGAGCAAAGCGGCAACCTCGGGCTGGTGCTCGAACGTCTGGCGGATGACCTAGAAGAGCAGCAGGCGCTCAAGTCCAAACTGATTGGCGCGGCGCTTTACCCGGCCATCGTGACGGTGGTGGCGATGGTGATCGTGCTGTTTCTGGTGGCCTATGTGGTGCCGCAGGTGGCGCACGTGTTTGCCAGCAGCAAGCGGGCGCTGCCGATCCTGACGGTCATCATGATTGGCATCAGCAACTTTGTGCGCAGCTACGGCTGGCTGCTCCTGATTGCCTTGGTGCTGGTTGCATTGGGCGGGCGTCTGGCCTTGGCCAATGCGGTTTTTCGGGAAAAGTTTGATGCCGCCTGGCTCAATGTTCCGATTCTGGGCAAGCTCGCACGGAGTTACAACACGGCGCGCTTTGCCAGCACACTGGCCATGCTCTCTGCCGCTGGCGTGCCCATTCTCAAGGCACTGCAGGCGGCAGCGGACACACTGTCCAACCGCGCCTTGCGCAGCGACGCGCTTGATGCCCTGGTGCTGGTGCGCGAAGGCGCGCCGCTGGCTTCGGCGCTGGCGCAGAAGAAGCGGTTTCCGGGGCTGCTGGCGATGTTTGCCCGACTCGGTGAGCAGACCGGCCAGTTACCGGTGATGCTGCAGCGCGCCGCCAAGCAACTCGGCACCGAAGTGGCGCGTCGTGCCATGCAGCTCGCCACTTTGCTGGAGCCCCTGCTGATTGTTGCGATGGGCTTGGCGGTGATGCTGATCGTGCTGGCCGTCCTGTTGCCCATCATCCAGCTCAATCAACTGGTCAAATGAGGCGCTGGGCATGATGCTGCTGGGCCGGCGCTTTGACGTCGATGCAGTGATCGTGGATCTGGACGGCACCATGGTCGATACCCTGGGTGACTTTGTCGTTGCACTCAATCTGATGCTGGCTGATTTGCCAGCGCCCTACCCGAATCATCAGGTTGATCGTGCGATAGTCTCGCGCCTGGTGGGCAAGGGCTCCGAGCATTTGTTGAGCAGTGTTTTGTCCCTGGCCTGCGGCCAAGCCGGGGATGCGCAAACCGTCTACGCTCAGGCCTGGACCAGCTATCAGCGGCATTACCTTGACATCAATGGCCAGCACTCGACGGTGTATCCGGGGGTTGTTTCGGGGTTGCAACGACTGCGGGCACAGGGCCTGAAAATCGCCTGCCTGACCAACAAGCCGACCGCCTTCGTTCTGCCGCTGCTCAAGGCCAAGGGACTGGAGCACTTTTTTGAACTGAGTTTTGGTGGCGATGCTTTCGAACGCAAGAAGCCCGATCCGTTGCCGTTAGTGAAAACCTGCCAGGCCCTGGGGACGCTGCCGCAGCGCACCCTGATGATCGGCGACTCCAGCAACGACGCCCAGGCGGCGCGTGCCGCGGGCTGCCCGGTGCTGCTGGTCGCGTACGGCTACAACCATGGCGAGCCGATCCAGGGCGTGGACGCCGATGCCTTCGTTGATTCACTTGAGGAATTGATACCGGGCTAAGCAGACATCTGCGCAGGTTTGCTACACTGTGCGCATGTTCATTCACCGCATCTGGATCACGGGTTGTAGCGACCGGGGAGCATGGCCCTGGCGTACTCAACAAGGTTTGTCGGGGCGTACCTGACAGCGTCGTTTGCCTGTTGAATGAACTGCAGCCGGTCCGGCTGTGAGCTGAGCCCGCTACGTGCCAAGGGCTCCGCCTTGATTGAAAGATGCCACCCCTTGATCTCCGAACTTGAATTCAAAAGCCTGAGCACCCAAGGCTATAACCGCATTCCCTTGCTGGCCGAAGCCTTTGCCGATCTGGAAACGCCGCTCTCGCTGTACCTGAAACTTGCACATTCCAAAGACGGCGGCAAGCACAGCTTCCTGCTCGAATCGGTGGTGGGCGGCGAGCGCTTCGGGCGCTATAGCTTTATTGGTCTGCCGGCGCGCACCTTGCTGCGCTCGATGGGCTTTGGCACCGATGCCCGCACCGAGGTGGTGACAGACGGTGCGGTCGTGGAGACTTCCAGCGCCAATCCACTCGATTTCATCGCCGACTACCAGAAGCGATTCAAGGTCGCTCTGCGGCCGGGGCTGCCGCGGTTTTGTGGTGGCCTGGCTGGATATTTTGGCTATGACACGGTGCGCTACATCGAGAAAAAGCTGCAGGACTCGTGTCCGCCGGACACCCTGGGCTGCCCCGACATCCTGCTGCTGCAGTGCGAAGAGTTGGCCGTGATTGACAACCTGTCGGGCAAGCTCTATCTGATTGTCTACGCCGATCCGACCCATTCGGAAGCCTACGCCAACGCCAAGAAGCGATTGCGCGAGCTGAAAGAACAACTCAAGTACTCGGTCAGTGCACCACTGGTCAGGCCAAGCCAGGGTTACCCGGCCGAGCGTGAATTTGCCAAGGCCGACTACATCGCCGCGGTGGAGCGGGCCAAGGATCTGATCGCCGACGGTGACTTCATGCAGGTTCAGGTGGGCCAGCGCATCAGGAAGCGCTATACCGAGTCACCGCTGAGCCTGTACCGGGCGCTGCGTTCGCTGAATCCCAGCCCCTACATGTATTACTACCACTTTGGGGATTTCCATGTGGTTGGTGCCTCACCCGAAATCCTGGTGCGACAGGAGCAGGTCAGCAGCGACGGGCAGACCGAGCAGAAGATCACGATTCGGCCCCTGGCCGGGACGCGGCCGCGAGGGGCCACTGCGGAAAAGGACAGGGCGGCCGAACTCGAACTGGTTGGCGACCCGAAGGAGCGCGCCGAGCACGTGATGCTGATTGATCTGGCGCGCAATGACATCGGCCGTATCTCGAAAACCGGGAGCGTCAAGGTGACCGAGGCCTTTTGTGTGGAACGCTACAGCCACGTGATGCACATCGTGAGCAACGTCGAAGGAACGCTCAAGGATGGCATGACCAGCATGGACGTGCTCAGGGCCACCTTTCCGGCCGGCACCCTCACAGGTGCACCCAAGGTGCATGCGATGAAGTTGATTGATCAACTGGAGCCGAGCAAGCGCGGTTTGTACGGCGGTGCCTGCGGTTACCTGAGTTATGCCGGCGATATGGATGTGGCCATTGCCATCCGCACCGGCATCATCAAGGACCAGACTCTGTACGTGCAGGCGGCTGCCGGGGTGGTGGCCGATTCGGTGCCGGAACTCGAGTGGCGCGAGACCGAGGCCAAGGCGCGCGCACTGCTTCGGGCCAGTGAACTGGTCGAAGAAGGACTGGAGTAAGTCATGAGTCCAAAAATCAAACTCTTGATGGTCGACAACTACGACAGCTTCACCTACAACATCGTTCAGTACTTCGGTGAGCTGGGGGCCGAGGTTGAAGTCTTTCGCAACGACGAAATCACGCTCGATGAAATCGATGCCCGATTGCAGGCAGGACAGCTTGATCGGCTGGTGATCTCGCCCGGACCCTGCGCACCAGCGCAGGCAGGTATTTCGGTGGCTGCGATCCAGAGTTTTGCCGGGCAACTGCCGATACTGGGGGTATGTCTTGGGCATCAGGCGATTGGCGCCGCGTTTGGCGCGAAGATCGTGCGCGCACAGCAGCTGATGCATGGCAAAACCAGCGTCATCAGCACGACGCAGGAAAGCGTGTTTGCGGGACTGCCGGCGCAGTTCACGGTCAACCGCTATCACTCGCTGGCCATTGAGCGTTCGAGTTGCCCTGCCTGTCTGAAGGTGACGGCCTGGACCGATGATGGTGAGATCATGGCGGTCCGGCATGCCACGCTGGCTGTCGAGGGCCTGCAGTTTCACCCGGAAAGCATACTGACCGAGCATGGCCATGCGATGTTAAGGAATTTTCTTCTATGAAAGTGGATCTGCGCAGTGACACCGTGACGCGGCCTACGCCAGGCATGCGTGAAGCGATGATGGCCGCCCGGCTGGGCGATGATGTGTATGCCGACGATCCGAGCGTGAACGCATTGCAGGACAAGATTGCCGCATTGCTCGGTTTTGAAGGCGCCTTGTTCATGCCGACTGGCACGCAAAGCAACTTGTGCGCGATTCTGTCGCATTGCCAGCGCGGCGACGAGTACATCGTGGGACAGATGGCGCATTGTTACCGCTGGGAAGGCGGTGGTGCGGCGGTCTTTGGCAGCGTTCAGCCGCAGCCCCTGAGCCATCAAAGCGACGGTAGCCTGCTGCTGCAGGAGATTGAAGCCGCCATCAAGCCCGACGATGCGCACCATGCGAGAACCCGCTTGCTGGCACTGGAAAACACTTTTGGCGGCAAGTTGCTGCCCATGGGCTATGTGCAACAAGCGGCAGAGCTTGCCAGAAGCAAAGGCCTGGCCCGGCATCTGGATGGTGCGCGCTTGTTCAACGCGGCGGTGGCGCAGGCGGAAATGGCCGATGACAATCCGGGCGCCGAGTCGTCCCAGAGCGAGCGTGGGGGCAACATCCTTGCCGAAGCGCGCCGTATTGCGCAGTGCTTTGACAGCGTTTCTGTCTGCTTCAGCAAGGGCCTGGGCGCGCCGGCAGGCTCAGCCCTGTGCGGCAGCCGCGAGTTGCTCGCCCGTGCCCACAGGATTCGAAAAATGGCCGGCGGTGGCATGCGTCAGTCTGGTTTGTTGGCAGCGGCCGCTTCCTACGCGCTAGATCACCAGGTGGAGCGTTTGACGCAGGACCATGCGCTGGCCCGGCGTCTGGCAGAGGGGCTGTCGGGTATCGCCGGGCTGGTAGTGGAGCCACCGCAGTCGAACATGATTTTTGTTGAACTGGTGGGCCAAGCCAAGACCCGAGCAGCCGAACTGCTGCCCTTTCTCGCTGCGCGCGGTGTCCTGGCCAGTGGCCTGTACCGACTGCGTTTTGTCACCCATCTGGACGTGGATGCGGCCGGCATCGATCACGCACTGACCGTTCTGCGCGATTTTTTTGCCGACTGAATTCACCACCCGGACGAATTGCTTTACAAGGAACAGCATGCCCATCAGCAACAAGATCAATCCCCAGGAAGCCCTGCTGCGCACCATTGAGCACCGGGAAATTTTCCACGACGAAATGCTGCACATCGTGCGCAGAATCATGAGCGGCGAGTTGTCGCAGGTCATGATGGCCGCGCTGATCACAGGGCTGCGCGTCAAGAAGGAAACAATTGGCGAGATTACCGCTGCTGCCGAAGTCATGCGGGAGTTTTCAACCAAGGTGCATGTGGCAGACAAGACCCATCTGGTGGACATCGTTGGCACCGGTGGTGACGGATCGAACACCTTCAATATTTCGACCTGTTCCATGTTTGTGGCTGCCGCTGCTGGGGCCAAGGTAAGCAAGCATGGAGGGCGCGGGGTCAGCAGCAAGAGCGGCAGTGCCGATGTGATGGAGTCGCTGGGAATCAATATCCAGCTCTCGCCGCAGGATATTGCCCGATCCATTGAGCAGGTGGGGGTCGGCTTCATGTTTGCGCCGAATCATCATCCGGCCATGAAGAATGTGGCGCCGGTACGCAAGGAACTGGGTATCAAGACCATCTTCAATCTGCTGGGGCCACTTACCAACCCGGCCAGCGCGCCCAATATATTGATGGGGGTGTTTCACTCTGATCTGGTCGGTATTCAGGTGCGCGCGTTGCAGCGCCTGGGCGCCGAGCATGCGGTGGTGGTGTACGGGAAGGACGGCATGGATGAAGTCAGTCTGGGCGCTGCAACCCTGGTAGGCGAACTTCACAACGGTGAAATTACCGAGTACGAAATACACCCGGAAGACTTCGGCATGCTGATGTCCAGCAACCGTGCGCTCAAGGTCGAAACCGCTGAGCAGTCGAAGGCCATGCTGCTGGGCGTGCTGGACAACGTGCCGGGCGCTGCCAAAGACATTGTGGTCCTCAACGCGGGAGTCGCCCTCTATGCGGCCAACGTGGTCGATTCCATGGGTGCGGGGATAGCACGGGCCAGGGCGGCGATTGAGTCTGGAGCGGCCAGAACCAAATTGTCACAATTGGTCGAATTCTCCCAACAGGCCATAGGGGAATCGAAATGACAGACATTCTGAGCCAGATTGTTGCGGTCAAGCGACAGGAGGTCGCAGACGCCCTTCAACGCAAGTCGCTGGCGGCGATGCGAGCCGATGCCGAGTCAAGGGTTTTGACGCGCGATTTTCTTGGTGCGATGCGCGCAAAGGTCAGCGCCGGCAAACCGGCGGTGATCGCCGAGATCAAAAAGGCGAGTCCGTCCAAAGGTGTGTTGCGAGAGGATTTTGTTGCCGCTGACATTGCGCAAAGCTATGCCGAAAATGGGGCTGCCTGTTTGTCAGTGCTTACTGACAAACAGTTTTTCCAGGGTGGCGCAGATTATCTCAAGCAAGCTCGCGCCTCCTGCCAGTTGCCCGTGTTGCGCAAGGATTTCATGGTCGATGCGTACCAGATCTACGAATCACGCGCCATGGGTGCTGATGCTGTGCTGCTGATCGCGGCGATTCTGGACGATGCGCAATTGAAGGATTTTGAGGCGGCGGCGCACAGCCTGGACATGGCGGTGCTGGTAGAGGTACACGATGCACCCGAACTGGCGCGCGCCTTGAAGCTGAAAACACCGTTGATTGGCATCAATAATCGGAATCTGAAAACCTTTGACGTTTCGCTGGACACTACTCTTTCCCTGATGCGTGAAGTGCCGCCGGGGCGTTTGCTGGTTTCGGAGAGCGGTATCCACAGTCGCGACGATGTGCTGCGCCTGGGCGCGGCCGGCATCAACGCCTTTCTGGTTGGTGAGGCGTTCATGCGCGCCGCCGACCCGGGGCAGGCGCTGGCCGCTTTGTTTGGCTGACATGATGTCGGGGGACACAGCAGCGCAAGCGCCAGAGTCGACCCCTGCCGACCAGCTGGCGCAGGCCGATCCGGCGAGTTGGCCGGTGGCGCCGGGCTGGCAAGCGCTGGTGACCGAATTCTTCGAGTCCCAGAAGGGGCGGGGCTTGCTGACGTTCCTGGAGCAGAGATTGCAGGCCGGCGCTGCGGTATTTCCGCCACAGCCACTGCGTGCCCTGCAACTGACACCGCCCGAATCGGTGCGGGTGGTGATCCTGGGCCAGGATCCTTATCATGGCCGGGGTCAGGCCGAGGGTTTGGCATTTTCGGTAGCTCAAGGTATTCCCATCCCACCTTCATTGCGCAATATCTTCACCGAGTTGCGGCGCGACCTGGGGACGCCATTTCCGCCATTTCCCGAGCCGGGCGGCAGTCTGGTGCGCTGGGCGAGTCAGGGGGTGCTGCTGCTCAATACCTGCCTGACGGTGGAGGAGGGACAGCCGGCCAGCCACTCTGGACGTGGCTGGGAACTCTTGACCGACGCCGTGATTCGCAAGGTTTCACAGGATGCCGCGCCAGCGGTGTTCATGCTGTGGGGTGCGCATGCGCAGGGCAAGCGCGCCTTGATCGATGCATCGCGCCATCTGGTACTGCTGGCGAACCACCCTTCGCCACTCTCGGCGCTGCGACCCCCGGCGCCGTTCATCGGTTGCGGGCATTTCTCGCAGGCACGGGCCTGGCGCAACGAACATCGGTGACAGTGCCATAACTTCGTGGCATAATGCTAGGCTCACTTGAGGAGAGGTGGCCGAGTGGTTAATGGCAGCAGACTGTAAATCTGCCCTCTTACGAGTACGCTGGTTCGAATCCAGCCCTCTCCACCAGTGAAATGAATTGAGAATTGACGCAAAAGCTGACACGAGGGGTGGTCTGTAGGGCGCTTTGAAGTTGACTGGTTCACCTTCAATGCGGGAGTAGTTCAATGGTAGAACCCTAGCCTTCCAAGCTAATGACGCGGGTTCGATTCCCGTCTCCCGCTCCAGTGCTCAGTTGTCGTTGATGTTGGTACAGTTCGCAGGCAGGTAGCGGGCCGGAAATGCCCATTTGGCTCAGTGGTAGAGCACTCCCTTGGTAAGGGAGAGGTCGCGGGTCCGATTCCCGCAATGGGCACCATGATTTTTGATTTG